>NZ_JBITLU010000023.1:0-128629 GCF_044465525.1 Nonomuraea sp. NPDC049646 | reverse complement strand
GCCACGGCCCAGTGCCAGAACCCGGAGCCGGTCGGCGCGTCCGGGTCGTACACCGTGACGGCGTAGCTCTTCGTCCCCTCGGGGGCGCCGTTCCACGACAGCTGTGGCGAGATGTCCTTGCCTCCGGGGAGGCTTGCGGACATCTGTTCGGCGGGCCAGGGGGCACCGTCGGCCAGCGTGGTGCTGGTGAGGGTGAAGGAGGCCACCTGGGGCAGGCGGGCAAAGGGGTTGTTCATGTCTGGTCCTTCGAACAGGTGGTGAGGGTGTCGGCCGATGGGTCGGCAGACGTGGGCAGCGCCATCGGGGGCGCCGTTCACACATCATCGACTGTAACACGAATAATCGATTATTTGGCAGATGGTCTATCCTGAGGGCATGATGCGGACGGTCGACCCCTCGACGAAACAGATGCTCTCCGAGCGTGTTCACACCCGGCTTCAGGAATCGATCATGAGGGGCGAGTACGCCCCGGGTGAGGCGCTCAAGCCGCAGCAACTGGCCCAGCAGCACCAGGTCAGTCTGGCCGTCGTCCGCGAGGCCCTGGTGCGGCTAGTGGGCGAGGGCATCGCGGTGCGGCTGCCCAACCGCGGCTTCGCCGTCCCCGACTTCTCCGACCGGCGGTGGCAGCAGATCGCCGAGGCCCGCCGTACGATCGAGCCGGTCATGCTGCGCCTGGCGATCGAGCGCGGCGACCTCGACTGGGAGGCACGGGTGCGCGCGGCCCACCACCGCCTGACCCGCACACCGCCGTACGAGCCGGAGGAAGGCGAGTACTACACCAGCGCGTGGTCGGAGGCACACCGCGTCTTCCACCGGACCCTGCTGGACGGGTGCGGCAACCCCGTGCTGCTGGACACCTTCGACAGGCTGTGGACGGCCGGCGAGCTGGCCCGCCTCTGGTCGGCGCGGCGCACACCCGCCCGCGACGGCGCCGCGGAGCACCGCCGCCTGGAGGAAGCGGCGCTGGCCCGTGACGCCGACACCGCCACCGAGGTACTGACCCAGCACCTGACGCTTACCGTCGCCGCCCTCACATCCGCACCTGATCAGGTCAAGCTGCAGTCGTGACCTTCGACAGGTGCCTGCGCCTGGCCGGCAACCAGCAGCGGCTCTCGGCGCACCTGGAGGGACGATGAGCAGCACCCGCGAGGTGGTCAGGGCCTACCACGAGGCCAGGCTCCGGGGCGACGTGCCGGCCGCGGCGGCGCTGATCGGCGAGGGCTTCTCCTTCAGGAGCCCGTTCGTCTCCTCCTCCGACGCCGCCGGTCACCTGGCCGGCATCGAGGCCCTGGTGAGCGTGGTGACCGGCGTCGACCTGATCAGCGAGCTGTACGGCGAGTCGGAGGCGACCCTCGTCTACGACCTGCACACCGCCACACCGGCCGGCACCCAGCGCACGGCCGAGCACTTCCGGCTGGGCCCGGACGGCAGGATCCGGACCATCATGTTGATCTTCGACGCCGCGCCCTGGCAGCCGATGGCGGCGGCGATCAGGTGAGCGGCAGGGCGGCGGCGGTCTGGCGCCAGATCCTGCCGTCCCTGACGACCAGCGTCCCGAACGTCGTGACCCGGTTCCCGCCCACGGTCATGACCGCGTTGTAGAAGATCACGTCGTCCTCGACGCGCAGCGACGTGATCTCCTCCACCCGCGGCCCGGCCGCCAGGTAGGCGGTGAACAGCTCGCGGATCTCGGCGGCGCCCCTGGCCGCCCGGTCGAACCGGACGACCATCGCCTCGTCGTGGTACTGGGCGAGCAGCGCCTCAAGGTCGCCGTCGGCGATGGCGGCGAGCTGGCGGTCGAACACGTCCTGAGTCATTTCCTGGGTCACGATGTGCCTTCCGGGGAGGGGCGCAGCAGGTCGTAACCCACCTGCGCGGCGCCGTACGACAGCAGGAGCGGGAGCGCCGCCGCGACGGGCAGCGCGGAGGAGGCGAGGGCGAGCACGGCGGCGGCCAGCCGGACGGCCCCCGCCCGGCGGTCGGCCGAGCACAGGTGCTGAAGGCCGAGCACGGCGAAGACCACGGCGGCCGGCACCCCGACGGCCCAGCTCGCCCCCGACGGGTGCATGATCGCGTGCTCGATCCCGATGCCGAACGCCACCAGGCCCATCGACAGCGGCAGGTGCGAGTACACCCACACCTGCCCGGCCAGCTTGGTGCGCAGCACGACGGACTCGTCGACGTGGTCGAAGTACAGCCACCAGAAGGCCATCGCGATGGCCACCCCGGCCAGCGCGACCAGCAGCACGGACGGGGTGACCTCGTGCCCCTTGAGCCCGGTGACCACGGCGGCGACCACCTCGCCGAGCACGATCACGACGAACAGCCCGAACCGCTCCGGCAGGTGCTCGCTCTGCGGCGGGAGCCGGCTCTGGTGGCCCCGGCTGAGCAGCGGGGTGGCCAGGTCGATCACCAGCGCCACGGCCCACAAGGCGTACCGCTGCGGCGGATCGACGGCGAGGGAGGCCAGCCAGATGACCGCGGCGAGGCTGAACCCGGCCGCGTACCGCACGGTGAGCGGCCTGGCCTCGGGGACGTGCCGGCCGGCTCTGAGGTAGGCGACGACCAGCAGGATCCGGGCCGCGGCGTAGGAGATCGCGAACAGGGCCGAGCGCTGCTCGATGTCGCTGACGCTGGCCGCCATCGTGGCCACCGCGAGGATCTGCGGCAGCGCGAGCAGGCGGTGGCTGACGTCGTCGGTGTCGAACCGGTTGGCATAGAAGACGTAACCCGCCCAGGACCACCAGACCGGCACGAACAGGCCGACGAAGGTGAGGACGCGGCCGGCGTCGGCCCCGCCGGCGAGCACGTCGGCCAGCTCGGCGACCGCGACGACGAAGACGAGGTCGTAGAGTAGCTCCAGCCAGGTGGCCCGGCGGTGCACCTGCTCGAACAACCGTAAACGGGGCGGCTGCCACTGGCGGCTAGTCAACGCGGGACCTCCACAATATGTAATTGTGTAATTATGCACGCCTTTCGGCTAGTGCAGCGTCAGGCAGGCCACCCGGGGGCCCGCCTCGCCCGCGTGGGCGCCGCTCTTCTTCGTGGCCTTGGCGTGGATGACCAGCGACTTCGGCAGGGCGGCGGGGTCGAGGCTCCAGGGATGGCGGGCCGTCGAACGGCCCGCGCCCGACCCGTCGGTGGTGACGTCGAGCCAGATCTCGCTGGCCGGGTCGGCGTGGCCGGGGTTGTGCTGGTAGTGACCGCCCGCGTCGTCGGGGTCGGCGCCGCAGGGCGCGGTGTGCAGGTGGGCGCCGTAGTGGTGGCGGGGCAGGAAGCCCTCCACCACCAGCGAGGTGCGGGTCGTGCCGCCGGTGGACTCGGCCGTGAGGCTGGCCTGCGCGCCCTCGGGGGCCAGGCGGCGGTCGTAGGCGATCGCCGCGGTGTCGCCGGAGGTGAACTCGCCGCCGCCGCTCAGCTCCGGCACGCCCGGCGGGCTCGGCTTGGTGACCTCCTGGAGCGGCGCCGGCGGCCCGGCGCAGGCGGCGGCCGTGAACAGGACGAGCAGGAGTGCGGGCACGCGCATGAGGGACCCCCCGGGTGTGCTGGCGGAAGGCCCCTCACTCTAACGAGTAGCCGTACGGCTACACGCCGTGTTCGGCGAAACTCACTTCAGCGCCCCCGAGCTGAGCCCCGACTGGATCTGCCGCTGGAAGATGATGTAGACCACCATCACCGGCAGGATCGTCATGCTCAGCGCGGCGAACAGGCCCGGCCAGTCCGCCTCGTAGCCGGCCCTGGTGGAGATCCTGGCGATGCCGAGCGTGAGCGGCCACTTGTCCGGCGCGCCGCCCATGAGCGCCAGGGGCAGCAGGTACTGGTTCCACTGCCCCAGCACGTTGAAGATCGTGATGCTGACCAGGCCGGGCTTGGCCATCGGCACCATGATCTGGAAGAACGTCCTGGTGTGCGAGGCGCCGTCGATCAGCGCCGCCTCGGCGACCGCCTCGGGCAGCGTGCGGAAGAACGCGGCCAGGAAGAAGATCGTGAAGGGCAGCGAGTACGCGATGTAGACGATGATCAGGCCGATGTGCGAGTCGAGCAGCCCGAACTGCTTGACGACGAAGAACAGCGGCCCGAGCGCCAGGAAGATGGGGAAGGCGAGCCCGGCGACGAAGTAGTAGTAGATCAGCTTGCCGCCGAGGAACTTGTAGCGGGCCAGCACGTACGCCGCCATCGAGCCGAACAGCATCGTGCCCGCCGTGCCGAAGAACACGACGATGACCGTGTTGAGCATGTACTGCCCGACGTGCGCCTTGTCCCAGGCCCGGCCCCAGGCGTCCAGCCGCAGCGCCCCCGGGAGCTGGAGCGGGTCGCCGAAGATCTCGGTGTTGCTCTTGAACGAGGCCAGGAACGTCCAGAGCAGCGGCAGGATGATCAGCAGCGCCCAGACGGCCAGGGCGACATGGGAGAGCCCGCTCAGCACGCCGGGCCGCGGCCTGCCCGCTCCACGCGAAGCCATCAGAGCTCAACCCTTTCACGCCTGGTCGTGCGGAGCGTCAGCACGGCGAACGTCACGGTCAGGAAGAACAGCACGACGCCCATCGCCGAGGCGTAGCCGACCTTGTGGTAGTCGAAGGCGGTCTTGTAGATGGTGATGGGCAGGATGGTGGTGGCCCCGTCGGGCTCGCCCCGGTCGCCCGCCAGCACCTGGATCAGCGCGAAGCCGTCGAAGGCGGCGATCCCCAGGTAGATCCAGCCGACCTGGAGGGTGTCGCGCAGCAGCGGCAGCGTGATGGAGAAGAACAGCCGCACGCGGCCGGCCCCGTCGATCGAGGCGGCCTCGAAGTAGTCCTTGGGGATGGCGGCCATGCCCGCGGAGAACAGCACCACGTAGAAGCCGACCGCCTGCCAGACCATCACCGCGATGATCGACCAGAGCGCGAGGCCCGGCTCGGTGAGCCAGCCGATCGGCTCGGACAGCCCGAGCCTGGCCAGCGTGCCGTTGATCACACCGTCCTCGTCGGGACGGTAGATGGCCTGGAACAGCACGCCGACCACGGCCACGGCGAGAACCTGGGGGAAGAAGAACACCACCCGGTAGAAATTCGACCCCCACACCCCGCGCATTCCCGCGCCGCGGGTGCCGCCGCCGAGATTCAGCAGGAACGACAGGAACAAGGCGATGACGATCGTCAGGAGCGGCAGCACCAGCAGGAGAATTCCGTGATTGCGCAGGGCCTGCCAGAAATTGTCGTCCTCGAACAACCGGCCGAAATTGTCCAGCCCCACGTATCGGACGACCGAGCTGACGCCGTTCCAGCTCGTCAGCGAGAGCTGGAAAGCCTGCACATATGGGCTGATCACGAAGACCGTGTAAAGCGTGACCGGGACGGCCAGGAACCCGATGACGAATCCGTACTTGCGCAACCGCTCCATGTGCTCAGGCGCTCCGCGTCTGCTTGGTGACGGAGTCGTCCTTCTTGACGTCGTCGGCCTTCTTCTGCATGCGCTCGCAGAACTCGTCGGGGGTGATGCGGCCGGACATCAGGACGTTGGTCTGCTCCCAGCCGTAGTCGAACAGCTCCTTGTACCAGCCCTCGAACCGGGCGTCGGTGATGATGTTCTCGCCGGCCGCCTCCTGCGCCTTGGCGGCGCTGACCAGGCCGGGCGGGAACTCGGAGCTGTCGGCGGCGCCGGTCACCACCGTGAGGTTGTTGGTCTTCTTGGTGAAGCCCGCCGCGCCCTCCTTCGACAGCATGATCCGCAGGTACTCCAGGCCGCCCTGAGGGTTCTTGCCCTTCGCCGCGACGACGAAGTTCTCGCCCACGCCGACCTGGATCGCGCCGTACGGCATCTTGTCGGAGGCGGTGACGTCGGGGATGGGGGCCAGGGCGTACTCGAAGTCGAGCGGGATGTCCTTGGTCATCTCGTTCTCGAGCCAGGAGCCGCACGGGTAGAACAGCACCTTGTTCTGCAGCTGCTTGACCTGGGTCTGGGTGTGGTCGAGGCCCAGGTACGCCTTGTCGCCGTACTTCTGCTGGACGTCCAGCCAGGCGGTGACCGCCTGCTTGACCGCCTCGCTCTTCCAGGCGTTGTCGACGAGGTTGTCGATGTCGATGATGACCTGGTTGCCGCCGATCTTGGCGGCCGTGTAGAGGACGTTCCAGAGCTGGTAGTACGGGCCCTTCTTGCCGGGGTAGGCGAAGAGCGCGATGCCTTCCTTCTTGGCCGTCTCGCCGAGCGCGGTGAACTCGGCCCAGGTCTTCGGCACGCTCCAGCCCTTGGCGGCGAACAGCTTGGCGTTGTACCACAGCGCCCGGTGGGAGACGGTGTAGTTCAGCACCAGGTCCTTGCCGTCGAGCTTGCCGTTCTGCAGCACGAGGGGCGTGATCGTGTCGCGGACCTTCTTGGACGGGTCGTCGAAGGAGGGCGCGTCGTAGAGCGGGGTCAGGTCGGCCAGGTGGCCCTCGGCGGCCAGCGCGGCCAGGTCGAGCGCCTCGGGGCCGGAGTTGTTGATCACGTCGGGCATGTCGTTGCCGACGATGCGCGGGCGAAGCTGGGTGCCGATCTGCTGGGTGGCGGTGTGCTTGACCGTGACGCCGGCGTGGGCCTTCTTGTACAGCTCTTCGTGCAGGTCCTTGGCGTAGGAGTCGCCGTAGCCGCCGCTGAAGATGACCACTTCGAGCGGCTTCTTGACGTCGACGCCGAAGGGGTTCTTGGGGTCCGCCGACGCCGCGATCGACGTGGCGGGCGCCGCCGAGGGCTGATCGCCGCCGCCGCTGGTCGCGCAGGCGCTCAGCAGGCTCGCGCCGGGCCCGGCCACGAGCGCGGTCAGGCCGATGCGGCGGAGCAGCTGACGCCGAGTGATCTCGCCCGGGTGGGTCATGGGGGCTCCCGAAGAGGATTCAGTTAGGAAAGTTTCCTAAACGTTTGCCCGAACGTACGAACGCCCGCCGACACGCGTCAAGGGGGCGCAATCGAGACGTGACCTTGCCGTGATCCCTTGCCTAGAACCTCGTTCTAGAAGCAGGGTGGGTCACATGATTATCGAGTACGCGGACCGGGTGTGGCGCGGCGAGTCTGACGACAGCATCGTGGACACCGGCATGGAGGGCAAGGGCGTCCAGACCGTGACGGAAGGCGTGGGCTGGTGGCCGGGGTTCGGCAACGCCGTCGCCTTCGAGACCGAGGGCGAGCTGCTGCTCTTCGACACCGGCGGCCCGTGGGGCGCCGCCCGCCTGCACGAGGACGTCCGCCGCTGGTCCCGGGCGCCGCTGACCACCGCGTTCTACTCCCACGGGCACATCGACCACGTCTTCGGCACCGGACCGTTCGAGGAGTCGGGCCCTCGGGCCACTGTCTACGCCCATCAGGCGGTGGTCGATCGGTTCGACCGCTACGTGCTGACAAATGGTTACAACACGGTGATCAACCAGCGGCAGTTCCAGAACACCCGCCTCCGCTGGCCCGCCGACTACCGGCGGCCCGACGTCACCTACAGCGACTCGCTGACCGTACGGCGCGGCGGGCTGACCTTCGACCTGCTGCACGCCAAGGGCGAGACCGACGACGCCACCGTCGGCTACGTGCGCGAGCACCGGCTGCTGCTGCCCGGCGACCTGTTCATCTGGGTCACGCCCAACTGCGGCAACCCCCAGAAGGTGCAGCGTTACCCGCGCGAGTGGGTGCACGCGCTGCGCCGGATGGCGGCCCTCGACGCCGAGATCATGCTGCCCAGCCACGGCGCGCCCGTCTTCGGCGCCGACCGCGTCCGGCAGGCGCTGCTGGAGACGGCCGAATGGCTGGAGTCGATCATCACCCAGACGCTCGACCTGCTCAACGCGGGCGCCCGGCTCGACGAGATCGTGCATTCGGTGAAACCTTCCGAGCGCCATTCCGACCGGCCCTATCTGCGAGCCCGCTATGACGAGCCGGAATTCGTCGTACGCAATCTCTGGCGCCTTTACGGCGGCTGGTACGACGGCAATCCGGCCAATCTCAAACCGGCCCCCGAGGCGGTGCTGGCCAAATCCGTGGCGGAACTCGCGGGTGGGCCGCACGCGCTCGCCGACGCGGCGCTCGAAGCCCTTTCCGAGGGCGACGAGCGGCTCGCCGGACATCTCGCGGAAATGGCCGCGCTGGCCGCTCCTGACGACCCGGGAGTACACCGGGTCAGGGCCCAGGTTTTCGCCGCCCGAGCGGCTGGCGAACAGTCACTCATGGCAAAGGGCATTTTCACCTGGGCCGCCGCGGAATCATCGGCCCGCGCGGACGGGGAAACCCCGGCACCCGCCGAAGGCGCTTAGGCGCCCGCGGGGCCGGTGCCGGGGTTCGTGACTCAGGGGCGGGTCCAGCTGTCCTGTGGCCGGTCGGCCCGCGGAAGGGAGTCCTTGGGGACGTCGGCGGGCGCCACGACGCTCACCTCGGCCGTGTCGGACGCGACCTTGATCGCGCTTTCCACGATCCAGTCGTCCTTGACGTGCTCCGCGGCCACTTCGTAACCGCTGCCGCTGCCGTCGGGCTTCGTCCACATCACCACGTACTCGATCTTGAGGCCGCGCCGCGAGAGCTCGGCCCTGGCGTCCGAGACGGACTTGCCCACGAGCTTGACGCCCGCCACGCCGTCGGCGGACACGCCGACCGTGCTCGGCGCGCCGGCGGCGTACCGTTCGCCGGGCTGGGCCGGGCGGCCGATCCCGATGATGAGCTTGCCCCGGTACCCGGTCGGCATGGAGATCGTGCCGCACCAGGCCGACGGGCAACTGTCGACGCTGCGAACGGTCACGCCGGTTCCCGGCGGGAAGCTGCCGGGGGTGGCGGGGCCGAACAGCATGCCCGCGTACTCGGGCGCGACCGGGATCTTCTTCACCGTGGCGTCCAGGCCGACGGCCCGGAACGCCTCGGTGTAGGCCGCCGCCTCCGCCTCGGGGTCGGTGATGACGACGTCGACGAAGTCGTCGCCGGTCTTGACGGTGACGGCGGCGTTGGCGTACTCGGTGACCGGGCCGAAGAACGGCAGCGTGACGGCGAGCACGGCGGCCAGCCCGGCCGCCACCGCCCCCAGCAGGAACAGCTTGCGCGGCCCCCTGCGGCGCAGGCGCACGACGGACGCCCGCTCCCCGGCGCCGATCTGTTCGGACGTGACCGGCTCGGACGTGACCGGCTCGGCCGTGATCGACTGCATGAGCGCCCGCGCCCCCGCGCCGGACGCCTGCCCGGCGGGCACGCCCGCCAGCTCGTCGTCGCGCACCCGGGCGAGATCGGCGATGTTCACAACGAGCTCCTCGCCGCGCCTGCGCGCGGGACCGGCGGCGTTCACAACGGACTCCTTGCCGCGCCCACCAGCGCGCTCCGGACTGTTCACAGCGGGCTCCCTTCGAGGGCGACGGACTGTGTGCGCTCGATCCCGGCCTCGGCCAGGCGGCGGGCGAAGCGCCGGCGGGCCCGGTACAGGCGGACCCGTACGGCGTTGCGGGTGATGCCGAGGGCGGTGGCGATCTGGCCGGTGTCCAGCTTCTCCCAGGCGACCAGGGCGAGCAGCTCCCGGTCGTCGTCGGAGAGCGTCGTGAACGCCCGGGCCAGCGGCGAGAGGTCCTCGACGGACGGCCCGGCGACCACGGGCGCGGCGGCCAGTTCCGCGCGTAACGCCTCGGTGCGCCGCTCGTGGCGGCGCTCGCCGCGCCGGTGGTTGGCCAGCACCTTCCTGGCCACGCCGTACAGCCAGAGCCGGGCCTCCTCCCCGCTCGGCACCTCCTCGATGCGCCGCCAGGCGATCATGAACGTCTCGGCCACGACGTCGGCCGCGTCGTCCGGGTCGGGGCAGCGGCGTAGCGCGTAGCCGAGCAGGGGTCTGTAGGAGAATGCATAGATCTCCTCGAACCGGCTCTCGGGATCGGCTCCCATCCGGTCTCCTTACGTGAGCATCAACAACACTCACCCCATGTCCGGATTTTTGGCAGCATTACAGCTCTTGGCGGGAGGAGTCGGTTTTGACGGTGAATCGCATCGTAGGCGTCGGCGTGCTGCTCACGGATCCGGACGGGCGCGTCCTGCTCGGCGAGCGGGTGAAGGCGGGCGAGCCCCTGTCGTGGTGCCTGCCCGGCGGGGCGGTGGAGCCCGGCGAGACCTTCGAGGCGGCGGCCGTCCGCGAGCTGGCCGAGGAGACCGGCATCCGCGACGCCGGGCCGCCGGTCGTCACCGGCGTGGCCCTGGACCACCCGGAGGGAGCCGTACGGGTGACGGCGGCGGTCACCATGCTCCGGGGCGCCGCCGCTCCGACGGTCACCGAGCCGCACGTCTTCCGCTCGTGGCAGTGGTTCCCGTACGACGGGCTGCCGTCCCCGCTGTTCCCGGCGACCGCCCTCGTACTGGCCGTCCCGGCCTCGGGCTCGCGCGACGGGCTCTACACGGTCACGCCGCCGCCCGTCCAGGCCACGAGGTGATCGACCTGCCGAGCCTGCTCGAACACACTCGGAGATGCTGAGCGCCCGCCGCCATGAGCGTCGGACGTCCGAATCGTGCTCGTGACCGGCCGACAGGCAGGGCCTTCCTCAAGCGCCGACAGGCCCGCCCGGTGACCAAGGCAACGGGCGGGCCGACGGCAGGCGGGGACCGGGGATGGGTCAGGCGAAGTGGGTGCGGGTTTCGGTGAAGGCTTGGTCGGTGGCTTCCAGGGCGCGGGCCACGTCCTCCTCCGTCAGGGCCGCCGACATGAACCAGTTGTGCCACGGGTGCAGGTACACCCCGTGCCGCAGGCAGGCGTCGCTCCAGTACAGGGCCGTGGACAGGTCGGCGTCGCCGTCGAAGCTTAGCCACGGGATGGTCACCGGGCCGGTCTGGTTCACGACGAACCCGTGGGACTTGGCCTGGGCGTACAGGCCCTCCCTGAGCTGGGCGCCGGCGCGTTCCATGGCGGCGATGCCGTCCGTGTCGCGCAGGGTCTCGATGGTGGCCTTGGCGGCGGCCATCGCCACGGCCGAGAACCAGAAGGAGCCGGTCGTGTAGAGCGTCTGGGCGGCGCCGCGCAGGGCGTCGGTGCCGGTGACGGCGGCGATCGGGTAGCCGTTGGCCATGGCCTTGGACCAGGCGGTCAGGTCGGGGCGCACCCCGTACGGCTCCCACGATCCGCGCAGGTCGATCCGGAACCCGGCCCGCACGTCGTCGATCACCAGGGCCGCCCCGATGCGGTCTGCCAGGGCGCGGGCGCCGCGCGCGAAGGCGGGTTCGACCAGCTCCTGGTCCTCGAAGGAGTCGTGCTTGAAGGGGGTGCAGATGATCGCCGCGACGTCGCCCTCGACGGTGGCGGCGGCGGCCTCCAGGGACTCCAGCGAGTTGTAGGTGAACTCGACCAGGTCGGCGCGCTCGTTCGGGGTGGTGCCGGCGGTCGAGGGCGTGCACCAGGGGTCGGCGCCGTGGTACGCGCCGTGCGCCATCAGCACCTTCGTGCGCCCGGTGGCGGCGCGGGCGACCATGAGCGCCTGGGTGGTGGCGTCGGTGCCGTTCTTGGAGAACATCGCCCAGTCGGCGCTCGGCACGGTGTCGACCAGCAGCTCGGCCAGCTCCACCATGATCGGTCCCGGGCCGTTGAGGCAGTCGCCGAGCGCGAGCTGGCGGGCGGCGGCCTCCTCGACGCGCGGGTGCCGGTGCCCGAGCACGACCGGTCCCCAGCTGCACATGAGGTCGATGTACTCGCGCCCGTCCACGTCCCACTGGCGGCAGCCCTCGCCGCGCTGGAAGAACTGGGGGTAGCCGGGGGCGAAGATGGCCGCGTTGAGGTGCCCGTACATGCCGCCGGGGACGACCTTCAGCGCGCGTTCGCGGAGTTCGGCGTCAGTCATGCGAGAGTCCTTAGGGTGGATTCGAGGTCGGTGAGGCCGGCGTCGGAGCCGAGCCCGGTGGCCACGCGGGCCGCGGCGGCGGTGCCCCAGCGGGCGGCCTCCGGCACGTCGCGGCCGTGCAGCAGGCCGGTCAGGAAGCCGGCGCAGTACGCGTCGCCGCACCCGGTCGTGTCGGCGACCTCCGTCTCCAGCGCCGGCACCCGCTCGGGCTCGCCGCCGGAGGTCAGCACGAGGCTGCCGGCCGCGCCGAGGGTGACGAGGACGCCCTTGGGGCCGTCGGCGAGCAGGGTCGCGGCGGCGGTGGCCACGTCGGGGTCGCCGGTCATGAGCAGCGCCTGCGACTCGTTGGGCAGCACGTAGTCCACGTGGGGCAGGAACGCGCGGGCCATCGCCAGCAGGTCGGGCAGCTCCGACAGCAGGTCCATGGTGACGATCGTGCCGGCCGCGCGCACCTCGTCCAGGAGGGCGAAGAAGGCGGGGTCGCCCAGGCCGAAGGTGACGTCCATGCCGCCCAGGTGGATCGCCCGGGCGCGGCGCAGCACGTCGGGGTCCAGGTCGGCGAAGGTGACGCCGAGGTTGGCGCCGGGCACGTGGAAGCTGGGCCGGCCGCCGTCGGGGCGGATGGGCAGGATCGAGGCGGCGGTCTGCTCGCCGGCCCTGCGGACCAGGCGGGAGGCGTCCACGCCGCGCTTGGCGAGGACGGCCACCAGGAAGTCGCCGAGCTCGTCGTCCCCGATCGCGCCCATGGTGATCACCTCGTTGCCGAGTTTGACCAGGTCCACGGCCGTTCCGGCGGCGGCGCCGGCGGCGGTGAGGCGGATCTGCTCGACGAGTACGGTGTCCTGGCCCTCGGGGATGCGCTCGACGGGCCTGGCGAGGATGTCGACGATGTGCACGCCGACAGTGGCGACGGTCATGGACTAAATAGACAGACGTCCGAATAAAAAGTCAATATGGTGGGAGTCGCCGCGAGAAGAGGGGGATCCCGATGCCGAAGATCGTCGATCACGATGAGCGCAGGGCCGAGGTCCTGTCGGCGGCCCGCAGGGTGATCGTCAGGGACGGCATCGACGCCGCCACCACCAGGGCCATCGCCAAGGAGGCCGGCTACTCCAACGGCGTGCTCGCGCACTACTTCGCCGACAAGGACGAGATCCTGCTGTCGGCGCTGAGCCAGTCGCACCAGCGCATCAGGGAGCGGCTGACGCGCAAGGTCGAGGGCGTCACGGGCCTGGCCGCCCTGCGCGAGGTGCTGCTGGACAACCTGCCGCTGGACGCCGAGCGCACCCAGGAGAGCCGGCTGGAGGTCAGCTTCTGGAGCCGCAGCCTGGCCTCGGAACGGCTGGCGGAGGTCCAGCGCGCCGAGGCCGACGAGCTGCGCGCCGCCGTACGGGAGCTGCTGGGCCAGGCCCGCGCGGCCGGCGAGCTGAGCACCGACGGCAGCCTCGACGACCTCGCCGAGCACCTGCTCGCCCTGGTCGACGGCCTCAGCCTGCACCTGCTCCTCTACCCGGGCCGGCTCACCCGCGTCGACCTCGAACGGCTCATGCTCCAGGCGCTCGACCGCCTCTGACAAGGGAGGCACTGGAAGTATTTCGGACGACCGACTACTGTGCCCACCCATGAGCCTCCGCGAGCAGTTGTGCGAGTACGGCAGGCGCGCCGTCGAGCTCGGCCTGGTCATCGGCACCTCGGGCAACCTGAGCGTGCGTCAGGGCGACCAGGTGGCGGTCACCCCGTCCGGGGTGGCGCTCGACCGGCTGACCCCGGAGGCGTGCCCGATCGTCGACCTGGCCGGCCACCTGGTCGAGGGCGAGCTCCAGCCGTCGTCGGAGACCCCCATGCACCTGGCCGTCTACCAGGCCACGGGCACTCAGGCGATCGTGCACACGCACTCGGTGTTCGGGACGGTCGTGGCCACGACGATGACCGAGCTGCCGCCGGTCCACTACAACGCGCTGCTGCTGGGCGGCGTGGTCAAGGTGGCCGAGTACGCCACCTACGGCACGCCGGAGCTGGCCGCCAACGTGCGGGCGGCGCTGGAGGGCAAGCAGGCCGCCCTGATGGCCAACCACGGCGGGGTGACCATCGGGGCGACGATGGAGCAGGCGTTCGAGGCCACCCGCCTGCTGGAGTGGCTGTGCGAGGTCTACGTGCGCGGGCTGGCCGTGGGCAGGCCGGCGGTGCTGACCGACGAGCAGCTCGCCGCCGTCGTGGACCGCGCGGCCAACCCGCCGGCCTTCCCGCGCCGGCCGGCCTAGGCCGGCGCGGAACGGTCCGGTCAGAGCGGCGCGGAGCGCTCGGGTCAGGGGGGCGCCAAAGGGGCCGGTCAGGCCAGGGCGGCCTGTTCGGCCAGGCCCAGCGGCAGGCCGCCGGAGCCGGCGATCCGGTCGTGGAACTCGCGCAGCGACCCGGTGAACGACTCGCGGATGCGGTCGATCTCGATGGCCCCCGTCAGGTACGACGGCGCCTGCGTCGGCCAGGCGCAGTAGCGGTTCACCTCGCCCCTGGCGGTGCCGGGCGACAGCGACGCCTTGGTGGCCATGAACGTCTCGGCCTCCTCGATCGACATGTCCTCGCAGTGCAGCGCGGTGTCGACGATGATCCGGGCGGCGCGGAAGAGGCGGAAGTCCAGGTGGGCCAGCTCGGTGGCGGGGGTGTCGAAGTAGCCCTGCTCGTGCAGCACCTTCTCGACGTACAGGGCCCAGCCCTCGGTGAAGTACGGCGTCCTGAAGACCTTGCGGACGGTACGCGGGTTGTCCGCCATGTACGACAGGTGCCAGTGGTGCCCGGGATAGGCCTCGTGCACGGCGATCGAGGGCATCTGGGCGCGCGCGTTGGTGCGCAGGCGCTGGCGTACCTGCTCCTCGGTGAAGTCGTCGGGGGTGTAGGGGACGAAGAAGATGCCCGTGCGCGAGCTGCTGAGCGGCGGCGGCGCCAGGTAGTGGGCGACGTACAGCACCGGGCGGGCGTACTCGGCCGAGGGCAGGACCTCGCACTCCTCCCCCTCGGGGAAGGTGACCAGCCCGCGCTCGCGGACGAACTCGCGGGCCCGCCGGGTCTCGGCCTCGTACTCGGCCCGCATGTCGGCCAGGGTGGGCGGGTGGTCGTCCATGAGGGACTCCATCGCGGCCCGCCAGTCCTCGGCGCCGGTCATGCCGAGGGCGACCCGGCGCATCCGGGCGTCCAGGTCGGCCCAGGCGGCCCTGCCCTTCTGGTGCAGCTCGGCGGCGCCGTAGGTGAGCATCTCGCGCTCGCGCAGCAGGGTGGAGTAGAGCTTCTCCCCCATCCGCCAGGTGCCGCCGCACCGGAAGCCTTCGAGGAAGGACACCAGCGCGTCGAACGCGTCGGCGGCGGGTCCGGCGGCCTCGGCCAGCCGGGCGCGCAGCGTCTCGTCGCCGACCATCGCGGGGAGCGTGCGGGTGAGGAAGTTGCGGCCGGTACGGGCCTGGTTGAGCCCGCGCGTGACCAGCAGCGGCGCGGCGAGGTCGGGGTCCAGGTTGGCCTGGCAGGCGGCCAGCACGCCGGGCACCTCGGCCAGGCGTGAGATCGCGGCGGCGACCAGTTCGGGCTCCGGCTTGAGCCGCTGCTGGAAGGCGTTGAACAGCGATCCGAAGACGGCCGAGAGGTACAGGCCCGGGTTGCGCCGCCACTCGGGCCAGGATTCGAGCGCGACCGAGCCCCTCAGCTGGGACAGGACCAGGTCTCTGTCGATGGCGTCGTCGAGCGAGCCGGCCGGGGCGTCGGAGAGGCGGTCGATCCAGCGGCTCTCTTCCCGGGCTCTGTTCTCCCAGGCGGAGGCGGTGAAATCGCCGAGGGTGTGGTCGTAGCCGTCGGCTCCCAATTGGCTGGCGACGACGGGACGGTCGGAAAAGTACCAGTTGAGAAACTCGTCCACCTACGCACCATATCCTGACGTTCATGCCCCTGCAGATCACTGGCGCGCTAGGCGACCCCGACCTCATCCGGCTCCCCTGGGACGTCCCGCTGGCCGACTGGCCCAAGCATCATCTGGTCGATCTGCCGCGCGGCATCTCCCGCCACGTCGTGCGGTTCGCCCGGCTCTCCGGTAAGGTCTACGCGATCAAGGAGATCAGCGAGCGGTACGCCAGGCGCGAGTACCAGCTCCTGTGGGACCTGGCCAGGCTGGACGCCCCGGCCGTCGAGCCCGTGGCGTACGTGACCGGCCGCGACGAGGGCCTGGACGCCGCGCTGATCACCCGGCACCTGCAGTTCTCGCTCCCCTACCGCGCCGTGATGTCCGGCACCCTGCGCCCCGACACGCTCACCCGCCTGCTCGACGCGCTCGCCGTGCTGCTGGTGCGCCTGCACCTGAACGGCTTCTACTGGGGCGACTGCTCGCTGTCCAACACGCTCTTCCGCCGGGACGCCGGCGCCTTCGCGGCCTACCTCGTGGACGCCGAGACCGGCGAGATGCACCCGATGATCAGCGAGGGCCAGCGGCTGACCGACATCGACGTGGCCCACACCAACATCTTCGGCGAGATGCTCGACCTGGAGGCCGGCGGGCTGCTGCACCCGTCGATCGACCCCATGGAGACCGCCGAGGACATCGTCACCCGCTACCACCGCCTGTGGGCCGAGATCACCGACAGCGAGATCATCGACGAGGTCGACTGGCACCGCGTGGAGCAGCGCATCCGCCGCCTGAACCTGCTCGGCTTCGACGTCGCCGAGATGATGGTGCGGCGCAAGGTCGGCACCGGCCGCCTGATCGTCCGGCCGAAGGTGGTGGACGCGGGCCACCACCAGCGCCGGCTGATCAGGCTGACCGGGCTCGACGTGGAGGAGAACCAGGCCCGGCGGCTGCTCAACGACCTGGACGGCTACCGGGTCGCCAAGGGCCTGCGCCACGAGGACGAGGCCATCGTCGCCCACCGCTGGCTCGCCGAGGTGTTCCACCCGACGGTCGACGACATCCCCGCCGCGCTGCGCGGCAAGCTGGAGCCCGCGCAGCTCTTCCACGAGATTCTCGACCACCGCTGGTACCTGTCGGAGGCGGCGGGCGGCGACGTCGGGCTGGCCACGGCGGTGAAGTCGTACGTGGACAACGTGCTGGTGCACAAGCCCGACGAGAAGGCGCTGCTGCCCGACGACCCGGACGAGGACGATCAGTAGGCGACCGTGATGCGGGTGCGCGGGTGGGCGTGCTCCTCCAGCTCGTCGGCGATCGCCACCGCGTAGTCCTCGGCGGTGATGAAGCTGCGGCCGTCGGCGTCGCTGAGCAGGTCGTCGCGGCCGATCCGGTAGACGCCGGTGCGCTCGCCGGGCGCGATCTCGGCGGCCGGCGAGACGTAGGTCCAGTCCAGGTCGGTCACCTCCCGGTAGAGCCCGAGCGCGGCCCGCGCGGCCCTGGCCTCCTTCTTGTAGATCTCCGGGAAGCCGGGCGTGTCGACCAGGTCGACGTCCGGGCCGGCCTTGAGGCTGCCCGCGCCGCCCACGACCAGCACCCGGCTCACCCCGGCGGCGCGCAGGCCGTCGATGAGGGCGCGGTTGGCGGCCAGGAACGGCGGCTCGGGCTCGGTGCCGTCGCGTGGCGGGGCGATGGCGCAGACGACGGCGTCGTAGCCCTCGGCGAGCGTGGCGGCGTCGTGGACGTCGCCCTTGACGGGACCGCGGCGGCTGACACCGGTGACGTCGTGGCCGCGGCCGGTGAGTTCGGTGACGATGCGCTGACCGATCATTCCGGTCGCGCCGAACACGAGGATCTTCATGAGAAGCACAGTATCCAATGGATACTGGTTACTTCATCGTGCTATAAGTACCTTATGGATACCGGTGATGCCTTCGACCCGAACTGCCCGACTCGGCTGGTCCTCGACCGGATCGGCGACAAGTGGTCGGTGCTGGTGCTGCTCAGCCTCAGCGACGGGCCGATGCGCTTCACCGTGCTCCGCGGGCGGATCGGCGGGGTCACGCCGAAGGTGCTCACGCAGACGCTGCGGGCCATGGAACTGGACGGGCTGATCACCCGCGAGGTCTTCGCCGAGGTGCCGCCGCGGGTGGAGTACGCGCTGACCGACCTCGGCCGCTCGCTGCACGCGCCGATCTCGGTGGTCGCGCGGTGGGCCGAGGACAACGTGCACGAAATTCTCCGCCATCGTGAAAAAACCTCGTGAATTGATCATATTTCCGCACGAGTGATGCTTTTCTTCGTCCTGGCCGTATAAAAACGTATCCCTCGGTAAATCGCGCGCCTTCTGATCTCTTGTGGCCCCCTACGCTTTCCCCGTCCCACGACGGAGGGAGGCTTGCGGTGCTGGGAGTGGACACCTGCCTGGCGGAGGTCATGTCGATACCGGGCGCGCTCGACGCCATGCTGGTCGACGGCACGAGCGGCATGGCGGTCGCCTTCAGCAGCGCGTCCGGCGTGGACGCCGACAGGTCCGCCGCGGCGCTGACCGAGGCGCTGCGCGCCACCACCGACGGGCTGACCCGGACGTGCCCCGGCGAGATCGTGCGCATCGACGACATGCTCGTCACCACCGACCGGGGGCACCACCTGCTCCGGCTGCTGGAGACGGTCTTCGAGGGGCCGCTGGTCATCTACGTCCGGCTCGACCCGGAACGGTCGAACCTGGCCCTGGCCCGTTACCGCCTGCGGGCCATCTCCGACCTGCTGACCACCTGAGCCATGGCCGCGCTCGACTCACTCCTCGCCGGACTCGCCCGCGAACGCGCGACGGGGGCGCTCCGCCTGGGCAGGAACGGCACGATCTACCTGTCGGACGGGCGCGTGACGTACATGGAGTGCGCCCAGACGCCGGGCGTCGAGCGGCTGTTCGCGGCCAGGGGACGGGTGCCGGAGTCGGCCCTGCGCGCCCTGCAGGCCGACGGCGGCCGCGCCCGGCTGCTCCAGGAGGGCCCGGTCACCCTGGCCGAGCTCCAGTACGCCGTGCTCGGCGTGGTCCAGGACGCCGCCTTCTTCCTGCTGCCGGTGACCGGCGTGCGGCCGAAGTTCCGGCCCGGGGAGGAGCACTGGCTGGGCGGCCAGTGGTTCTTCGACGTCGAGGAGCTGGTGCGGGAGTCGGCCCGCCGCCGGGAGCAGCTGGCCGGCATCTGGCCCTCGCCGGAGGTGGACACCCAGCCCGTGCGGCCGGTGCCGCGCCTTCCCGGGCACGGGGTTGCGCTCAGCCAGGTGCAGTGGGAGGTCGTCGTACGGGCCGACCACAAGGCGACCCCGCTGGAGCTGGCCCGGCACCTGGGCCGGTCGGGCTACGCGGTGCTGCTGGCCGTCAGGAGGCTGGCCGCCGCCGGCCTCCTCGTCCCGCCGGACCCGGGGCGGCCCGCGCAACGCCGTCCGGACGACGGGGACGCGCTGCCCAGGCGGGTGCCGGGCCCGGTGCCCGTTCCCGCCGGGAACGGGCGGGCGGGGGCGGCCGCCGGGCCGGTGCCGACGGGCGACCCGACCGATCTGACGCTGCTGCTGCGGCTGAAGAAGGCGCTGGAGGAGATGCCGTGAGGTTCCCCTCACGACGCGGGAGGAGGCCACCCGTGGAGCTACGGCAAGAGGTCCTGGCAGAGATGGAGCTCCTGCGCGGCCGCACGCCGGACGTCACCGGCAGCGTCGCGTGCACCGTCGACGGCCTGCGGATCGCCTGCGACCTGCAAGGAGACACCGGCGAGCAGGTGGCGGCGCTGTCGGCGGCGCTGCTCGCGATGAGCGGCCGGATGCTGACCATGGCGGGCCGCGGGACGTTCGAGGAGACCCTCGTGTCCGGCACCGCCGGGTTCGTGGCCTTCTACGCCGCGGGCCCCACGATCGTCCTCACGGTTCTGGCGGGACCCGGCGCCAACGTCGGGCTCCTCCGGCTGGAGGGCAGGAAGACGGCGGCCGCCGTGGCCGCCGTGGCACGCAAACACTGACCATCCCCACCGAAGCGGAGGAAAGCATGGCAGGCATGGACGTCTCCCTCAAAGAGATGATGAGCATCGACGGCACGATCGGCGCGGCGATCGTCGACCACGGCAGCGGCATGGCGCTCGGCACGCTCGGCGGCTCGAAGGAGCTGGACCTGCAGGTCGCGGCGGCGGGCAACACCGAGGTCATCAAGGCCAAACTGCGCACGATGGACTCGCTGGGCCTCAAGGACGGCATCGAGGACATCCTGATCACGCTGACCGCCCAGTACCACATCATCCGGCCGCTGACCGGCCGCAGCGGCAAGGGCCTGTTCCTGTACCTGGCCCTCGACCGCAACCGGGCCAACCTGGCCCTGGCCCGGCACATGCTCAAGGTCATCGAGGAGAAACTGGAGCTCTGAGCGCCGTCCCACGGTTCACGGCGGGTCGGGACGGCGGGTCCGGCGGCGGGTCACGCGGCGGGGTCAGGTGGCGGGCTGCGGCCGGGCGGGCGCCGCCGAGCCGGTGTGGGCGGTGATCTCGGCGACGATCGCGGGCCAGAGGGCGCGGGGCAGGTCGTGGCCCATGCCCGGGTAGGTGACCAGGCGGGCGCCCGGGATGGCGGCGGCCGTGGCCCGCCCGCCGGCGAGCGGCACGAGCTGGTCGTCCTCGCCGTGGATGACCAGCGCGGGCACCGTCAGCCCGCCCAGCGCGGACGTGCGGTCGCCGGAGGCCATGATGGCGGCGAGCTGGCGGGCCGTGCCGGCCGGGTCGTGGCAGCGGTCGAAGGCGAGCCCGGCCAGCCTGGTGACGCGTTCGCGGTCCAGCTCCCAGCCGGGGGACCCGAGCACGGCCCAGGTCGTCAGCGCGCCGGCGACGACCCCCTCGCGGTCGGTCGCGGGCTTGGCGAAGAGCACCGCGGCGGCCGCCTCGGTCGGCGGGGCCGCCTGCGGGCTGGGCGTGGACATGATCGAGGTCAGGCTCAGCACGCGGGCGGGGTGCCGGATGGCCAGCGCCTGGGCGATCATCCCGCCCATCGAGGCGCCGACGACGTGCGCGGCGGGCAGGCCCAGGACGTCCATGAGCCCGGCGCTGTCGTCGGCCAGGTCGTCCAGCACGTACGGCGAGGGCGCGCCCCATGCGGGCACGCCCTCGTCGTGGAGATGGGTGGACAGGCCCGCGTCGCGGTTGTCGAACCTGACGACGTGGTGCCCCTGCTCGGCCAGGAGTTCGCAGAACTCGTCGTCCCAGTGGATGAGCTGGGCGCCGAGTCCCATGATGAGCAGGAGGGGCCTGCCCGCGGGGGAGCCGAAGCTCTCGTAGGCGATCTCGATGCCGTTGGCGGCTGCGCGCTGGATCACAGCGACCAGAATGTCATTCTGGTCGCGAGGCGTAAAGAGCGGTCTGTCCGCAGATCAGTCGTTGAGGAGCTTGCGCAGGCGCTCGCCGCCGAGCACCACGCCGCCGCCGGCCAGCACCAGCACGCCGGCCATCACGGTGCCGCCCATCGCGACGGTCTTACCGACCTGGCCGCCGGCCGAACCGGCCGCGTCCTCGGCGTTGTCGGCGGGCTCGTCGGCCAGCACCTTGGGGGGCTCGGCGGGGTTGGCGTCGAACCTGCTCCACGCGCCGCTGGAGAAGGCCACGGGGTAGTTCTTCTTGCCCTTGCCGTCGCCCCACTTGGTGATGACGTAGTCGATCTTGATGTGGCCCCGGCCGCCGTTGCCGTCCACGCCGAGCGTGTCGGGGTTGAAGGTGCCGCCGGTCAGCTCGGCGAAGGTCTTGGCGTCGAGGTCGAGCATGACGCCACGGCTGGAGGGCTCGCCGGGGCCGCGGTCGCCCACGAAGAACGGCATCTTCTTGCCGTTGTAGGTCACGTAGCCCTCGGTCATGAGGGGCCAGCTCGGGCTGGCGGCCAGGCCCTTCTGCATGGGCTTGCCGCTGGCGGGGAGGCCGGTGTCGCCGGCCCGGCCGGAGGAGTCGTCCCAGAAGTAGGAGGCCTTCGTGGAACCCTTGAGCAGGATCTTCTGGTCGTCGCCGGTGTCGGCGTGGGCGCCGGTGGCGGAGATCGTCAGCGCGCCCATGGCGGACACGGACAACAGGGCGAGAGAGCGCAGGCCAAATCGAGACATGAAGCAGTGAAGTCCTTCGCGAGGGGACAGGGGGAACGCGCGTGACTACGGTGCGTAACCGGGCAGAGCGCCGAAGAGGTGGTTACGCGGCGCGTGGGGGAAGTCAGGGAAGAGACCGCTCAGCAGGCGGTCGTCACTACACTGTCCGGGGGTACGACGAGGTGGTACATGCGTGAAGTCCTCTCCATCTCGCCTACCGGGTTAGCTGACGGGTTCGGGCGTGGAGATGCCCTACCGGCACGTGGCCGGATTCACCCCAATGAGATGGGTCCCCGGTTCCCGACGAGTCGGGATTCGGCGCCAGCTGTCGCCCCTCTCCTGGTAGGGACTACGCCACCAGCTGGTAATTGGTTAAGACCGTACCCAGAGATTCGGACAAATACAAACGAATCGTCATGAACCGGGTAAAGATCTACCTATCGCGGTAAAGAGAAAGGGGGCACGGCATGCCGTACCCCCTGCTAAAACGGGCCTTTCAGCCGCCGCTCTTGCGCCTGAAGGATCTTTTACTCGCTGCCGGACCGTGCGCCCCGTGGATCTTCGACGGGTCGACGCCCCTGCCACCCGCGGCCGAGTCGGCCTGCTGCCCGCGCTTGCGTTCCAACGCCTCGCGGAACTTGCGCTTCATCTCGTCCTCGGGAGTCTCGCTGACTTCCGGCTCCGGTGTTTCCGCCATGAGGACCTCCTGGTTCTGGGGACATCCACAGCTTCGCACGACGTCGCTTACGACGCGAAACCGGCCTCCACTCTGCTTTCCGCCGCGGGCGCCTGCTCCAGCCGCCTGCCGGGCATCATGACCAGCGCGACCAGGGCGATCACCGCGCCCGCCACGCCCAGCGACGGGATGACCACGGCCGCCGCCGAGGCGTGCGCGGCCGCGAGCCCGTGGACCGGCGCGTCCGTGGTGATGACCGACGTGTACGCGGTGCCGGCCAGCGCCAGCGCCACCGAGCCGCCGATCTGCCGGAAGAAGGTGAGGTTGGCCGAGGCCGTGCCGATGTACCGCGGCGCGACGGCCTGCTGCACGGCCACGGTCAGCCCCGACAGCATCGGCCCCATGCCGAGCCCGAGCAGCGCCATCCACCCGGCCAGCAGCAGGCCGTCGGTGCGCACGGTGAGGTTCAGGCACAGCAGGCTGCCGGCCGCCAGCAGGAACGGCGCCCCGACCAGCCACGGCTTGTACGTGCGCGTCCTGGACATCAGCGTGCCCATGAGCGCGCTGCCCGCCACCATGGCCAGCGTCATCGGGTAGATCCTCAGCCCGGACTCGGTGGCGCTGACGCCCAGCGCCTGCTGGAAGTAGCGCGGCAGGAACACCACGCCGGCGTACATGCAGAAGGCGGTGACGAAGGAGGTCGCGTTGACCAGCGTGTACGTGCGGTCCCGGAACAGGTGCATCGGCATGACCGGGTTCGCCGCCCGCAGTTCGACCAGCACGAACGCGGCCAGCAGGACCAGCGCCAGCAGGATCGGCCCGGCCACGGGCGGGGACGTCCAGGCGTTGCCGTCCAGGCCCTTCTCGGTCAGGCCGAGCAGCAGGGCGCTGATGGCCACGCTGAACACGGCGATGCCCGCGTAGTCCGGCCGGCCTTCGCCGCCGGTGCCCGGACGGAACGGCAGCCGCAGCACCACGATCGCGATCAGCACGATCCCGAGCGGCACGTTCACGTAGAACGCCCACCGCCAGCTCGCGTGGTCGGTGAACAACCCGCCCAGGAAGGGCCCGGCCAGGTACGTCAAAGCCATCACGCCGCCGAGCGCGCCCTGCACGCGGGCGCCGTTGCGTCCGGGCGGGAACATCTCCATCACCAGGGCCAGCGACAGCGGCAGCAGCGCGCCCGCGCCCAGCCCCTGCACGGCGCGGAAGGCGATGAGCTGGGTCATGTCCTGGGCGAGCCCGCACAACGCCGATCCGACGACGAACACCGACATCCCGACGAGCAGCAGCGGCTTCCTGCCGTGCTGGTCGGAGAGCCGGCCGTACAGCGGCACGGTCACGGTGGAGGTGAGCAGATACGCCGTGACCACCCAGGTGTAGAGCCGGGTGCCGCCCAGCTCGCCGGTGATGCGGGGCAGCGCGGTGCCGACGATCGTCTGGTCGAGCATCGCCAGGAACATGCCGCCGAGCACCGCCAGCAGCACCAGGCCGTTTCCCTTGGTCTTCATGTCATTAGTCACAGGTGAAGATTGATATGTAAGCGCTGACATGTCAAGCCTTCGCTATGCTGGCGGACATGTCCCTGCGGATCGCGCTCCTCGGCCTGCTCGCCACCAAAGGCCCGGCCAGCGGCTACGACCTGGCCAAGAAGTTCGAGCACTCGCTCAACCACGTCTGGCAGGCGGGGCACACGCAGATCTATCCGGAGCTGGTCAAGATGGCCGCCGACGGCCTGGTGACCGTCGAGCACGAGGGCGCCAGGGGCCGCAAGATCTACGCCGTCACCGCCGAGGGCCGCGCGCTGGTCACCGAGTGGCTGGTCGGCCACGACCCGTCGGCGACCGTGCGCAGCGAGACCGCCCTCCAGGCGTTCCTGCTGGCCCTGCTCGACACCGAGCAGGCCGTCGCCGTCGTCGAGCGCATCAAGGGCCACTTCCAGGCCCGTCTCGCGGTGCTCGACTGCCAACCCGGTGGGCTGTTCGGCAGGTACGCGCTCTCCCTCGGCCTGCACCAGGCGCGCTCCGGCATCGAGTGGGCCGACGAGACCCTGGCCGCACTGCGGCGCGAAGGGTAAAACGGAACTCTGCGGTTCCTGGTGTTGCGTTGGAGAAGCGCCGGATATACACCCAGGCATGATGCTCAACCTCCCAGTACGGCGATGAGCCTCCTGGGTCGTGACCTGGCGATCGACCTCGGCGCGGCCGGCACGAGGATCTACGCCAAGGGCAGGGGCATCGTGCTGGACGAGCCGTCGGTCGTCCTGCGCGACAGGCAGACGGGCAAGGTCCTCGCCTTCGGCGCCGAGGCCGTGAACGGCGCGGACGGCCCTGCCGGCGCGGACGGCGAGGCGTACTGGCCGATCAGCGACGGCCTGCCCCAGGACGGCGAGCTCGCCCGGCGCATGATCAGGCACTTCCTGCGCAAGGTGCACCGGCACCCCTTCCCCCGGCCGCGCCTGGTGATGGCCGTGCCCGACGAGTTCACCCCGATCGAGCGGGTGGCGCTGCGCGACGCCGGCTTCGAGGCGGAGGCCCGCGGGATCCTGCTGGTCAAGCACGCCATCGCGGCCGCGCTCGGCGCGGGCCTGCCGGTGCGCGACGGCTCCGGGCACATGGTCGTCGACATCGGCCGGGACGCCGCCAGGGTCGCCGTGCTCTCCTGCGGTGCCGTGGTCGCCGCCGGAACCGTGCGCGGCGGCGGGAGCGCCGTGACCCGGGCCGTCGCCCGCCTGGTCGAGGACGAGCACGGCCTGCTGGCCGACGAGCGCGAGGCCGAGTCGGCCAAGCTGCGCGCGACGCGGGAGCCGACGGGGAACGTGCTGATCCGCGGCCGGGACGCCGGCACCGGCGAGGAGCGCGCGGTGGCGCTGCCCGCGGCGCGCGTCCGCGAGGCGGCCGTCCAGTCGGTCGAGCACATCGTGCGGGCCGCCGAGCACACCATGGAACGCTGCCCGCCCGAGCTGACCGCCGACCTGGGCGAGCGCGGCATGGTGCTGGTCGGCGGCGGCGCGCTGCTGCCCGGCCTGCGCCGGCGGCTGGAGGAGGGGCTGTCCATGCCGGTGCGGCGCGCGGAGCGGCCCGGCGACTCGGTGGCCCTGGGGCTCGGACGCTGCGTGGAGGACCTGGGGCTGATCGCCAAGCTGAGGCGCCGGTGAGCGACCTGTTCGACCTGGGGGTCTCCGTCGCCGACAAGACCGTCAGGACGATCGCCGTCTACGTGACGATCGCCGTGCTGCTCCGCATCGCCGGCAAGCGCGGCATCGCGCAGCTCAACAACTTCGACTTCGTGGTCATGCTGCTGATGAGCAACGTCGTGCAGAACGCGATCATCGGCCCGGACAACTCGCTGGTCGGCGGCCTGGTGGGCGTGGTGATCCTGGTGGCGGTCAACTCGGTCGTGGTGCGGCTGGCGGCGACCGTGCCCTCGGTCGGCAGGGTGTTCGAGGGCACGCCGGTCGTCCTGGCCCGCGACGGGCACTTCATCCCCTCGGCGCTGCGCCGGATGGGCGTCCGGCAGGCCGACCTCAACGTGATGCTCCAGCTCCGGGGGGCCGAGAGCGTCAGCGACACCGACCTGGTGCGCCTGGAGCCCGGCGGCTCGCTCCTGGTCCGCCTGCGCCCCGAGGAGGAGGAAGCCGAACGCGGCGACCTGGAGGACCTGTGCCGGCGCCTCGACCGCATCGAACGCAAGCTGGACGAGCTGAGAACCGGCCCCTCCTGAGAATGCGCGGCCGGACGGCATTTTGAAATCGGCCATTAATATTGCGTTAATCCCCCTGCGCGCGGAATTGATCTCCGATATCGTCCCAACGTGCGCCTGGCTGGTCGCTCGGTCGTGATGTCCGCGGTGCTGTTATGTGTCGCGGTCGCGGCAGCCTGTACCTCCGGCCGCCAGTCCTCCTTCGAGGAGGCGGCCAGGCAGCTCACCGCCGACACCGACACCCTGCTCACCAGCGCCGCGCTGCACGTGTCGCCGGCCGGCCGCTCCGACGAGACCGAAGACCGCTCGTGCGTGCCCGGCCAGGTGCGCCGGCTCGTCCGGGCCGAGGGCGAGGCCGCCGACGCCCCCGACGGCCTGCTGCACACCCTCCAGGACATGGGCTACGACCAGATCGTCGAGGATCTCGACCTGCGTGACGAGACCCCGGTCGTCTCCGTCGTGCGCAACCCCCGGACGAACCTGACGTTCGAGCTCACCGTGCTCGAGGGGCCGAACGTCAGGATCGTCGGCAGGACGACCTGCTACTCCCCCGCCCCCGAGGCCGCCCCGCCCTCCTCCGAGCGCCTGTCTCAGGGCGCCGACAGCGCCTCCGTCGGCGACAGCCGGGAGGCGCGCACGGCCGGGTAGAGCCCCGCCACCGCGCCGATGAGCAGCGTGGCCGCCAGGCCCCCGACGGTCGCCCACGCGGGCACCACGGCCGGCCACCCGCGGGACAAGGCGTAGCCGGCGGTGACGCCGGCCCCCAGCAGGATCCCGCCCGCGCCGCCCAGCGCGGACAGCAGCAGCGACTCGGCGAGGAACTGGGTGCGGATCTGGCCGCGCGTCGCGCCGAGCGACCGGCGCAGGCCGATCTCCGCGCGGCGCTCCAGCACCGAGATGACCATCGTGTTGGCCACGCCGACGCCGCCCACGAGCAGCGCCACCGCCCCGACGCCGAGCAGCAGCCCGGCGAAGGCCTGGCTGGTCGCCTGCTTGGCGGCCAGCGCGTCGGACGGGCGGGAGACGTCCACCTCGTTGGGCGCCTCGGGGTTGGCCGTGCCGGCCAGGACCGACCGCACGTCCTCCAGCCGCGCCTCCTGCGAGCGGGTGTAGAGCGTGGTCGGATGCCCGTCGAAGTCCAGCCTGGACTCCGCGACCGGCCACCCGACCAGGGCCGCGCTGTTCAGCTCCTCGGCCAGGGGCACCGGGTCGAGCAGCCCGACCACCGTGAACCGGATGCCGCCGATCACCACCTGCGTGTCGGGGGTGACCGTGCCGATGCCGAGCCGCTGGGCGGCGGCCGAGCCGAGCACGACGGCCGGGTAGCGTTCGGTGGCCGCGTTGAGCCAGGCGCCGCGGCGGACCGTCGCGCCCACGGTCGGCAGCAGGTCGAGGCGGGCGGCGATGGTGACCAGGCCGTTGGTCTGGGGCGCCGGGATCTCCTCGCTCCGGTAGACCTTGGCCGCGGCCACCTTGCCCGTGGACGACACCGACTCCACCGGGCCGATGCGCTCGATCATCGCCTCGGCGTCCATCGGCATCTGGGCCGCCTCGCCCATGAGCGTGGTGCCGGAGGAGACGGTGAGCAGGTTCGTGCCCAGCGCGGACAGCGTACGGTCCAGCTCGGCGCTGGAGGAGGACGAGATCCCGACCACGCCGATCATCGCGGCGATGCCGATCGCGATGCCGAGCGCCGACAGGAACGCCCGCAGCGGGCGCGTACGCAGGCCGACCGCGCCCACGCGCAGCACGTCGCGCGGGCGCATCCTGGCCGGTGAGAGCCTGGGACGCTCCAGGGTCGCCATCACGCCACCTCGGATTCGACGGGCTCGCGCACGCACCGGCCACCGTCCTCCTCGCCGTTCCCGGCCCGCTGCCGGTCGCGCGCTGAGCTCTGGCCGGAGTCGGAGACGATCCGGCCGTCCCGCATGCTGACCTGGCGGGGCAGGCCGGCGGCGATCTCCCGGTCGTGGGTGATGATCACGATGGTGGTGCCGCTCCCGTTCAGCTCGTGCAGCAGGTCCATCACGCCGGCGCCCGACACCGAGTCCAGCGCGCCGGTGGGCTCGTCGGCCAGCAGCAGCGGCGGGTCGCCGGCCACCGCCCTGGCGATGGCCACGCGCTGCCGCTCGCCGCCGGACAGCTCGTGCGGCTCGTGGTCGACGCGGTGCCCGAGGCCGACGCGGCGCAGCGCCGTCCCGGCCCGGCGGCGGCGTTCGGCCAGCGGCAGGCCGGTGTAGATCAGGCCGTCGGCCACGTTGTCCAGGGCGGTGACCTTGGCGGCCAGGTGGAAGTGCTGGAAGACGAAGCCGATCGTGGTCGCGCGCAGGGCCGAGAGCTGGTTGTCCGACAGCTTGGAGACGTCGTGGCCGTCGATCTCGACGCGGCCCGCCGACGGGCGGTCGAGCGTGCCGACGATGTTGAGCATCGTGGACTTGCCCGAGCCCGACGGGCCGACGATGGCGACCAGCTCGCCGTGCCGGACCTCCAGCGACACCGAGTCCAGCGCGGCCACCCCACCGGGATAGCTCCTGGACACGCCGGTCAGCACGATCATGGCCCGCCCGGCGTCCGCGACCCGGCCCGTGGGGCGTTCTGAGGGGTTCGCAGCATACGTCATTGCGGGATTCCCACTGTCATGCCGTCGGCGAGCCCGTCGCCGGAGATCTCGACGCGGCCACCGGCGAACAACCCGGTCCGCACGGCCACGTACCGCGACCGGCCGCCCTCCACCACCTCCACCCCGAACCCGCCCTCCCGCAACGCGACCAGCGCCGACACCGGCACGGTCAGCACGCCCCTCCGCCGGTCGGCGGTGAACGTCACCTTCACCGCCGCCCGGTCCAGCCCCTTGGCCGCCTTGGCGTTCCCCAACGAGACCTGCACCTCCAGGCGGGTCTCCGGGTCGGCGTTCTGCCCGTCGCCGGGCTTGATGATCGTGGCCATCTCGGTGATCCGGCCGGTCACGTCCTTGCCGTCCGGCATCGTGACCGAGACCTTGGCACCCTTCCTGGCCATCCGCTGGTCCTCTGCGGCCAGTTCGGCGGTGACGACCTTCTTCGTGCCCGTGTAGGTGAGGATCTTCTGGCCGGGGGCGGTGGGCTGGCCCTGCTCCGCCTCCAGGCTCTCCACCCGGACCTTGCCGGGGGCGAAGACGACCCGTCCCAGCTCGACCACGCCGGTCTCGTCGAGGCCGCGGTCCTCCTGCCACTCCCGCACCGCCTGGGCGGTGTCGTAGGTGTACTCGTCGTCCACGGTGAAGCCGTCGTAGCCCAGTTCGCGCAGGTTGCGCTCCAGGTTCCGCACGTCCTTGCCCTCGCTGCCGATCCGCAGGTCGCGGTAGGCGGGGGTGGTGCCGTACAGGAGCATGACCGGCTTGTTGTCCAGGCGGTACAGGGACCGGCCGCGGGTGATCCGGTCGCCGCTGTCCGGGAGCCAGGTGAGGGTGCCGGGCTTCCTGGCCATGGCCGTGGTGACCGGGCCGTAGCCGAGCTCGCCGTCGGCGTCCCTGGTGTCGTTGAGCGTCTGGCGGGTGACCGGGGTGGTGGCCGGGGGCAGCGCGCCGGCCGACGCGGACGGGGCGGCGCCGCCGTCCAGCACCCCGCCGGGGTTGACCGCCAGGACCGCCGCCCCCGCGACGGCGGCCACCCCCACCAGGGCGAGGACCGTCCGCCCGCCGCCGCGGCGGCGGGCGCGGGGGGAAGGGGCGTCCGGGTCGGCCTTCTCGTCGATGGCGGCCGTGCCCATCAAGACCCCCCCTGTCCTCCGCCGATGTTCATCCGGCACTTCTCCTGCGCGGCCTTGAAGTCGGGGTCCTCGCCGACCTCGGGCGTGATGCGCACCATGCCGCCCTCGGGGTCGGGGAACGCCTCCACGCCGTTGTCCCGCATGCACTGCGCCTGCTTGCGCATGTCCTCGGCCTGCTTGGGGTCGCCGCCCTTGCCCAGGTTCATGCCCGGGGGCTGGAGCGCCTTGCAGGCCTCCATGGCCTTGTGGACCTTCTCCGGTCCGCCGGAGCCCTTGTCGAACTTCATCTGGAGCCGGCCGTCCGGGCCGGGGTCGGCGATGTCCAGGCCCTGTTCGCGCAGGCAGGTGGTGTACTTCACGGCCTGCGCGTTGCGGTCGGCGGTGGCCGTGGCGCCGGCCGTCGGCTTGGCGCCGGTGCCGGTCACCGACGCCACGTCCGATCCGCCTTCCTGGGCGCCGCACGCCGTCAGGAACAGCGCGGCCGCGGCCAGCGCCATGAGGGGTCGTCCTCGCATGATTTCTCCTCCGTCGAAAAGCCGGTGGCCTTACGAGGGGAGATGCAATACGCGGAGGTGTTTCCCCAGCGTTTCCGTCTCCGGCTTATCCGGATCAAATGCCGGCCGCGCAAGAATCAAGCCGGAGGTGCGCGATGCGGGTGCTGGTGGTGGAGGACGAGCGCGTGCTCGCCGGCGCGATCGCCGAATGGCTGCGCGACGAGACCCACGCGGTCGATCTCGCGCACGACGGCGCGGCGGCGCTGGAGCGGATCGCGGTCAACGACTACGACGTGGTCGTCCTGGACCGCGACCTGCCGCGCGTGCACGGCGACGACGTGTGCAGGGAGCTGGTCGCCTCCGAGTCCGACGCGCGGGTGCTGATGCTCACGGCCGCCGCCCAGCTCGACGACCGGGTCACCGGGCTGTCCATCGGCGCCGACGACTACCTGTCCAAGCCGTTCGCCTTCCCCGAGCTGGCCGCGCGCGTCCTGGCGCTGGGACGGCGCTCGCGCCCGGCCACTCCCCCGGTGCTGCGCCGGGCCGGGATCACGCTCGACCCCGGGCGCCGGGAGGTGTTCAGGAACGGGCGGTTCGTGCCGCTGTCGAAGAAGGAGTTCGCCGTCCTGGCCGAGCTGATGCGGGCGCAGGGCACGGTCGTCTCGGCCGAGCATCTGCTGGAGAAGGCGTGGGACGAGCACGCCGACCCGTTCACCGGCGCGGTGCGGCTGACGATACTCAAGCTGCGCCGCAAGCTGGCCGACCCGCCGGTGGTGGAGACGGTGCCGGGAGTGGGGTACCGGATCGCATGAAGCTGCCCCATCCCACTCTCAGGCTGCGCCTCACCCTCGTGTACGGCGCCCTGTTCCTGGTGGCGGGGCTGGCCCTGCTGGGCGTCACGTACCTGCTGTTCAACCAGCAGCTCGCGCAGTCCTTCGAGAACCGGTTCGTGACCGGTGACGGCATCCGCAAGAACGTGATCTTCCTCAAGCAGGACGGCGTCGAGCTGGTCGGCCCCGCCGCCGTCAACTGGATGCGGCAGCAGGAGGAAGGGGTGCGGGAGGCCGCCGTGACCTCGCTGCTCACCCAGGGCGCGATCGCGCTCGTCGTGGTGTGCGGGACCGCCATCGGGCTCGGCTGGGTGGTGGCCGGACGCGTGCTGGCCCCGCTGCACCTGGTGACCGAGGCCGCGCGCAGGATCGCCGCCGCCCCCATGGCCGAACGCGGCCTGCACGAGCGCATCGCGCTGGGCGGCCCCCCTGACGAGGTCAAGACGCTGGCCGACACGTTCGACACGATGGTGGAGCGGCTCGACCACTCCTTCGACGGCCAGCGCAGGTTCGTCGCGAACGCCTCCCACGAGCTGCGCACGCCCCTGACGCTCAATCGGGCCCTGGTGGAGCTGGCGATGCACCGGCGTACCGCCTCCGACGACGTCAAGGAGCTGGGCGAGAGCCTGCTGCAGATCAACGCCCGCCACGAGCGGCTGATCTCGGGCCTGCTGCTGCTGGCCCGCTCCGAGCAGGAGATCGCCGACCGCTCGCCGGTGGACCTGGCCGACATCGTCTCGCACGTGGTCGCCCAGACCGCCCGCGCCGCCGAGGAGGCGAACGTCGTCGTGAAGGAGGAGGCAGGGCCCGCCCCGACCGCGGGCGACGCGCTGCTGCTCGAACGGTTGGTGCACAACCTGGTCGAGAACGGCATCCGGCACAACCTCGGCAGCGGCGGATGGGTCCGGGTGGTGAGCCGGACGGCGCCCGGCGGGCTCGCCGAGGTGGAGGTGGCCAACAGCGGGCCGACCGTGCCCCCGTACGACGTGCCGCTGCTGTTCAAGCCGTTCCACCGGCACGGCGCCGAACGGGTGGTCACCGGGATGAGCGCGGGGCTCGGGCTGTCGATCGTGCGCTCGGTCGCCGTCGCGCACGGAGGCGACGTGACGGCCCGCCCGCGCGAGGGCGGCGGCCTGGTCGTCACCGCCACCCTCCCGGCCGGCTGACCCGGCTACTGGTGGGCGGCCGTGCGCAGCGAGCGGTAGAGCAGGCGCGGGTCGCCCAGGTGGTGGCGGAGCAGCTTCTCCAGGCCGCCGATCGGGACCAGGTTCTGGGGGGCGCGCGGGTCCTTGTAGTCGACCCCGGCCAGCGCCGGCAGGGCCAGCGTGACGGCGTCGGCCAGCTCGACGACCTGCGCGGGATCGAGCTCGGCGCTGGCCTCGCAGCGGGCGATCCCCGCCCACGGCGCCGTGGACTGGACCGGCAGCCGCAGGTACCAGGCGTGCCGGCGCCAGCTCGTGCCCATGAGGAACACCGGCGTGCGCTGCCCCGGCGTGAGCGCGGCCACCACGGCCGACTGCGGCTGCGGCAGGTACGCCGCGTGGTGCGTCTTGATGTAGCCGACCGTGCGCGGCAGGTGGGTGCGCCCCCGCAGCGGGCCGTCCACCAGCAGCAGGTCGTCGCCCAGCGACCGGTGGCGGACCGCGAGGTCCACCTCCAGCTGGGTGACCTGGCGTTGCAGGGCGAGCGACAGCTCCTCGAAGCTGGAGTCGGCGGCCTTGTTCGGCAGGTAGGAGGCGTGCGCGGTCTTGACCTCCGGCGCGTACGGCGAGGCGGAGATCAGCGTCCTGTTGACCTCGATCGCGGCCAGCTCGGCCCCCTCGCGCCCGCAGCGGACGATCCCGGCGGCGTAGGAGGCGGCGATCCCCGGGACGGGCATCGGCAGGTCGGGATCGTGCACCCACACGCGGGCGTCGATCCGGCGCACCCCGTCGGCGACCAGCAGCGTCTCGGGGGCGGCGGCGCCGGGCCCCGGCGCGACCGGCTTCCAGTCGGCGGCCGGCCACTCGATGTCGAGGACCAGCTCGGCGCTGGTGGCGCCCAGCTCGGACAGGGCCTCCACGGCGATGGCGGCGGCGTAACCCGGGTCCCAGGGGTCGACGGTGAAGCCCTGGTTCACGGCCCCACCTTGCGCACGTGCGAGCCCTTCGCGTCGCGCAGCACCTCGAAGCGCGCGGGCACCCGGTCGGCCAGCGCCGGGACGTGGGTGACGACGCCGATCATGCGCTCCTGACCGGCGGCCAGGCGTTCGAGGGTGGTGGCGACGGTGTCGAGGGTGGCCGGGTCGAGGGTGCCGAAGCCCTCGTCCAGGAAGATCGAGTCGAGCCCTCTGGCGACGGCCCCCGACAGGGCCAGGGCCAGGGACAGCGCGGCCTGGAAGGTCTCGCCGCCGGACAGCGTGCGGGCGCTGCGCCGCAGGCCGGCCTCGCCGTGGTCGATGACCTCGATGTCGCCGGTGCGCTCGCCCAGCGCCAGCTCGTACTGGCCGTCGGACAGCTCCATCAGCGTCTCGGACGCCGCGGCGACCAGCACGGCCAGCGCCTCGGCGCACAGCCACCGCTCGAAGGCGTTGGCCCGCAGGCGCAGCGCCAGCTCGTGGGCGACCTTGGCCTCGTGATCCTTCTCCGCGACGGCGGTCTCCAGCTCGGCGGCGCGCCTGCGTTCCTCGCGGACCCGTTCGAGGGCGCCGTCGGCCCGCGCGACCGCGCCGGCGACGGCCGCGCCGAGCTGGTCGGGGGTGGCGTTGCGCGGGACAGTGACGCCGTGCTCGGCCAGGCGTTCGGTCAGCCGGTGGCGTTCGGCGGCGAGCCGGGCGGTGGCCTGGGCGAGCTCCTGCTCGCGCTCGGCCAGGGCGGCGCGGGCGGCCTCGGCGGCCCGGTCGCGCCAGCCGAGCAGCTCGGTCCAGGCGCGGTGGAGGTCGTCGCGGGTGAGCGGCGGCGGGGCGTCGCCGGAGGACGCGAGCACGAGCAGCCGGTCGCGGGTGGCCGCGAGGGTCTGCCAGGCGCTCTCGGCCTGCCGTTCGACCTGTTCGGCGGCGGTACGGGCGCGTTCGAGCTTCTTGCGCGCGTTGCGCACGGCCGTACGGGCCTCGGTGGCCAGGGCCTCGGCCTTGGCGATGGCGGCCAGGCGGCCTTCGATCTCGTTGCGGTCGCCGGGGGCGGGCAGCGCGGCCAGCTCGGCGTCGAGCCTGCCCGCCTGCGTGGCCAGCATGGACGCCGACGTCTCGGCCTTGGCCAGGGCCGCCCGGCCACGGGTCGCGTGGTCGCGGGCCGCGGCCAGGGCGCGGTCCGCGGCGCCGAGGTCGGCGGGCCGGTCGTGGCGGGGCAGCTCGGTGAGCGGGCGCAGGCAGAGCGGGCACGGCTCCCCCACGGCCAGCCGGTGGCTCAGACCGACGGCGGTGTGGGCGTCGCGCAGCCGTTCGCGCTCGTGCTCGGCGTCGGCCAGCGCGCGTTCGGCGTCGGCGACCGCGGGCGTGAGGCGTTCCAGCGCCGTGGCGGCCTCGGCCGCCGCCCTGCGGGCGTCGGCGGCCTGGGCGGTGAGGCGCTCGCAGGCGTCGAGCGTGGCCAGCGCGGCCACCGGCTCGGCGCGGTCGCCGAGCGCGGCCAGCGCCTCGAACGCCTCGTGCTCGTCGGCCTCCACGGACGCCGCCTCGGCCTCCAGCGCGGCGACCGCGTCGGCGGCCTCGCGGCGGGCCGAGGCCAGCGTCGGCACCGCGGGCGGCATGCGCAGCGCGGCCAGCGCCGACTGCCGCTCGGCCACGGACGCGCGTTCCTGCTCGGCCCGCCCGATGTCGGCCTCGCGGGAGCGCAGCAGGTCGAGGTCGGTGTCGATGGTGCCGGCCAGCCGGCGCAGCGCGGCCAGCCGGTCGGCCAGCTCCCGTTCGGCCTCGTCGGACGCGCCGGCCAGCTTGGCGAGCTGGTCGCGGGCGAAGGCGGCGGCGTTGCGCGCGGCCTCCTCGTCGCGGGCGGCCCGCTGCCTGATCAGCTCGTAGACGTCGGCGTCGAGGAGCTGCACCAGCAGGTCCTGGCGCTCGCGCGGCGCGGCGTGCAGGAACTCGGCGAACCGCCCCTGCGGCAGCACCACGCACTGGGTGAAGAACTTGTACTCCAGGCCCGTCACCCGCTGCACCTCGGGCGTGACGTTCTCGCCCTCGGCGAGCGGCTTCAGCACCATCTCGTACGCCGCGTCGAGCGGCGCCGCCGGGTCGAGCTCGTCGATCCTGGCCTCTTTGGTGCGGACGGTCCCCTTGGCGTCGCGGACCAGCGAGCGCACCACGCCGTAGCGCCGCCGGTCGCTCTCGAACACCAGCGCCACCTTGCCCGAACTCGCCGACGGCGCCAGGGCGTGGGCGATGACGTTCTCCTTGCCCCAGCGCGGGACGGTGCCGTACAGGGCGAAGCAGATGGCGTCGATGATCGTGCTCTTGCCGGCGCCGGTCGGGCCGACCAGGGCGAAGTACTCGGTGTCGGAGAAGTCGACGGTGGCCGGCTCGCGGAAACTGCCGAAGTGGTCGAGGTGCAGCAGCAGGGGACGCATCAGCCGGTCACCTCGTCGTAGAGCCGGTCGAACAGGGCGGCGACCTGGTCGTCGTGGCGGCCGGTCGCGGTCAGGTACTCGCGGAACAGCTCGCGCGGGCTGCGCGCGGCCGACCCCGCCCGGCGCACCGCGGGCACCGGCCGGAACCGCTCGTCGAGGACGACGTCGACCGAGCCGGGCAGCAGGTCGCGCACCTGGTCGGACAGGCCGACGCGGGGCTTCTCCTCCACGATCACCTTGAGCCAGTCGTCGCCCGCCTCCAGGCCCTCCAACTGCTCCAGCGTGCCGCGCACGGTGCGCAGCCGGCGCGCCGAGGCGAACGTCAGCTCCCGCACCACCGCGGGCCGCCCCGGCGTGACCTCCACCAGCAGCGCGCCCGGCGTGTTGCCCTCCTCGCCGAAGTCGACGGCCAGCGGCGAGCCGCTGTACCAGATCGGGCACGGGCCGGGGATCTGCTGCCTGCGGTGCAGGTGGCCGAGCGCGGCGTACTGGGTGGAGACCGGGAAGGCGTTGGACTCGAAGTAGTAGGAGAAGATCGACTGGGCCTCGCGCTCGCCGCCGCCGAACGCGCCGCCCGGCAGGGTGCCGTGCGTGGTGATCAGGTTGACGGTGTCGCTCTGGAAGCCCGCGGTCAGCGCGCCGACCAGCTCGGAGATGCGGGTGGCGTAGTCGCGGTTGTGGTCGGCGGTGGTGCCGGTGAGCACCTCCGCGGCGCGTACGACGTAGCGGTGGGACAGGAACGGCAGCACGCCCAGCCGCACCGGCTCCCCCGAGCGCGCGGTGAAGGCCAGCGTGCCGCCCGCGTCGGGACGGCGGAAGACGCCCACCACGTGCATGCCGAGCTTGCCCAGCACCGGCCGGTAGACCTCGAAGAGCTGCGGGTTGTCGTGGTTGCCGGCCAGCACGACCACGTCACGGCCGTCGCCGCGCAGCGCCATGAGCGCGTTGAGCACCAGCGACTGCGCCTCGGGCGTCGGGGCCGAGGTGTCGAACAGGTCGCCGGCCACCACGACCGCGTCGACGTCGTGGGTGCGGGCCGCCGCGACCAGCTCGCGCAGCACGGCCCGGTGCTCGTCCATGCGGGAGCGGCCCTTGAGCACCTTGCCCACGTGCCAGTCCGCGGTGTGCAGGAATTTCACCGAGCTCCCTTCAGAACGGCGGAATGTCGTCTTCGACGCCCGGCAACCCCTGGAACGGGTCGGCCGACGGGCTGACCCGCGACGCCGCCTCGGCCGGCCGGGTCGCCCAGGCGGGGAACGGGAAGGCGACGGCCAGCGGCACCGGGATCTCCGGCTGGGCGACGAACATGGTGCCCGGTTTGGCGATCGTGGCGCGTTCCCGGACGGCCGGGGGCAGCCAGCCGTACTCGGAGCGGGCGGCCTCGGCCGGGTCGAGGCGGCCGGCGACGCGCACGGCGCTGTTGGAGACGATGCGGCGCTCAACCTCGGAGGCGGTCTGCTGGGCGCCGATGAGGATCACGCCGAGCGACCGGCCGCGCTCGGCCACGTCGAGCAGGATCTCCTTGATCGGCGAGTCGCCCTCGCGCGGCGCGTACTTGTTCAGCTCGTCGAGCACCACGAACAGCAGCGGCTTGGCCGTGCCCGAGGTCTCCTTGCGGTGGAACTCGCCGCGCAGCACGACGCCCACCACGAACCGCTGGGCGCGTTCGGGCAGGTTGTGCAGGTCGACGATGGTGACCTGGGCGTCGGACGTGCGCACCGAGTGGGCCCGGAAGAACGGCAGGTCGCCGCGGACGATCGGGGACAGCGGCTTGACCGCGCTGCGCAGCCTGCGCAGGAAGGCGTTGACCGTGCCGAGCGGGGTCTGGGCGCCGGTCCACTCGATGCGGGTGGCCTCGTCCTGCAACTGGTCGGACAGCAGCTCGACCAGGTCGCCGAAGGTGCGGCAGGCGGTGCCCCTGATCATGACCGCGCCGCCGTCGCCGACCGGCTCGGCCCACGACTTCAGCCGGGCCGCCACCTGGCCCACCAGCAGGGAGTAGCCGGCGCGCTCGTCGTCGGCGTCGGCGAAGACGAACCGCAGCAGCTCCTCCTCGCACAGCTCGACCAGCGTCCAGTAGAACGAGCTGACGCCCTGGGTGCGGGCGGAGACGTGCGGCACGCCGTTGGGGTCGCCGGGCCGCGGCGGCGCGAACACGTGCACGCTGCCGAACGGCTGGGCGGGCAGCCCGAGCCGGGCGTACGCGGCCCGCGCCTGCTCGTCGAGTCGCACGTTGTCGTGGTCGAGGAAGAGCAGGTCCTCGCCCTTGACGGAGAAGATCAGGGCCTTGGTGTTGGCCGACTCGGCGTCGAGCACGCCCGAGTTGAAGATCGAGTAGAGCAGGAACGTGGCGAAGGACGTCTTGGTGGCCACGCCGGAGACGCCGGAGATCGACACGTGCGCGCCGCGGGTGCCGTCGAGGAAGTCGAAGTTGACGTAGAGCGGCAGGCCGTCGCGGCCCATGCCCATGGGCACCCGGCGGTCCATCACGTCGAAGTAGAGCGCCTGGTCGCGGTCGCCGGCCCCGGCCAGGAACACCTTGGCGCCCGGCAGCGGCGGCACGAACACCTCGGGCTCGACCCTGGTCACCCGCACCTCGGCCACCTCGACCACGGCGGCGGGCAGCGCGCCCTCGGCGATGAGGAACACGTCGGAGTCGTAGGCGGCGCCCTCGTGCCTGGCCTCGACCGTGGTCACCACGCCGGCGACCAGCACCGGGCCGTGGCCGGGCACGTCGCGCCTGGTGACCACGACGTCGTCGAGCTGCAGCACCTTGCCGGGCTCCAGGCCGACCCAGAACGACAGCGGCGAGGCGGCCTGGGTGCCCAGGACCCGCCCGACCGCCTCACCGGCCGCCAACGCCGCAGGAGACGTCTCGCGGCTCGCAGCCCCGTTGACCGTCACGAATCCCTCCACCACCAGACATGCCCTTCCAAAGGAGAGTAGTCGGGGGCCGGGGATGCGTCCGGCTCATTGCCGCCTTCGCCGCGCCGCGTCAGAGCGCGAAGGCCGCCTTGGTCCAGGCGAACTGGGCGTCGAGAACCTCGCCCAGCAGGCCGGCCAGCGCGGGGTCGGCCTGCTGCGCCGACTGCCTCGGCCCGAGGCGGCCGCCCTCGGCGCTCCGCCCCGCCACCAGCAGCACCCGCGCGCCCTCCCGGTCGACCGCCAGGGCCGCGGCCGGCTCCCACGCGCCGTCCCGGTGCGCCGCGGCGGGCCTGCGCGGCCCCTCCCGGTGCGCCGGAGGTCGCCACGCGGCCTGGCCCTCCGCCGGCGCTAGGGCAGGCGCGGGCGCGACGACCACCATCGCGTCGACCCGCATCGCCGTCGCCACCCGCCGCCGGGACTCGTCGAAGGCCGTCTCGGGCGGCACGGGCTGGGCCCGCATCGACTCGGCCATCGTGCGCAGCAACGCCGGCAGGTCGAGCTCGCCCGCCGGCGGAGCCAGCTCGTACTGCAGGTAGCCGACCAGCGGGAACGGCGGGTCGGGGAGGGTGTTGTAGCCGAGGAACAGCCTCGGCCACCCGGCCGACTCCGAGGGGCCGGTCAGCGCGCCGTGAGCCACCCGCCCCAGCTCGCCGCACCCGTGGTGGGGCAGGCCATTGACTGACCGCAACATCGCCATGCACGAATTGTTGCAGACCGATTACCTTCAGTTGCGCGTTCTCCACGAGAGCCCGGGGCCTCCGCCGTCCAGCGTGATCATCTTGATGGGAGCCATGGATACCACCCGGGTCCGACAGAACCGGCTCCCCACAGCGCGCGTTGTCCGGATGTGGACGGTCCGGTCAACCTGCCGCAGGCGTCCGCCGTCCCTTCTGTGTCACATCCGTCACAAAGGGAAGAACGTCGTGCGCCTGCCACTGATCCTGCCCTTGGCCGTCCTGCTGTTCGCCACGCCCGCGCCCGAGAGCGGCACGGTGGCGGCGTACACCTGCAAGACCACCGGTACGAACGAGACGCAGATCGTCAAGATGGACATCACGCTCACCGTGCCCGCCACCGCCTCCACAGGCCGGCAGATGACCATCGGCTGGCGCGGCTCGTACGTCGAGGGCGCCGAGCTCCGCGCCCCCGCCACCGGCCTGGACGGCGAGGTCAAGCTCTACGCCTACGCCGCCGTCAGCGGGATCGACCGGCTGACCTCGGCGACGGGCGTCGGCAGCCCCGGCCTGATCGTCCCCGGGGGGGTCATCCCCCTGCCCCGGGAAACGGTCGAGCTGCGGACCACTCCCCGGCATCCGGGGACGGGCACGGTCCGGCCCGCGTCGGTCAACTTCGGGCCGACCCCGCAGAAACGCCTGATCGAGTGCGAGCTCCAGGACAAGGACGCGCCGACGTCGTACCCCCTGACCGTCACCGCCGCCGGCGCCGCCCCGGACACCCCGAGCACCCCGGACACCACGGACACCACGGACACCACGGACACGGACGCCACGCCCCCGGACGAGACCTCCGAGGACACGCCTGCCGCCATGCCGACGGGCGGCGCGAACACGGGCGGCGGTGGTGAGGCGGGCCCCGACGGGCGGGCGCTGGTGCTGGCCGGGTCGCTGGTCCTGGCCGCCGCCCTCACCGGCTTACGCCTGCGCCGCCCGTCCCGGCCGTAGCCGATCCGCGCCCGGCCGCAAGGGCCACGTGTCATGCGTGGAGGTACGTGCTCCTATGATCCGATGCGTGGCCAAGTACTTCGACGTGCACCCTGACAACCCCCAGCCTCGCCTGATCGGCCAGGTGGTCGAGACCCTGCATGCCGACGGGCTGATCGCGTACCCGACGGACTCGTGCTACGCGCTGGGGTGCCGGCTGGGCAACAAGGACGGCCTCGACCGGATCAGAGAGATCCGGCACCTCGGCAGCGATCACCACTTCACCCTGGTCTGCAAGGACTTCGCGCAGTTCGGCCAGTTCGTTCATGTGAGCAACGCGGTGTTCCGGCTGGTCAAGGCGGCGACTCCGGGCGGGTACACGTTCATCCTGCCGGCGACCAAGGAGGTCCCGCGGCGGTTGCTGCATCCCCGGAAGAAGACCGTCGGCGTCCGGATCCCCGATCACGTCGTCACCCAGGCGCTGCTGGCCGAGCTCGGCGAACCGCTGGTGTCGAGCACGCTGATCCTGCCCGGCGAGAGCGAGCCCTCGACACAGGGCTGGGAGATCAAGGAGAGCCTCGACCACATGGTGGACGCCGTCATCGACTCGGGGGAATGCGGCGCCACGCCGACGACCGTCGTGGACCTCTCGCAGGACGAGCCCGAGATCCTCCGTCGCGGCACCGGAGACCCGTCCCTCTTCGAATAGGCCCGCCCGGCCGGCCACCCCTTCGGGAGGCCGGCCGAGCCCGCTCTCACCCTGGACGGCCGGGAGCGGTGACCAGGGCGCTCTGTCCCGGCGCGACCCGCGTGACCACGGCGGGGGCGTCCGGGAAGCGGGCCTCCCAGCGGTAGGTGGTGTCACCGGAGGTGTTGGTGAGCCTGGTGGCGGTCCTGCCCTCGTGCCGGACGGTGATCGTGCCGCCGCCCAGGGGGATGCCCGAGACCTCGGCCCAGGCGATGTCGCCGGGCAGGCGGGACAGCGTGGTCACGGCGTTCACCTCGGGGGTGACGCCGAGCAGGCCCTCGACGACCTGGCTGACGAGCGTGAAGGACACCTCCGGGTAGTCGCCGTTGAGGCCGCCCGCGACGTGCGGTTCAGCACGCCGGTCGAAGACGTGCCGCATCCACCGCCAGGCGGCCGCGTTCCTGTCGTGCCGGAAGAACGTGTCGGGCAGGTACGTGTAGGCCTCGATGTTGCGGGGACGCCCGGGGCCGGCGGCTTGGCCGTCGATGAAGTCGAGGTAGCCCTCGTTGCGCGGACCCGGCTCGATGAGGCCCTTGAGCGGCATGAACCAGCTGTTCTCACAGCCCCATCCGGTGACGGGGTCGCCGTCCAGGGTGTAGCCGCGCACCAGGTCCGCGGGGTTCTCGCCGACGCTCCAGACCTCGTTGAAGTGCCACCTCAGCTCGGCGGCCCGGCGTGCGAAGTCCTCGCCGTCCAGGCCGCGGGCCCGGCTCAGGGCGCTCATCGCCAGGTATGCCTGGTACCGGGAGCCGACGGAGTCTCCGGCCTCCGCCAGGTGCTCGCCGGCCAGCTCGTTGTAGCTGGCCACGCCCTGGAAGATGCCCCTTCCGGCAGCCCGCGGCACGACCTTCGTCACCGCGTTGCGGTAGTAGGACCACAGCACGGGATCCTCGACGTAGGCGCGGTCCCAGGTCCATCGGTAGGCGGCCGCGGCCTTCTCCACCAGCTCGTACACCGCGGGCAGCTCGCGGACGAAGGAGCCGGGGCCGCGGTAGTCGATGGACAGGTAGGAGCCGTCGAAGTTGAACGCCCACACCGGGTGGAAGCCGTGCTCGGGGGTGGCCGAGGCGGCGAAGCAGCGCAGCATGGTGAGGTTGGCCTCGGCCATGCCGAGCAGGTGGGCGCCGACGAGCTGGTGGGCGAAGTCGCGGGCGTAGAAGCCGCTGCGGTGTGCGTAGCCCGCCCAGTAGGAGGGCAGGTAGCGGCTCTGTCCCGTCCCCTCGGGCCGGTGCTCGTCGACGTCGACGGGGCCCCAGGAGCCGCCCTCGTGCCGCAGGCGCAGCGCCCGGGAGCAGGCCCACTCGAACATCGCGACCAGCTCGGAGCTGGCCGAGCCGATGCGCATCATGGGCCGATGCTGGGACGGATCACCAGCTCCCCGGGCAGCAGCAGCCCCGCCTGAGGGATCGCGCCGTCCTCCACCGTCTGGATCAGCCGGCCGATCAGCGCCCGCGCGATGCGCTGGAGCGGCAGCCGTACCGTGGTCAGGGCGGGATGGAGGAACGCGGTGAGGGGAAGGTCGTCGAAGGCGGCCAGGGCGAGATCGGCGCCGATCTCGATGCCCTCCTCCCTGGCCGCGGCGTAGACGCCGAGCGCGAGCCAGTCACCGGCGGCCACGACGGCCGTCGGGCGGTTGCGGCCGCGCAGCAGCTCGCGGGTGACCGTGACGAGCTCCGCCGGGCCGTCGCCCGGCGCGGAGAACTCCTGCCCCACCAGGCCGTGCCTGCGGACGCCGGCGCGGAAACCCTCTCTGCGGTCCTCCATCCACGGTTGCGCGCCGACGGAGGCCAGGAAGGCCACGCGCCGATGCCCCCGGGCGGCCAGCAGCCCGACCAGCTCGATGACCGCCTGAACGCTGTCGACGTCCACCCACGACTGCGGCTGGTCCGGCATCGTCCTGCCGAACGCGGCGAACGGGAACCCCGCCGCGGTCAGGTGCGCGACTCTGGGGTCGTCGCGCATCACGTCCGACAGCAGGAAGGCGTCCACGGTGCGGGCGGCGATCACCTCGTCCAGCGCCTGCTCCTGGCTCTGCCCCGGGCGCGGGCGCAGCAGCAGGATCCGGTAGCCGACCTCACCGGCCGACGCCACCACGGCCTCCAGGAACCCGCCCATCAGCGGGTTGGGGTTGGCGGGGTCGTCCACCGGCGTCGGGTAGGCGATTATGCGCCGGGTGCCCGACTTGAGGCTGCGCGCCGACTGGTCGGGCCGGTAGCCGAGCTCCTCGATCAGCCGGGTCACCCGTTCCAGCGTCTCCGGTTTGAGCCGCTGGGGGGCGTTGAGCGCGTTGGAGATCGTCTGGCGGGACACGCCCGCCGCGCGGGCGACGTCCTCGATGGTGATCCCACGGCGTGCCGCCACTCAGTCTCTCCTCACCGTCAGCAGGCCCCCGACGGGCACCTCGACCACGCTCGCGCCGGAGGTGAAGCGCAGCTCGCTCTGGCTCACGAGCCGCCCGCCGCAGTCGCGGACCTCGGCCGTCGCGACACCCCGCCCGTACAGGACGACGCGGGTGTCGGGGGCGGCGTTGGCCACGAGCAGCTCCGCGATCTCCGGCACGTCCACAGGCAGGGCAGCGTACCGGGCCACGACCTCGCTCTCCTCACTGTAGGCCCGCACCAGCGGGTATCCGTGCTCGACCCCGTGCGGTTCCAGCACGCCGAGCTGCAGCGTGGCCAGGTGGCGGCGGAAGACGCCCAGCCAGAACCGGATGGCGGCGAGCTGGTCGGGCCGCTGGGCGGCCAGGTCCACGGAGATCTGCGGCACCGAGAAGAGCACGTTGATCAGGTGTACCGCGACCTGCTCGGCGGACTCGTCCGGATGCCAGAGGATCATGTCGGAGTGCACGGCCTGGGGTCCGGCGGTCAGCCGCAGGTCGATCGTCCGCTGCCGGTTCTCCTGCGGGCTGAGCGGGCAGTCCACCGCCCTGATCATGTTCGCGTACGGCCACAGCCCCGGGCTCGTGTACGGCTGGCGGTGCTCGATCAGCACGTCCGGCTTCGCCGCCCGGAGCCTGACGTCGAGCTCGCGCAGCAGCTCGGCCACTCCTTCGTCGGTGCCGAACCGGTCGACGAAGTCGATCTTCAGGCCGTCCGCGCCCCACTCCTCCACCGCTCGCGCCAGCTTGTCGACGAGGAACGCGCGCACCTCGGGGTGACGCGGGTCGAGGACGGCCGCGTCCATGTGGTCGAGGTAGCGCAGGAACTTCCCCTCGAAACGCTCGAACGCGGCGTTGTGCTTGCCCACGAACGGCAGCGCGTACCACAGCAGGTAGGCCATGCCGTCGCTCTGGACCCGCTCGATGTGCTGCCGGAGGTCGGGGATGTTGGGCTCCCAGTCGCCGCAGAAGGCGTACCCCCGCGACCGGTCGGCCGTCTGCCAGCCGTCGTCCACGATCATGGTGGCGCAGCCCAGCTCCTTCGCCAGCCGGGCCTGGAGCTCCACCGACTCCCGCGAGACCTCCTGGTGCATGCTGTACCAGGTCGAGTACACGGGCAGCCTGGCCTGACGCGGCGTGGGCGGCAGGTCGCGGCCCTCCTGCCACCATGCGGCGACCTCGGTCAGCGCCGCGGAGAACTGCCGGTCCGACAGGTCCAGCCGGATCCGCAGCCCCTCGCCCTGCACGGTGAAGACGAACTCGCCGGTCTCCTCGATCACGCCGCCGGTGAAGCTGCCGGTCACCGAGGCCAGGGCCACCGTGCACAGGTTGGCCCCCGCCGTGCCGACGAGGCTGACGACGGGCGCGCCGGAGACCAGCCCGGCCTTCGCCGGAGCGCTCCAGATCGGCGGGATCCAGCGGGTGCCCGAGCCCGGCGTCCAGAAGGCCGCGGCGTCGACGCACGGCAGCCTCCACTGCGCCGCGTTCCCTTCGGGGGCGTCGATCAGCCAGACGTCCGGCGCGAGCGGGGTGACCGTGATCGCCTCCGTACCGGCTATCGCCACCTCGACCTCGCCCGCGCGGACGACGGTCGTCTCCCCGAGGGCGTGCGGCTCCCAGATCTGCATGGTCAACCTTTCGTGGCCCCGGCCAGCAGGCCGGAGATGAACTGTTTCTGAAGGACGAGGAAGAGGATCATCATGGGCAGCGCGGAGATCGCGGTGCCCACCATGACCTGGCCGAAGTCGGTCCTGGCCAGCCCTTGGAGAGTGGCCAGCGCGACGGGCAGGGTGAACATCTCGGGCGTGCGCAGCGCGATCAGCGGCCACAGGAAGTCGTTCCACGCGCCGAGGAACAGGAAGACCGCCAGCGCCGCGAGCGCGGGCCGCATGACCGGCACCACCACCCGCCACAGCACCCGGAGCTCCCCCGCCCCGTCCACGCGCGCCGCGTCGAGCAGCTCGTCGGGCACGGCCTGCAGCGACTGCCGGATGAGGAAGATCCCGAACGGAACCGTCAGGTTCGGCAGGATGAGCGCCGGGAAGGTGTCGATCAGCCCGAGGTCGTTCATCATCTCGAAGATCGGGATGATGGTGACGCCGCCCGGGATCACCAGCGTCGACAGCAGCAGCACGAAGAAGGCGTTCCTGCCGCGGAACTCGAACTTGGCGAACGCGTATCCCGCCAGCAACGCCACGACCAGCGCGATCGACGTCTGGACGGTCGCCACGAGCAGCGTGTTCCCCAGCACGTGGAGCAGCCCGATGGACTCCTCCAGCTTCGCGGTGTTCACTCCGAGCTGGTCGCCCGGCGAGAACGTGGGCGTGGCGCCGAAGATGTCGGCGTTGGCGTGCGTGGCCGCCATGGTCAGCCAGTAGAACGGGCCGACGCACAAGGCGAAGCACGCGGCGAGCGCGAAGGTCAGCAGCCAGCCCTTCATTTCCTGCCTCCGGTGAGCTTGAGCTGCACCAGCCCGAAGCCGGCCACGATCAGCGTGAGCGCGTAGGCGATCGCCGAGGCGTAGCCGAAGTCGAAGTAGCGGAAGCCGTTCTGGTACAGGTAGAGGGAGATCGTCAGGGTGGAGTTGTCCGGGCCGCCGCCGGTGAGCACGAACGGCTCGTCGAACAGTTGCAGCGTGCCGATCGCCGACAGCACGATCGTCAGCAGCAGGATCGGCCGCAGTTGCGGGACGGTGATCGACCAGAAGCGGCGGACCGCTCCGGCGCCGTCCACCATCGCCGCCTCGTAGAGCTCCTTCGCGATGCTCTGCAGCCCTGCCAGGTAGATCACCGCGTTGTAGCCGCAGTAATGCCAGGTCAGCGCGATGACGATGGCGATTCGCGCCCAGAAGGGGCTGCCCAGCCAGTCGATCGGGCTGACGCCGAAGAGGCCGAGCAGCCAGTTGAGCAGGCCGGAGTCCTTGCTGAGGATCACCGAGAACATCACGCCGTAGGCGACCAGGCCGGTCAGCGAGGGCATGAAGACGCCGAGCCGCCACAGGGCGCGCAGCCGTACGAGCCTGGAGTTGAGGCCCAGCGCCAGCAGCAGCGCGAGGATCAGCATGATCGGCACCTGGACGACGAGGATCAGCGCGGTGTTCCACAACGACGTCCAGAACAGCGGGTCGTTAACGAGCCTGACGTAGTTGTCCAGCCCGGCGAACGAGCGCGCCGCCCCGGCGCCGGTCGTCAGGCTGATGTAGGCCGCCGCCAGGATCGGATAGGCCTTGAAGCAGACGAAGCCGAGCAGCGCGGGCAGCACCAGGAAGTACGGAACGGTTCTTCTGGTGAGCAGGCGGCCGGTCATCCCGCGAGCTTCCTGCCGGATTGCTGGGACAGCTGCTGGGCCGCCTGGCCCAGCGCGGCGGCCGGGTCGGCGCCCTTCAGCAGGACCTGGGTCTGCGCGTCACTGGCGATCTTCAGCGCGCGGGCGTAGTCGCCGGAGTAGTAGGTGGCGTCCGCGCCCTCGCCCAGGGCGTCCACGAAGGTCTTGAGCGCGGGCTGCCCGCCGTAGTAGTCCGTCTTGGCGGTGAAGCGCGGGTCGGCGTAGGCGGCGTTCAGGGCGGGGAAGACCCCGCCGTCCTTGAACACCTTGTTGATGACCTCGGGCCTGGTCAGCGCGTACTCAAGGAACTTGAACGCCTCCGCCTTGTGCGGGCTGGTTCCGGAGACCGACAGGTACGTGGAGTTGACGATCGCGGTGCGCTTGCCGCCCGGCGCGACGGCCGGCGGCTGCATGACGCGCCAGAGCCCCTTCTGCTCCGGCCACATCTCGGGGATGTAGCCGACCGCCCAGGCCGCCCACGGCAGCACCGCCACCTTGTTCTCGCTGATCAGCTTCTTCCGCGTCCCCTCGCCGGAGGTGTCGGCGACGATCCCGGCGTCGTTCATCTTCTTGATCAGGGTCATCGCCTGCACGGCGGGCGCCGAGGAGAGCGTGACCGCGCCCTGACGGTCGAAGTAGAAGGCGCCCTGCTGCTGCAGCAGCGACTGGAAGAAGTCCATGTCGGCGCTGCCGGCCGCGGGCTTGTTCAGGCCGATCAGATAGGCGCCCGTCTTCTCCTTGAGCTTCTTGCCGGCCTCGATGGCGTCGTCCCAGGTCCTGATTGCCGCGGAGTCGATGCCCGCCTTGTCGAACAGGTCCGAGCGGTAGAAGAACCCGACCGGGTTGACCTCCCACGGCATCGCGTACGCCTTGCCGTCCTTGCCGGTGACCGTCGGCCACAGGCCCTTGGCGAAGGCGTCCTTGTACTTGTCGGCGCCCAGCGCGCTCAGGTCCGCCAGCCCGCCGGGGAACTTCTCCATGTATCCGGGCAGGTAGTCGATGCCGATGTGCAGGACGTCCCCCAGGCCCTTGCCGCCCGCGGCCATCCCCACCGTGATCTTCTCCCAGATCGCGGGGTTCCCGACCACCTGGACGTCGACCTTGATGCCGGGGTTGGCCTGCTCGAAGTCCTTGGCCACCGAGGCCAGCCCGTCGGAGGCGGGCTTCCAGCTCCAGACCGTGATCTTCACGGGCCCGGTGGACTTCTGGTCGCTCCCGCCCCCGCTGCCGCAGGCCGTGACGGCCAGAGCGAGAGTCGCGGAGACGACCATGACGAGAGGTCGGTTCATGACGATTCCTTTCTCGGGGGGTGCAGGGCGGCGGCCAGACGCTGTACGGCCTCGCCCGAGGTGGTGGCGTGGGGCGACAGACGGATCCACTCGCCCCGCAGAGTCGTGGTGAGCCCGGCGGCGGCCAGCGCGGCATGGACGGCCGCCGGATCCCGGCCGGGCATCGTGAAGGAGCCGATGCCGCTCCACTGCGCGGCGCCACGTCCGGCGCCGGGCGGCGCCGGGCCGCCGGCGCCGGCGGGCGCGTCCAGCAGCACCCGCGCCCCGGCGGCGCGGGCCGTGTCGAGCAGCTCGCCCAGCCGATCGGCCGTCCTGCGGCCGAACTCCGCGACGCCGGCCTCCAGGACCAGCTCGATCGCGACGCCCAGGGCGGCGACGCCGGAATAGTCGGGATTGGTCATCGTGTGCGCGGCCGCTCCCGCGAGCGGCGGCCGGGGCGCGGGCCCCGCGAGCGGGCCCTCGACCCCCGACCACCCGCCGAGCCCCGGCGCCATCAGCCCGGCGACGCGGTCGCGGGCCAGGAACAGGGCCGCCCCCCATCCGGCGCGCAGCCACTTCTGCCCGCCGCAGACCAGCACGTCGGCGGCCTCCACCTCCAGCGGGACGGCGCCCAGCCCCTGGATCGCGTCCACGACCAGCACGCGTCCCGGCCCGAGCACCTCCTTCAGCGCGCCCAGCGGCGCCGGGTAGCCGGTGAGCGCGTCGACCGCGCTGACCGCGAGGGCCCGCACCGATCCGTCCAGGTGCTCGGCCAGCACCTCCGGGGTGAGGCGCACGTCGTCGATCCACCGCACCCGCAGGCCGCCGCGCCCCTCGAACCGCAGCCAGGGGTAGACGTTCGCGGGGAACTCGCCCCGGGGCACCAGCACCACGCCCTCTCCCGGCAGCGCGGCGGCGGCGGCGAACAGCCCGTGGCTGGTGGAGGAGACGAACGCCACTTCGTGCTCGGCCGCCCGCAGCAGCCGCGCCGCCGCCGAGCGCGTCCGCGCCGCCTGCTCCTCGAACCAGGCCAGCGGCATGTCGCCGACGCGGCGGCGGGCCGACTCGGCCAGCACCGCCGCGACCGCGTGGGAGAGCGGCCCCAGCCGGGCGAAGTCGAGGTAGCCGGAGGGCTCGGCGAAAATTTGAACGTTCATATCCTCTGACGGCTCATCTAGGCATGACAAAAGGAGGGGTGCGCGGCTGACCGGGGGGAACAGGGCTCAGTGATATGAACGTTCATATTACGCAGCTTCCTCATGGCCGCAAGCAAAGATTGCATAACGGCCCAGCGCGGCGGATGGCTCACCCCTTCGGCGGTCCGGCCGCAGCCACGGGGAAACGCGAAAACCCCAGCTCAGCGTACTGAACTGGGGTTTTCGTGCGGTGCGCCGCCAGGGACTCGAACCCCGGACCCGCTGATTAAGAGTCAGCTGCTCTAACCAACTGAGCTAGCGGCGCTTGCAGAGAGGAATATACCGGTGATCCGCATGTTGGTCGAATCGACCTGGGTCGAGCTCCTACCGCTAGAATAAAGTTCGGCCTGCAGACAGGGAGCACCGATGTTCGACTCGCCCGCCGACGTGACGGCGCGGCTCGCCGCCGTGGACTACCTCTCCGACGACGCCATCTCCACCTCGGTGTTCCTCGCCGCCGCGCTGGGCAAGCCGCTGCTGGTCGAGGGGCCCGCCGGCGTCGGCAAGACGCAGCTCGCCAAGGCCGTGGCCCAGGCGACGGGCGCCGAGCTGGTCCGCCTCCAGTGTTACGAAGGTCTCGACGAGGCCCGCGCCCTGTACGAGTGGAACTACAAGAAGCAGCTGCTCCGCATCCAGGCCACCAGCGCCGACGACGACATCTTCACCGAGGAGTTCCTGCTCGAACGCCCGCTGCTGAAGGCGATCAGGTCGGCCGCCCCCACCGTGCTGCTCATCGACGAGACCGACAAGGCCGACGTCGAGGTCGAGGGCCTGCTGCTGGAGCTGCTGTCGGACTTCCAGGTGACCATCCCCGAGCTGGGCACGATCGCCGCCACCCGCCGGCCGTTCGTGCTGCTGACCTCCAACGCCACCCGCGAGCTGTCCGAGGCGCTCAAGCGGCGCTGCCTCTACCTGCACATCGAGTACCCGACGCCGGAGCGGGAGCGCGACATCGTGCTCGCGCAGGTGCCGACCATCCGCGCCGACCTGGCCGAGCAGCTCGCCAGGACGGTCGCCACCATGCGGGCGCTGGAGCTGAAGAAGGCGCCCTCGGTCGCCGAGACCGTCGACTGGGCCAACACGCTGCTGGCCCTCGGCCGCGAGGAGCTGGACGAGGCGACGGTGGCCGGGACGCTGGGCGTGGTGCTCAAGCACGCCTCCGACCAGAGCCGGGCGATCAAGGAGCTGGGGCTGCCGGATGCCTGAGCGGGGATCGCTGGTTGACCGGCATGTCGGCTTCGTGCACGCACTGCGCGAGGCGGGCCTGCCCGTGTCGCTCGCCGAGGGGCTCGACGCGGCCCGCGCGCTGCGGGTGATCGACCTGAGCGAGCGGGAGTCGCTGCGCGCCGCCTACGCGGCCACGCTGGTCAAGAAGCCGGCCTACCGTCCCGGCTTCGACGTGCTGTTCGACCTGTGGTTCCCGTCGTCCACGACCGGCATGTACGCCCCCCGTCCGGCCGCGGACCGCCTGGACCCGCGGACGGCCCCGGTGGACGAGCTGCGCGAGCGCCTGGCGGAGCTGCTCACCGGCAGCACGGACGCCGAGCTGCGGGAGTTCGCCCAGGCCATGGTCGAGCGGTTCGGCCGCCAGCAGACCACCGGGCCGGGCCGCCAGAACTGGTTCTCCTACAGCGTCCTGCGGGCCCTGTCCCCCGAGACGCTGATGGCCCGCATCCTGCAGAACGTGCTGGCCGGGCGGGAACGCGGCGGGCTGGCCGAGAAGACCGTGCGGCAGCGCGTCAACGGCAACGTCCGGCGGTTCGAGGAGGCGGTGGCCACTGACGTGCGCCGGCGCATCGCCGAGGACTCGGGGATCGAGCGCATCGCCCGCTCGGCCGTGCGCCCGCCGCTGGACCAGATCGACTTCCTCCGCATCACCAGGGCCGACCTGGCCAGGCTGCGCAAGGAGGTCCATCCGCTGGCCAGGCGGCTGGCCGCGCGGCTGACGATCAAGCACAGGAAGGGGCGCAGGGGGCGGCTGGACTTCCGACGCACCGTACGGGCCTCGCTGCAGAGCGGCGGCGTGCCGCTGACCACGCACTTCAAACCGCCCCGGCCGCACAAGCCCGAGCTGGTCATCCTCTGCGACACCAGCGACTCGGTCTCGTCGTTCGCCCACTTCACGCTGCTGCTGACGTACGCGCTGCGGGAGCAGTTCACGAAGGTGCGGGCGTTCGGGTTCGTGGACCGGGTGGACGAGATCACCCGCTTCTTCGTGCCCGGCGCCGACGTCGTGGAGGCCATGACGCGGCTCGCGGACGAGGCCGACATGTCGCGCTTCGGACGTACGAACTACGGCCACGCCCTGGAGGGCTTCGCCGAGCGCCACTCCGACGCCATCGGCCCGAGAACCTCGCTGCTGATCCTCGGCGACGCCCGCTCCAACTACCAGCCGCCGGCCCTCGACGTGCTCAGGCGCCTGACGTCGGGGGCCCGCCACGCCTACTGGCTCAACCCCGAGTCCAGGCAGCAGTGGGACACCGGCGACTCGGTCGCGAGCGAGTACGGCACCGTGGTCGAGATGCACGAGTGCCGCAACGTCGCCCAGCTCACCGCGTTCATCGAGACGCTGGCCTGACGGCGGTCAGACCTTCTGCAGCTCCCTGGCCGCGGTGCGGGCCAGCAGCTCGACCTGCTCGTCGGTGAACACCACGCCGTCGACCGCCTTGATGCGCCTGGCCACCAGGCGCGGCTTGAGCAGCGCGAGCCCCTCGCCGACCACGACGCCGCCGCGCGGCAGCAGCCCGCAGTGGACGGCCAGCATGGGCGAGATGGTGACCTCGATCCCGGTCTCGCGGGTCAGCAGCTCGGCGAAGGCCTCGGCGGTGTCCACCAGCGGTTTGGCCCACTTGGTGCCGTACTTCTCGCTGAAGAACAGCCGGCCGTTGTAGCAGCCGATCTCGGTGTCGGGGCTCCAGGACTCGTTGTCGATGACCCAGATGCCGGTCGGGCCGATCACGAGGTGGTCGATGGAGGCCTGGTCGCGGATCGCGCGGCCGTCGAGCACCTGGTAGCCGCGCCTGGCGAGCTGCCTGCGCAGCAGCCGGCCGGTGATCAGCTCGCCGCGCCGGGCGCCGCGCCAGACGGCCGTCGCGCGGAAGGAGCGCCAGTCGATGTACCAGTCGACGGCGGCCACGAGACCGGCCGTGACGGCCCCCCACAGCAGCATGTACTCCGAGCCGAACCGCAGCGCGAGCAGGATGCCTGCCACCGCGCCCACGCCCGCCTTGACGTACCGGGACCTGCGCCGGTTGGGCGCGTCCTCACGCCAGAACTTCTCGTACCACCACTGCGGGGATGAGCCTGTGTACTTTTCGTCCTGCTGCACGTAGATAGAGCCACCGGGCACGGCAAACTCCCCGAATGAGTAGAAACCCTCAGGATCTGCCACTCCGAAGATCCCTCGCCGGTCTAAGGCATACCCAAGCACGAACCAAGGCGAGCCTAAGGTGACGCAAATAAAACCTGCAAGACCGTCAACCGACCAGTCGGTATGCTATGGCGGGTGACAAGGGGGACGATGTGAAGGAAGAACCCGTTCGGCAGCGGTTGCTCGCCGAGGCGACGCGGCTGTTCGCGGCCCGTGGATTCGAGGGGACCTCGGTCCAGGAGATCGTCCAGGCGGCCGGCGTCACCAAGGGCGCCATGTACCACTATTTTGACTCAAAAGACGATCTGCTGCACGAGATCTACGCCCGCCTGCTCCGCATGCAGATGGACCGGCTGACGCGCATCGCCGACGGCCCCGGCACGGTCCGCGAGCGACTGCACCGGGCCGCGGCCGACGTCGTGGAGACGACGACCGCCAACCTCGACGATTCCAAGATCTTCTTCAGGTCGATGCACCTGCTCGCGACCGAGAAGCAGAAGACCGTGCGCGCCGAGCGCCGCCGCTACCACGAGCGGTTCCGCGACCTGGTGGCCGAGGGGCAGCGCACGGGCGTCCTGAGCGACCGGGTGCCCGCCGAGCTGGTCGTGGACTACTTCTTCGGCTCGGTTCACCACCTGGGCACCTGGTTCCACGCGGACGGGCCGCTGACCGGCGCCCAGGTGGGCAAGCACTTCGCCGACCTACTGCTGAACTCCCTCGGGGCCGGGGACGCCGGCGAGTGAGGCCAGCGCCTCCCGATGGTCGCCGGGCGTGCCGAGCGCGATCTCGGTGGCCTTGGCGCGCTTGAGATACAGATGCACGGGATGCTCCCAGGTCATCCCGATCCCGCCGTGGAGCTGCACCGCCTCCTCGGCGGCGTGCACCGCCACCCCCGCGTTCCACGACTGCGCCACCGCGACCGGGATGTCCCCGGGATCGGCGGCCGCGCCGCGGGCGGCGGCCCTGGCCCTGACCACGTCCAGCCAGAGGTCGGCCAGCCGGTGCTTGATCGCCTGGAACGAGCCGACCGGCCGGGCGAACTGGTGGCGCTCCTTGACGTAGGCGAGCGTCGTGTCCAGGCACCATTCGGCCACGCCGAACTGCTCGGAGGCCAGCAGCCCGGCCCCGAACCGCAGCACGCCGGCCAGGTCGCACTCCCCCACGTCGCGGGCCGCCGCGCCCGACAGGGTGACGGTGGCGACCGGCCTGGTCAGGTCGAGCGAGGGCACGACCTCGACGGTGGCGCCCTCGACCTCGTACAGCCTGCCCTCGAAGGGGACGAGGAGCACGTCGGCCACGTCCGCGCCGGCCACCCCGGTGACGGTGCCGGACAGCCGCCCGCCCTCCAGCCGCAGCGACGCCCCGCGCCCCGGCCGGTACGGCGAGGCCGCGAACGACACGACCAGCGCCGCCGTCCTGCGTCCTTCGGCCAGCTCGCCGAGCAGGGCGTCACCGGTGGGCAGCAGCGCCTTCGTGGCCAGCACCGCGCTGGTCAGGAACGGCACCGGCGCCACGGCCCGGCCCAGCTCCTCCAGCACGACGGCCACCTCGCTGGCCGACGCGCCCGCGCCGCCGAGCTCCTCGGGCACGAGGAGCCCGGCGACCCCGATCTCGCCCGCCAGCGTCTTCCACAGGTCCAGGTCGTAGGGCTGCGACTCGACGCGCCCGAGCACCGCGGCGGGCGGGCAGCGGTCGGCGAGCAGGCCGCGCACGGCCGCCCGCAGCTCCTCCTCGACCTCGGAGTAGAGCAGAGTCATCGCGGCAGGTCCTTCCAGGGCACGTCCTTGTCGACGCGGGGCTCGGAGGGCAGGCCGAGCACCCGTTCGGAGATGATGTTGCGCAGGATCTCGGACGTGCCGCCCTCGATCGAGTTGCCCTTGGCCCGCAGGTAGCGGTAGCCGGGGCCGCGGCCGTAGAAGTCGACGTCCTCCGAGCGGCGGAACGTCCAGTCGTCGTAGCCCAGGTCGCGGCGGAGCTCGACGTCGAAGCCGGACAGCGCCTGGTTGAGCTTGGCGAACGACAGCTTCATGCCCGAGCCCTCGGGGCCGGGCTGGCCGGCGGCTAGCTGCTCGCGCAGCCGGGCCCCGGACAGGCGGGTGACCTCGGCCTCCACCCACAGCGCCAGCAGCCGCTGGTGCAGGTCGTGGGTGCGCAGCTCGGGGTGCGCGCGCCAGGCTTCCAGCACCGCGCCGACCATGCCGCCGCCGCGCCGCACGGGCGCGCCGCCGATCGCGACGCGCTCGTTCATCAGCGTGGTCTGCGCGACCCGCCAGCCGTCGCCGACCTCGCCCAGCCGCAGGTCGTCGGAGAGCCGCACGCCGGTCAGGAACACCTCGTTGAACTCGGCCTCGCCGGTGATCTGGCGCAGCGGCCGCACCTCGACGCCGGGGGCCTGCATGTCGCAGACGAAGTACGTCATGCCGCGGTGCTTGGGCACGTCCGGGTCGGTGCGGGTGACCAGGATGGCCCAGCGGGAGTGGTGGGCGCCCGACGTCCAGACCTTCTGGCCGTCGACCACCCACTCCTCGCCGTCCCGGACCGCGCGGGTGGCGAGGGTGGCCAGGTCGGAGCCGGCGCCGGGCTCGCTGAAGAGCTGACACCAGATCTCCTCGCCGGTCCACAGCGGGCGCAGGAAGCGCCGTTTCTGCTCCGGCGTGCCGAACGCCAGGATCGTCGGCGCGGCCATGCCGAGGCCGATGCCCTGGACGCCGCCGTTGATCTGCGGCGTGCCGGCCAGCTCGTGCTCGACCACCTGCTGCAGCTCCCTGGGCGCGCCGAGGCCGCCGAGCCCTTCGGGGAACCAGACCCAGGCCAGCCCGGCGTCGAACCTGGCCCGCAGGAACTCCAGCCGGTCCCCCTCGGGGTCGTGCTCGCCCAGGAACGCGCGTACGCGCTCCTTGATCTGCGCTTCGTTCACATGAACCTCTTCAGCTCGCGATAGGCCAGGGACCGCTTGTGCACCTCGTCGGGACCGTCGGCCAGGCGCAGGGAGCGGGCCCCCGCCCAGAGCGCGGCCAGCGGGAAGTCCTGGGAGACGCCGCCCGCGCCGTGCACCTGGATGGCCTTGTCCAGGATCCATTCGACGGTGATCGGAGTGGAGATCTTGATGGCCTGGATCTCGGTGTGGGCGCCCTGGTTGCCCACGGTGTCCATGAGCCAGGCGGTCTTGAGCACGAGCAGGCGCAACTGCTCGATCCTGATGCGGGACTCGGCGATCCAGTCCTGGACCACGCCCTGCTGGGCGACCGGCTTGCCGAACGCCGTCCTGGACAGGGCCCGCTCGCACATCAGCTCGACCGCGCGCTCGGCCATGCCGATCAGGCGCATGCAGTGGTGGATGCGGCCGGGGCCGAGCCTGGCCTGCGCGATGGCGAAGCCGCCGCCCTCCTCGCCGATCAGGTTCTCGGCCGGGACGCGCACGTCCTCGAAGATCACCTCGGCGTGGCCGCCGTGGTCGGCGTCGGTGTAGCCGAAGACGTGCATGCCGCGCTTGACGTGCAGCCCCGGGGTGTCGCGCGGCACCAGGACCATGCTCTGCCGGCGGTGCTTGGGCGCGTCGGGGTTCGTCTTGCCCATGACGACGAAGATCTTGCAGTTGGGGTTCATCGCGCCGGAGATGAACCACTTGCGGCCGTTGATGACGTACTCGCCGCCGTCGCGGACGATCGAGGTGGCGATGTTGGTGGCGTCGGAGGAGGCGACGTCGGGCTCGGTCATCGCGAAGGCCGACCGGATCTCGCCGTCGAGCAGCGGGCGCAGCCACTCCTCGCGCTGCCACGGGCTGCCGAACATCGACAGCACTTCCATGTTGCCGGTGTCGGGGGCGGCGCAGTTGGTGGCCGTGGGGGCGATGGCGGGGCTGCGGCCCATGATCTCGGCCAGCGGGGCGTACTGGAGGTTCGTCAGGCCGGCGCCGTGCGCGCCGGGCAGGAACAGGTTCCACAGGCCGCGCTTCCTCGCCTCGTCCTTGAGGTCGTCGAGCAGCGGCGGCGGGCTCCAGCCGGCGGCCGCGGCCTGCTCCTCGAAGGCGGGCTCGGCCGGATAGACGCATTCGTCCATGAAGCGGAGCAGGCGCTCGCGCAGGTCCTCGGTGACGGTGTCGAAGGCGAAGTCCATGCCGGTGAGCCTACCGACCGGCCGGTATGGATGTCGACAGGTGGTTCCCCGCAAAAAGGGCCAGGTGGCCGTCAACCTGCGACGGGAGCGCCGCCTATGGTGGCGGCATGACCGCCAAGCTGCCCGCGCCCGTGGTGCTGGAGAACGACGTCGTGCGCCTCGAACCGCTCACCCTGGACCACGTCCCCGACCTGTTCGCCGCCGGCGGCGGGGACGACGAGCTGTGGCGCTGGCTGCCGATCGCCACCCCGCGCACCGAGGACGACCTGGCCAGGACGGCCCACGCGCTCATCGGCGACGACCAGCACGTGCCGTTCGCGGTGATCCCCAAGGAGACCGGGCGGCCGGGCGGCTGGACGACCTACATCGACGTGCCCGGCTTCGACGACAGCGTCGAGATCGGCTGGACCTGGTACGGCCGCGCCCACTGGCGCACCGCGGTGAACACCAACTGCAAGCTGCTGCTGCTCGACCACGCCTTCGGCCTCGGATACAACCGGGTCCTGCTCAAGACCGACGTGCTGAACCTGCGCTCCCAGGCCGCCATCCGGCGCATCGGCGGCGTGCACGAGGGAACCTTGCGCCGCCACCGCAGAAGGCCCGACGGCACCTGGCGCGACACGGTCTATTTCGGCATCCTCGAAGAGGAATGGCCGGAGCACCGGGCTCGACTGAACCGCTGAACGGAAGGCGGCATCTAATCCCGCATGACTGATCGGCTGGGAGGCTACTGGCTCGGCGCCCGGCTCGACGGCGGCGGGCGGACCACCGTCCGCGAGGCCTACGACGAGTCGGGCGGTCGCCATGCCCTCCACCTGCCCGGACCGGGCGCGTACGCGACGGTCCCGGAGGTGCGCTCGGTGCACGCGGCGCGGCTGGTCGAGGCGTGCCCGCAGGGCGATCCGCCGTACCTGGTCAGCGAGTACATCGAGGGGCCGACGCTGCGCCAGGTCGTCGAGCGGCACGGCCCGTTCGCCGGCGACGACCTCTACCGCCTGGCCGCCGCCACGGCCACCGCGCTGGCCGCGGTGCACGAGGCGGGGGCGGTGCACGGGTCGCTCACGCCCGACAAGATCATCTTAGGCGCCGAGGGGCCGCGCCTGGTGGGGCTGGGGCTGGCCGACGCCGAGGCCGGCCCGGCGGACGACGTCCGGGCGTGGGGGCGCGTCCTGCTGTTCGCCGCGTACGGGCTCACCGAGCGATTAGGCAACGGGGAGCGCCTCGACCGGCTGTTACGCGGCCTGGTCGCCGCCGCGCTGCACGACGACCCGCAGCGGCGCCCGGACGCCCGCCACCTGCTCATGTCCCTGCTCGACGCCCCGCAGTCCCAGCTCGGCCGCCTGCTGCCGCCCGAGCCGGTCGACGACCCGCCGCTCGGCGAACGCGCCGAGGCCATCTACCTCCAGCTCTGCCGGGCCGACCAGGATCTGGTGCCCGAGGTCTTCCTGCGCCTGGTCGGGCTCGACGAGTCCGGCGGCGACACCGTGGCCCCCGCCCTCCGCGACGACCTGGTCGCCGGACGCGCCCCCGACGAGGTGGCCGCGATCGACCGGGTGCTGGAGGCGTACGGGAAGGCCGGGATCCTGACGGCCGGCGACGGGGGCTCCCTCGCGATCACGTACACGGCGCTGCTGCGGGCCTGGCCGCGCCTGCACGAGTGGCTGGACGGCGAGCGGGAGGGCCTGGCCGTGCACCGGGAGCTGGCCAGGGCGGCGCGGGCCTGGGAGGCGGGCGGGCGCCGCGAGTCCGACCTCTACCAGGGCGAGCCCCTCGACCGGGCGATGGCGTGGGCGGCCGGCGGGCGGCGGCGGGTCACCCTGAGCCCCGGCGAGCAGACCTTCCTGGACGAGGCGCTCGCACGGGCCCGCGGCGGCGCGCGCAGGCGCCGGAGGCTCATGGTGGGGCTGCTGTCGGGCCTGGTGTCGGTCGCGCTGCTGGCGGCCCTGCTCGCGGTGTGGCAGCGCGGGGCCGCCGAAGGGCGGCTGGAGCAGGCGATGGCCAGGGTCGCCGCGTCGCGGGCCGAGGCGCTGCGGGTGGCCGATCCGGTGACCGCGCGCCGGCTGAGCCTGGCGGCCTGGCGGCTGGCCCAGGTGCCGCAGGCGCGGCGGGCGCTGACAGCGGCCGCCGCCGACCCGGCGGTGGACGTCTTCACCGACCCGCACGCCGGGCCGCGCTCGCTGTACGCGATCAGCGACGACGGCTCGCGGCTGGCCGCGCTGACCGACGACACGGTACGCGTCTACGACGTCCCCGGGCATCGGCGGCTCGCCGAGACGGCCGGTCCCGAGCAGAGCGTGCGGGCGATGGCCTGGTCCCCCGACGGGCGCACGCTGGCCTTCGTCGGCGTGGACCGGTCGTACCTGTGGGACACCGCGTCGGGGCAGGGCGTGGGGCCGCCGTTCGGGAGGGGGCTGGGGGCGCCGGGCGAGCAGTCGGCGTGGTTCAGCCCGGGGGGCGGGCTGCTGTTCGCGGCGGCCCGGCAGTCGGGCGAGCGGTGGGCCTGGGACCTGCGGGCCCGCCGGGCGGCATTCGTCGGCGAGTACGCGGTGGCCGGTCCCGGCGACCGGGTGGCGCTGACGTTCGACGGCCGGCGTTCGGCGATCCGGCGCGGCGACCGCGTCACGCCGGCGCCGTGGCTGGACCGGATGCCGTGGGAGTACACGACGTTCGCGCCGGACGGCGAGCGGGTGGCCATCGCCGAGGAGACCGGCATCCAGATCTACGACCTGGACGGCGTGCCCGTGCTCGGCACCCGGCTGCGCCCCTCCCCCGGCCACCTGCGCTTCAGCCCGGACGGGCGGCTGCTGGCCGGGACGGACAACGACCGGGTGCGGGTGTGGCGCGTCCCCGACCGCGTGCTGCTGGCCGAACGCCAGGTGCCGGTGGGCGGCGCGGACCGGCCGGCGCAGGCGGTGCCGGCGGGCGACGGGCGGACGGCCCGCGTGCTGGCCGCCGGCGGGACGGTGCTCACGCTGGATCTGGCCCGGTCGCCCGCGGCCGGCGACCCGGCGGCGGCGGTGTGCGCCCGCTACGGGGGCCTGTCGGCCGCGGACTGGGCCCGGCACCTGCCCGAGGTGCCCTACCGGCCGACTTGCCCCGGCTGATTCCGCCTGATCACCGCCAATATGCGAATTTTTCTCGAATTCGTAGCGTGGATCTTGAACCAACCCCCTTGCCGGGCACGTAACCGTAGTCATACGGTCACCGTGAGCTGTTGGTCGAAGAGAAGGAGAGTTCCCCCCGTATGGGCAGGCATGAGGCACCCCCCAAGGACGAGTCGCCGGAGGCCGAGTCCGGCACGGCCGACGGCCACCGGGAGCCTCGCGGCAAACACGCGAGGGACGGCGAGGACGCGGGCGGCGAGGAGTAGGCCACCCGAGGCCACGCAGGGCCGACACGGGCGCCGGCGGTGCTATCCGCCGGCGCCCTCGTCACGCAGCATGCCGGTCAGCAGGTCGCGCAGCGCGAGGGTGAGCTCCTCCATACTGGGCACCGAGCCCGCGCCGGCGATCGCGTCGAACATCAGCCCCTCCCCGAAGGCCACGAGCTGGCGGGCGTGGCGCACCGGGTCCTTCGACCCCAGGGCGGCCATCATGGCGGGCGCCGGGTCGCGGAAGCGGCGGCCCGCCCGGTTGTAGATCTCGCGCAGCTCCGGACGCCTGGTGGCCTCCAGGGCCAGCTCGTAGCGGGCCAGGGTGCGCCTGCGGTCGTCGAGCTGCACGCGTACCGCCTCGGCCAGCCGGGCGGGCAGGTCGTCGAAGCTGAGCGGCACCGGCTCGTAGGCGATCGCCATGGCCTTCATCTCCAGCTCGGTGAGCCGGGACAGGGTCAGCTCCAGCAGGGCGGCCCGGGTACGGGCCAGGTTGGACGTGGACCCGGGCGGCAGCCCGGCGGCCTCGTCGACGGCGCGGTGGGTGAGGCCGCGCATGCCCCGCTCGGCCAGCAGGGTGATGGCCGTGTCGGCCACGGCGTCCGCTCGTTTCACGGACCGAATACTACAGGGGTAGTGCGAGCGCACTACAGGCGTAGTACGCTGACACTACAGACGTAGTAACCAAAGGAGGGCGTCATGCCCAAGGCTGTGGTGATCGGTGGCGGCATCGGAGGGCTGGCCTGCGGCGTGGCCCTGCGCCGTAAGGGGTGGGAGGTGAGCGTCTTGGAGCGGGCGGCCGCCGTCGAGCCCGTCGGGTCGGGGCTGGCGGTCGCCGCCAACGCCCTCAAGGCGCTCGACACGCTGGGACTGGGCGACCGGGTGCGCGAGCTGTCCACGGTGGAGGGGCCGCTCGGCGTGCGGCGGGCGGACGGCCGCTGGCTGACGCGCACCACCACCGGCCACGCCGACGCCCGGTACGGGGACTCGGTGGTCGTCATGCTGCGGGCGACCCTCATGGACGTGCTCGCCGGCGCCCTGGAACCGGGCGTCCTGCGGCTGGGCGTCACCGTGACGGGCGTGGACGCCGAGCGCGGGATCGTCCGCACGGACGCGGGCGAGATCGAGGCCGACCTCGTCGTGGTCGCCGACGGCATCCGCTCGGCGACCCGGCGGGCGCTCTTCCCCGGCCATCCGGGGCCGGTGTACTCCGGGGTGACGGCGTGGCGGGCGCTCGTCCCGCGCAACGGGCTGGAGATCCCCCGGTCGGAGAGCTGGGGCAGGGGGCTGGTGTTCGGCGTCCACCAGCTCACCGACGACCTGGTCTACCTGTACGCCACCGACCTGTCACCCGCCGGCGCCGCCCACGGGGACGAGCGGGAGGAACTGCTGCGCAGGTTCGGCGGCTGGCACGAGCCGATCCCGGCGCTGCTGCGGGCCGCCGACCCGGCCCGGATCATCCGCAACGACGTCCACTACCTGAAGACGCCGCTGCCCGCCCTGCACCGGGGCAAGGTGGCGCTGGTGGGCGACGCGGCCCATCCGATGACCCCGAACCTGGGGCAGGGCGCCTGCCAGGCACTGGAGGACGCCGTGGTGCTCGCGCACGCGGCGGACGGCGACCTGGCCGCCTACACCGCCGCCCGGCTGGCGCGCACGTCGGGCGTCGTGCGGCAGTCGATGACGATCTGCCGGGTCACCAAGCTGCGCAACCCGCTCGCGGTACGGCTGCGCGACCTCGCGGTGAGCGCGGCGGGCCGGCTCAGCCCGGAGCTGATGCTGCGTTCGATGGACGACGTGCTGTCCTGGCGTCCGCCGGTGGAGGCGGTCACTGACCGGACGCGGGCCGCCGGCCGGTGACCGCGCCCTCGGACGCCGTCTCAGATGCCGTCTTGGACGCCGTCTCGGCTGCCACCGTCGCGGAGGTGAGCACCGGGGGCACGGGGGCGGGGGCCGGGGCCGGCTTGGAGTGGTCGGGGGTGAGGCGGCCGAGGGTGATCGTGCCGCCGATGGTCAGCGCCCCGGCCAGCAGGGCGGGGATCGCCGTGGACGGGCTGGCAGGCAGCGGTTCGCCGAGCAGGATCGCCCCCGCCAGCACCGAGGTGATCGGGTCGATGACCTGGACGCCGGCGTAGGCGATGCCGAAGTAGCCGACCGCGTACGAGCGCTGGAGCAGCACCACCGCGCAGACCAGCAGCACCGGCACGGCCAGCGTGAACCAGTGGATCAGCCGCCCCCAGTCGCCCTCCAGCCCGCCGCCGACCACCCGGACGAACGTCGAGACGCTCGCGGTCACCACGCCGGCGCCCACCGACAGCAGCAGGGCCCGCGCGGGCCCGTGGAAGCGCCGCGCGAGCACCTGCGAGACCAGCGCGATCGCCGCGATGACGCCCAGGAAGGCGAGCGCGGCGCCGCTGCTCAGGTGGGGCGTGACGTTGTGCTGCGGCACCAGCAGCATGAGCCAGAGCAGGCCCACGGCCACGGCGATCGAGCCGAGGATCTCCGCCCGGTACGGTTTGCGCCCGTACATGAAGGCGGCCAGCGGCACCGCGAACACCAGGGTGGCCACGCTGATCGGCTGCACGGCCACCAGCGGCGCGAAGCTGAGCGCCACGGCGTGCAGGCACGCCCCGGTGAAGCCGATGACGCCGCCGATCCACCAGCGGGGGCGCCGGACCAGCTTGAGCGAGGCGCCCGCGGCCACGGCCTCGTACTGTTGGAGGGCGGCGCCGAGCGCGTATCCCAGCGCTCCGGCCAGCGCGATGAGCAGCCCGATCCAGGTCATCGGCGCCCACGCAGGGGCAGGGGTCCGTGCAGGAGCATTGCTCCAGCTTAAGAGCCGAGCGGAGCACTACCATCATTCTTTAGGCTGATAAATCGACCAATTGGGGCCGCCACCTGCACGAACTTGTGGCTGATCCTTGAGCCCCCGCGGGGGCGTCGCGGGGCCTACGATTGCTCGGGAACCACGCAGAACAGGTGGCCCTCCGGGTCCTGCAGCACGATCCAGCGCGTGCCCTCCTCGGTGACGCCCGGCTGGAACTCCGGCTTGACCGCCCCGAGCGCGGTGTACTCCTCGACCGCCTTGTCCAGGTCGGGCACGCGGAAGTCGAGATGGAACTTCTTGTCGGCGCTGGGCCACTTGCCCGGCTTGTAACCGGGGACGCGGCCGAAGTAGATGCTCGTGGTGCCGTCGCCGATCGCCGCGTACTCCTCCTCGGAGTACTGGATCTCGAAGCCGGTCACCTCGTGGTAGAAGGCGGCCAGCTTCCGGGGGTCGTCGCAGTCGATGGTGAAGGCGATGAGCTTGGCTTTCGTCGTCATGCGTCCATGCTCGCAGGCGTACCTGTCATCTTCTGTCAGGTACGCCCGGCGGGTTCAGCCGCGGCGCGTGGCGGCGGTCACCCGCTTGAGGATCCGGTCCCATTCCGTGCCGAACGGGTTGTCCTGCACCAGGTACGTCCAGGTGGCCGACGGGCGCTTGAGGTCGGGCTCGGGGGCCTCGAACGACTCCAGCGAGCGGCGTTCGACCTCGGCCTGCAGCGCCTTGTACTCGGCCACGGCCTCCCGCTGGAACTCGTCGACCGGGCTCATCCGGCCCAGCGCGCGCAGGTGGATGCCCTCGCGCAGGTCGTTGAGGAAGGCCAGGTGCTCGGTCCAGCAGGTGTCGATGGCGTGCAGGACGATCTGGCGGGCCGTCTCGTCCCTGGTGTCCTCGGGCAGCTCGGCCCAGCGCTCGGGGTCGGCCTCGGCCAGCGCCCTGGCGGCGGCGTCGCCGTGGAGGACCTTGTCGCGCCATTCGAGGATCAGCTCACGCTGGTGTTCGAGCAGGCGGGTGTAGCGCCAGGTGTTGCGGTGGATCTCCAGGTTGACGCCCTCGGCCACCCGCTGGGCGTGGCCCACGATGTAGGCGCCGCGCCGGTGGCGCACCAGGCCGTCGGGGTCGGCGGCGGGGGGCCGCTCGTCGGGGACGAACTGGGTGATCAGGTCGTCGGTCATGCTGACGAAGAAGACCGAGCCGCCGGGGTCGCCCTGCCGGCCGGCCCGGCCGCGGAGCTGGTCGTCGAGGCGGCTGCTGGCGTGGCGGCCGGAGCCGATGACGTAGAGGCCGCCGAGCTCGGCCACGCCCTCGCCGAGCCGGATGTCGGTGCCGCGACCGGCCATCTGGGTGGAGACGGTGATCGCGCCGCGCTCGCCCGCCCTGGCGATGATCGTGGCCTCTTCCGCGTCGTTCTTGGCGTTGAGGACGACCGGCTCCATGCCGCGTCGCTGCAGCAGCTTGGCCAGGTTCTCCGACTCGGCCACGTCGAGGGTGCCGATGAGGATCGGCCGGCCCGTCTCGTGCACCTCCTGGATCTCCTCGACCAGCGCGGCGTCCTTGTCGGGGACGGTCGGGTAGATGCGGTCGGGCTCGTCCTGCCGCACGCACGGCCGGTTGGACGGGATGACCGCGACCTTGAGGCCGTAGAACTCGCCGAGCTGCTCGTTGACCGCGACGGCGGTGCCCGTCATGCCGCAGATCTGCGGGTAGCGGCGGATGAGCCCCTGGACGGTGATCGAGTCGAGGATCTCGCCCTTCTCGCTCGGCGGCAGCGCCTCCTTGGCCTCCACGGCCGCCTGGAGCCCGTCGGGCCAGCGCTGCAGCAGCGCGACCCGGCCGCGCGAGGGGTTGATCAGCTGCACCCTGCCGTCGCGCACGATGTAGTCGACGTCGCGGGCGAGCAGCGCGTGGGCGTGCAGGGCGAGGTTGAGCTCGATGAGCGTGCCGGGCTCGTGCTCGTCGTAGAGCTCGACGCCGAGGATGTTCTCGACGCTGTCGGCGCCCTTGGGGGTGAGGTAGACGTTGCGCGCCTGCTCGTCGATCTCGTAGTGGTAGCCGCGGACCAGCGTGCGCACCAGCGCCGCCATCTCCGGCACCGCGCTGCCTGGGTCGGCCGCGCCGGCCATCACCAGCGGCACCCGGGCCTCGTCGACCAGCACGGAGTCGGCCTCGTCGATCAGCGCCACCTCCGGCGCGGGCACGACGATCTCGGCCGGGTCGGTGCGCAGCCGGTCGCGCAGCACGTCGAAGCCGATCTCGCTGACCGGCCCGTACGTGACGTCCTTGGCGTAGGCGGCGCGGCGCTCCTCCGGGGTGGAGTTCTGGTCGATCCAGCCCACGCTGACGCCGAGCGCCTCGTAGAGCGGGCCCATCCACTCGGCGTCACGCCTGGCCAGGTAGTCGTTGACGGACATCACGTGGACGCGCTTGCCCTGCAACGCGTAACCGGCGGCGGCCATGGCGCCCGACAGGGTCTTGCCCTCGCCGGTCGCCATCTCGGCCACCTTGCCGTCGAGCAGGGCGAGCGTGCCCAGCAACTGCACGTCGTACGGCCTGAGCCCGAGGGTGCGGTCGGCGGCCTCGCGCACGACGGCGCAGAACTCGGCCAGATCGTCCATGGCCGGCGTCGGCAGCTCGTCGAGCTTCCCGACGCGGCCGGCGCGCTCTTCGGCCGCCTTGACGATCTTCAGATAGGGGCTCAGGTTCACGCCGCCTGGACGATCCAGGAGGTTTCTGAATATTCCCTTTATCGAGGCCACAGTTCCTCCAACGCACGTTTCGCCGGCGCCGTTCCGTTATGCCGAAATGAGAGAACGGAGCGACGATACGGCAAGCGTCGCCGTACCGGACCTTAACTCATCACGGGCCCTGGACCTCACATCTCCGTTTCCGCTTTCAGCGCGAGAACGGCGACCGCGGCGAGCAGGAGCGCGCACCCGCCCCAGGCGAGCGGGGTCAGCCGCTCGCCGAACAGCAGGACGCCGATCAGCGCCGCCCCGGCCGCCTCGCCCAGCGAGATGATCGAGACCGTGGTGGCCGGCAACGCGGTGAGCGCCCGGAAGAACAGGCCGTAGGCCAGGGCGGTGGGCACCGCGCCCAGGTAGACCAGCAGCGCCACCGACGACACGCTCAGCTCGGGCAGCACGCCCGCCGGCAGGGCGAAGGGCGCCAGGCAGGCAGCCCCGACCGCGAACCCGCCGACCGCGGTGCCCTGAGGGTCGGCCGCCCGGTGGTAGCGGGAGAAGAGCGTCACGCCGGCGTACCCGGCGGCCGAGAGCAGGGCGTACCCGATCCCGGCCCCGCTGCCGGACGGAGAGTCGGCCCGGACGACCGACTCCCAGGTGAGCAGGACCAGCCCGGCCGGCGCGGCGGCCAGCGCGGCGCGGGCGACCGGGCTGAGCGGCTCGCGCAGCAGCAGCCGCCCGCCGAGGGCGGTGATGATCGGCGTGGCGCCCATGGTCACGACCGTCGCGACCGCGACGCCGGACCCGGCGATGGCCGCGAAGTACGCGGTCTGGTAGACGGCCATGCCGGCGCCGACCGGCAGGACGTGCCAGGTGAGCCGGCGCGGACGCGCCGCGCGGCGGGTGAGCGCGAGCAGGAAGGCGGCGCCGAGCAGGTAGCGCCAGAGCGAGACGCCGACGGGGCCGAGGTGGCTCGACTCGAACAGCAGCGCGCCGGCGGCGCCGCCGGTGCCCCAGGCCGTGGCGGCCACGGAGACGTAGACGGCGCCACGGCGGGCGGAGACAGGGGTCATGACAGGAGTTCTCCGGATGGAGTGGTCGGAATGGGCCCGTACGCGGGCAGCAACCACCCCCGGATCGGTCAGACCCGGAGAATCCTGAAACGCCGCCGCCCGCTAGAGGGCCGGCGGCGGGGAGCAGACGAGGAATCGACGCGGCATGGGCGCCACCCTAGCCGCCGTCCGCCACGAAAAGCAGCAGGGTTTTCACGGCTTGCGGGCCACGCCGCCCAGCAGCAGCTCTTCCCAGGGGGCCAGCGGGCCGGGCAGCCGCTCGTCGGGGTGCCATTCGGGGAAGTGCACCACCCCGGGCTCGACCAGCACGAGCCCGTCGAAGTACGCCTCGATCGCCGCGCGCTCGCGGAAGTGGCCGGTGCCCATGGTGGCCTGGAGCAGCGCCTCCAGGGCCTTGGCCTTGGGGTTGCCGGAGGCCAGCATGTTGGAGACGGCCAGGTGGCTGCCGGGGGCGAGTTCGGCGACGTACCGGCGGACCAGGCCGTGGGGGTCGTCGGCGTCGGGGAACAGGTGCAGCAGCCCGATGGCCAGCAGGGCCGTGGGCTGGTCGAGGTCGATCAGGCGGCCCAGCTCGGGGTGGCCGAGCACGGCCTCGACGTCGCGGGCGTCGGCGGTGATCGCGGTGGCGCCGGGGTTGCCGCTCAGGATGGCGCGGGCGTGCGGCTCGACCATGGGGTCGATGTCCACGTAGACGACCCTGGTACGGGGGTCGGCGAACTGGGCGACCTCGTGCGTGTTCTCGATGGTCGGCAGCCCGGCGCCGAGGTCGATGATCTGCCTGATGCCCGCCTCGCGGACGAGGAAGTCGACGATCCGGCCGATGAAGGCCCGGTTGCACCAGACGAGGTCGACCACCTCGGGCACGGCGTCCCTGAGCCGGCGCGCCACCGAGCGGTCGACGGAGAAGTTCTCCACGCCGCCGAGCAGGCAGTCGTGCACGCGGGCCACGCTGGGACGCGTGACGTCGACGCCCGGAGGGGCCCACTCCTGCGCCTCGCCGACGATCATCCGGCCCCCCTTTCAGTCCGTGACGCGGATCGTATCCGTCGCCACCGACGCTTTGTTGGTGGTTTACCGGAGCCTGTCCGGGTAGCGGGAGTCTTGCCCGAGAAAAGACGGAAGAAGAGAGGAAGAGAGCCCAATGGAGCTCTGGAACTATCGTCCTGACGTCTATGACCGGGGTCAGAGTCTGGATCTCGTGGGGTACCACGTCCAGGCGACCGACGGGAAGATCGGGTCCGTCGACGAGGCGACGTACGAGGTCGGCGAGAGCTACATCATCGTCGACACCGGTCCCTGGATCTTCGGCAAGAAGGTCATGCTGCCGGCGCAGGTCGTCACGCGCATCGACCCTCAGGAGCGCAACGTGCACGTCGCGCGCACCAAGGCCGAGATCAAGGACGCGCCCGAGTTCGACGAGGGCAGGTACAAGGAGCCCGAGTACCGCACGCGGCTGGGTGACTACTACGGCCGCTACGGCGGGTGACCCTCGCAGTCTGTCCTAGAGAGAGGGCCGCGTCCGAACAGGGCGCGGCCCTCCGCCCGTTCCGGGCCGCCCCCTCAGGGGCGGCGGGTCAGGGCCGGCGGGTCAGGGCCACCGGCTCTCGCCGCCGGCCACCACCGGCTCGCTCAGCACGCCCAGCCGCTCCAGCAGCGTCACGAACGTCGTCGCGTACGGCGAGTCGGCCACCACCGCCACCACCCGCGGCCAGTCCACCTGCTCGCGCAGCGCCCGCACCTGGGCCAGCAGGGAGCCGTAGTCGCAGGCGTGCTCCGACAGCGGCAGCAGCCACGAGATGACCAGGTCGGTGGCCTCCAGGACGGGCACGATCACCGCGGACGCCTTCAGCGGCTCGGCCCGGTCCAGCAGCTCCTCGGTGATCTCGTGGTCGGAGACCCGGAAGATCAGATCGACCAGCCGGCCCTCGTCGTACGCCTTGACCAGCCAGTCCTCCGGCGGTTTGGCGGTCTCGAAGCCCAGCCCGCGCAGGGCTTCCAGGGCGGCGGGCACGTCGTGCTCGGTGAGCACGAAGTCCACGTCGTGCAGGGAGGGGGCGGCGCCTCTGGCGTAGGCCGCGCAGCCGCCGGCCAGCGCGAACTTCACCCCGGCGTCCTTCAGCCCGGAGCTCGCGCGCTTCAACGTGTCAAGGATGGCGTCAGTGACCGCATGACCATGGCTGCTCATGGTTCCGGGCTACCCTCACGATCGTCATGTAGACGTTGCCGGCAGCCCAAGAGACCGCCCGGAAGAGGGCGCGTAGAGGCAGGGGTTGAGGGTAGCGCCACACCCTATGACCGACATGCTGGAGAAGACGGAACGGGCCTACGGCAACGGGCATGACCGTCCGCTGCGCGGCTACCTGGGCATCCTCGCCACGTACGGCGCGGGGGTGGCCGGTGCGGCGGCGGCCGCGGTGCTCACCAAGAGGAAGCTGCCCGAGCGGGTCGGCGTCCTCGACCTCGCGCTCATGGCGGCCTGCACGCACAAGGTCTCCCGGCGCCTGGCCAAGGACCCCGTCATGAGCCCCCTGCGGGCGCCCTTCACCAAGTACGAGGGTCAGGGCGGCCCGTCGGAGGTCCAGGAGGAGCCGCGCGGGCCGATGGGCGAGCTGCTGGCCTGCCCGTTCTGCCTGGCCCAGTGGGCGGCCACCGCGTACGCCGTCGGCCTGGTCTTCGCCCCCAGGGTGACCAGGCTGGTCGGCGCCACGATGACCGCGGTGGCCGTCTCCGACTGGCTGCAGCTCGGGTACGCCAAGCTGATGAAGTCCGCGGACTAGCGCACCCTGGGGAGCACCTCGCGTTCGTAGAAGTCGAAGAACGCGTCCTGCTCGGTGCCTATCTGGTTGACGTAGACCTCGTCGAACCCCGCGTCCACGTACTCCTTGAGCGCCCGCGCGTGGACCTCGGGGTCGGGGCCGACCGGGCTGCCGCCCACGGCCTCGTCCTCGGTGACCGACTCGGCGAGCTGCTCGAAGTGGCGCGGCAGCGGCAGGATCTGCGACGCCTCCCCCTTGATCCCCTGCGTGGGCCACAGGCGGTGGACGGTCTTGCGCGCGGTGGCCTCGTCGGCGGCGTAGCACGCCTTGAGGCCGCCGAGCGCCGGTTTGCCCGCGCCGCCCGCCTCGCGGAACCGCGTGACCGACTCGGCGTCCGGCGCGGTGGAGATGTAGCCGTCGGCCAGCCGGCCGGCCAGCGTCGTGGACTTCTCGCCGAACCCCGACATCAGGATGGGCACCGGCTCGTCGGGGAGCGTGTAGAGCCGGGCCGTGTCCACGCGGTAGTGGGCGCCCCGGTGGGTCACCAGCTTGCCGGTGAACAACTCGCGCATCAGCCCGACGGCTTCTTCGAGCATCTCCAGGCGTTCGCTGAGCGGGGGCCAGCGCGACTCGACGACGTGCTCGTTCAGCGCCTCGCCGGTGCCCACGCCGAGCCGGAACCGTCCGCCGGTGAGCGCCCCGGTGGTGGCGGCGGCCTGCGCGACGACGACCGGGTGCGTACGGATGAGGGGACAGGTGACGGCGGTGGTGATGGGCAGCGAGGTCGCCTCGGCCAGCGCGCCCAGCACGGACCAGACGAAGGGGGCCTGGCCCTGCTCGTCCAGCCAGGGGTGGAAGTGGTCGGAGATCCACAGAGCCTCGAAACCGGCGCGTTCTGCGGCCTTGGCCTGACGCACCAGTTCTTTGGGCCCGTGTTCCTCACACGACAAGAAATAGCCGAATGTCGTCATGAATCACCACCTGCCCGTTACGGCGGAGGAAAACATGTTACGGAGTCGCGCGTGGGGGCAGTTGCAGTCACATGGCTACTTTGCTTTGGATCATCGCCGTAATCCTCGTCATCTCCGGGATCTATGTGATTCTGGCCCGTCGCGACCTCCTCTGGGGGATCGTGCTCATCGTCCTCGGCTTCCTCGTGGGGCCGGGTGGGGTCAGCATCTTCAATGTGTAGGGCGGACGCCGCTCCGCACTCCGTCCGTGACGACCCGCTGGGCCGAACCTCGAGAACGGCCCAGCGGATCACCTAGTTTTGCCGAAATATCAGCACCACCTGCCCTCAATCCCGAATGATCGGGCATGGGGAGCGAGTGAGCAGATTTCCGCCGTTCAGCCGCTACGAGATGAACGCGGCTTCGGCACGGGTCCGTGAGCAACTTGTTCACGTTCGCCGCCACCTGCGTACCCAGGCCATCCTCGACGAGGCCACGGCCCGCCTGGCCACCCGGCTCAACATCCGCCCAGGCGAGGCCGCCGAGCAACTCGCCAGGATGGCCCAGCACAGCGGTCTGGAGCTGACCGAGGTCGCCAAGGGCATCGAACGGCCGTCCGAGCTGGTGCTCGAACGACCCGAGGTGCCCGAGTGGGTACGCGGCATGCTGGCGGGCGTGCATGCCTCGGCCCTCTTCCTCACCCCCGTCCAGGACGACGCGGGCCGCGTCGTGGACTTCCTCGTCGTGGCCGCGAACGAGCACGCCAGGACCCCCGCCGGACGCACGGCCGACGACCTGGCCGGACGCCGCCTGCTTGAGGTCAGCCCCGGCGTGGCCGGTTCCGGCCTGCTGGACGACTACATCGCCGTGTACGAGTCGGGCGAGTCCCTGCACCACATGCCGCTGGAGTTCGTCGAGGCCATGGACTACCGGCTGTGGCCGGCGACCCTCGCCGTGCGCGCCGCGCGCGTGGACGAGGGCCTGCTGGTGAGCTGGCGCATCCTCGACGACGAGGAACTGCTGGTCTCCGGCTGGGAACGCGCCCAGCGCCTGGCCGAGCTGGGCTGGGGCGAGTGGAACCTGGCGACCGAGCGCACCCTGTGGACGCCGCAGATGTACGAGATGTTCGGCCGCGACCGCGCCGACGGCCCGATGCCCCTGGAGGAGCTGCCCGGCGTGGTGGTCGCCGAGGACCTCCCCGTCATGGACGAGCAGATCCGCACGCTGCTGGAGTTCCGCGAGGCCGTCGAGAACGAGTTCCGCATCCAGCACCGGCACGGCGTACGCCACCTGTGCGTCTACAGCGAGCCGCTGCTCGACGCGGACGGCGTGCCGGTCAAGGTCCGCTGCCTGGTCCAGGACGTCACCAAGAACCGCCGCAGGGAACGCGCGCTGGCCGTGGCGCACGAGCAGGCGACCAGGGAGAAGGAACGGGCCGAGCAGGAGCACCGGATCACCGTCCAGCTCCAGAACACGATCCTGCCGATCCGCCGGGGCCTCATCCGGCTTCCGGGGCTCGCCGTCGGCGTGCGCTACCTGCCGAGCGAGGACCTGGCCAGGCTCGGCGGCGACTGGTTCAAGGCCCGGCTGATCACCGACGGCCGCGTGCTGCTGGCCATCGGCGACGCCATGGGCCACGGCCTGACCGCCGCGAGCATCATGCTGCAGATGCGCTCGGGGCTGGCCGGCCTGGCCTACACCGGCGCTCCCGCCGGTCAGCTCACCACCTGGCTGAACGACCTCATCGTGCACTCCAACGAGGACGTCACCGTCACGGGAACCGCGATCATCGGCCACTTCGACCCCGAGCGCCGCACGTTCGCCTGGACCAACGCCGGCCACCTCGCGCCCGTCCTCATCAGGGACGGGCGCGGGCAGGCCGTCGACGGGGTCACCGGCACGCTGCTGGGGGCCTTCGACGCGGCCGAGTACGACATGACGGTCACCCAGCTCGAACCGGGCGACACCCTCGTCATGTACACCGACGGCGTCGTCGAGCGGCGCGGGCGGGACCTGGACGTCGGCATCGCCGCGCTGCTGCGGGCCTCGCACTCGTGCGTGGGGGACGACCCCGAGCAGCTGATCGACTGCCTGCTGCACCGGCTCGGCGCCGACGACTCCACCGACGACGTGTGCGTGATCGCCGCACGCGTGCTGTGATCTTCCGGGGTCAGTCGTCGTAGTGGTTGCCCGGCTCCTCCAGGCAGTAGACGCCGTACGCCCTGCCGAGGACGGGCAGGGCGACGTTGCGCACCCGGATGCCGCCCGAGGTCATGCCCTTCTCCGTGCCCTTGTGGGCGTGCCCGTGCAGGATGAGGTCGGCGCCCGCCGTGTCCACCGCCTCGGCCAGCAGGTAGCTGCCGAGGAAGGGGTAGATCTCCAGCGGCTCGCCCTCCAGCGTCTCCTTGATCGGGGAGTAGTGGGACAGCACCACGCGCTGGTCGGCCACGAGCTCCTTGAGCGCGACCTTCCACGCCTCGGCGATGTAGCGCGTGTGGGAGATGAAGTTCTTGATCTCGCGCTCGCCGAACTCGCTGGCGCTCTTGCCGGCGAACCCGCCGCCGAACCCCTTGCCGCCGACCACGCCCAGCTTCCGGTCACCGCACTGGATCACCGCGCCGTCGTCGTCGAGCACGATGACGCCGGCGTCGCGCAGCTCGGCGGCGATCTCGTACTGCAGGTCGGAGTGGTAGTCGTGGTTGCCCAGGACCGCCACGGTGGGGATGGGCAGGCCGCGCAGCTCGTCGGCCACGACCCGGCCCTCCTCCAGCGTGCCGTGCCGGGTGAGGTCTCCCGCGACCATGAACACGTCGGCACGTTCCTCGATGCCCTCAAGCCTGCGCCGGTACTGGCCTCTGACGTCCTCGCCCAGGTGGATGTCGCCCACCGCCGCGATTCGCAGGTCAGTCAAGATGCTCATCCTCCCCCGGCGCCGAGACGTCGACCACGCGTATCTCGTTGTGCAGGTGCAGCTGGGGCGCGATCTCCCGCGCCACCTCGCCGAGCCTGTCGCGCTGCTCGGCTCCGCTCACCTGACCACGCAGGAACAACTGGTCGCCGCGGACGTCGACCCGGATGCCCAGCTCGTGCGTGCGTCCGTCCTCGGCCAGCGCCTGTTGGACGCGGGCCGCGACGTACTGCGGAGCTTCCATCGCTTGCCTCCTTCTATTGTCGCCGCATGCCCGGGGATTAAGGGCTCAAACGGCGCGAATAAGGTCTATAACGGCCCGTTCCACCGTCCCGTGGGTGGCGAGCTGCCCGTAGTCGGCGTCCGCTCCGAGCTCGGTGAGGGCCGCGGCGATCGTCCTGTCCTGGTCGTACGCCTCCACCACCCGCGGGTCCACGTACGACGCCCGCGCCACGGTCGGCGTGTTGCCCAGATACTCGGCCACCTCCCGCATCACCCGGGTGACCGCCCGCTTCCTGGCGGCGCCGCTCCCCCGGGCGTGCTTGGAGACCGCCAGGCCCACGGCGGCCAGGACGGTCGCGTGCCAGGTCCGGAAGTCCTTGGCGCTGACCTCGCAGCCGAGCAGTTCGCGCAGGTAGTCGTTGATGTCCTCGCTCTTGACGTCACCCCAGCCGCCCTCCGGACGGCGGTAGCGGAGCAGTTCGCCCTCCGCGCCGAGCGCCTTGAGCGAACGCAGCACCGTGCAGGCTCCGGGGTCGGCCACCACGACCTCGCGGGAGATGTCCCCCTTGGCCTGGTAGGCGCAGGTCACCACGCCGTTGCTGCAGGTCACGTGGTCCATCCGCAGGGTGGCCAGGCCGTAGGTGTCGTAGCTCTCGCCGCCGATCCTGAAGAAGCCGACGTCCAGCAGGCGGGCGGCGGCGGCCAGCACCCGGTCCCTGGTCAGGCCGCGGCCCTTGAGGCGGTCGTCCACGGCCTTGCGGAACGCGGGCAGGCGCTCGGCCACCTCCAGCACGTGGTCGAACTTCGCCTTGTCCTGCTGCTCGCGCCACAGGTCGTGGTAGCGGTACTGCCTGCGTCCTGCCGCGTCCACGCCGACGGCCTGGAGGTGGCCGTACGGGGAGGGGCAGATCCACACGTCCTTCCACGCCGGGGGGATGACGAGCGACCTGATGCGCTCCAGCGTCGCCTTGTCGCGCACCGGCCGCCCGTCCGGTCCTTCGTAGCTGAACCCGCGCCCGCGACGGCGCCTGACGATCCCCGGCTCACTCTGGTCACTGGGATGTAGCTCGGGCACGCAGGGCGGCTACCCAGCACGTTAGGCAACAAACAGGACGGGCAGGTGAGCGGCATGCCTGAGAACACGGATGACGGTAGATGGCACGAAGAGGGTGACCGGAAGGGCCACCCCATGGTGCCCGCCACACCGCGCGACGTGGTGCACATCAGGGTGGGATCGTTCATTCTGGTGTTCCTCTTCGCGTTCACGGTGCTGGGGCTCATAGCAGGAGCGCCGGTGATGGCAGGGATCGCGATCGTGTTGTTCATCATCACGATCGTCGACATCGCCCTGGCGATCCGGCGGCAGAAGGACCGAAACACTGGAGAGGCAGGCTGACAACCGACATGGCATCCCTTCGAGGACGCGTGGTAGTGGTGACGGGCGCGAGCGGCGGGGTCGGACGGGCGGTGGTGCGCGAGCTGGGCGCTCGCGGCGCGCGGGTGGCCCTGATCGCCCGCGGCACGGCGGGCCTTGGCGCGGCCGCCGTGGACGTGGGAACCGCGGGCGGGGACGCGAAGGTCTACGAGGCGGACGTGGCCGACTACGAGCAGGTGAAGGCGGCGGCGGAGCGCATCGAGGCGGAGATGGGACCGATCTCCACCTGGATCAACACCGCCTTCTCCTCAGTCTTCGCCAAGTTCACCGATATTTCGCCAGATGAGTACGCTCGTACGACTTCGGTCACGTACCTCGGCTACGTGTGGGGCACCAAGGTCGCCCTCGACCTCATGGGCCCCCGCAACGCCGGGACCGTCGTCCAGGTCGGCTCGGCGCTGAGCCATCGCGGCATCCCCCTCCAGTCGGCGTACTGCGGGGCCAAGCACGCCATCAAGGGCTTCACCGAGTCGCTGCGCACCGAGCTGCTGGCCGACCGGAGCGGCATCGACGTCACGCTCGTCCAGCTTCCCGCGGTCAACACCCCTCAGTTCGAGTGGGTGCTGTCCAAGCTGCGGCGGCACCCCCAGCCCGTCCCCCCGATCTACCAGCCGGAGGTCGCGGCGCGCGCCATCGTGTACGCCGCCGAGCACCCCGGACGCAAGGAATACTGGGTGGGCGCCAGCACCGCGGCCACCCTCATGGCCCAGCGCGTCGCCCCCGCCCTGGTGGACCGGTACCTCGCCAGGACCGGCATCCAGTCCCAGCAGACGGACGAGAAGCAGCCGAGCGGGGTGTCGAACCTCTGGGAGCCGGCCGACGAGGACAAGGACTACGGGGCGCACGGCACGTTCGACCGGCGCTCACACGGTCACAGCCCGCAGGTGTGGCTGTCGCAGCATCGGCGGGCTGTGATGGTGGCGGCGGGGGGTTTGGCTGCGGCGGTGACGGTGGCTCGGCGGCTCGCCCGCTGACCCGGCTTCTTCGGGCTCCCGCCCGGCACCTGGTCACCGGGTGGGCCGCCGGGAGCCCACCCGGGATGCTCGCTTCGCTCGCCATGGCCACCCGCCTCGGGGCCGATTACCAGGTGGGCCATGGGAGCACCAGGTGCACAGCGGTGCCCCCCGAGGTACCAGCCAGGCCCTACCGCCCATCTGGCAGCGGACCTACTCACCCTCCACCAGCCGTCCCGCAGATCACTGGCCAGGCAACGGGAAGGTCCCCGACCACTGCGATGTCCGTGGTCGCAGGGCCGCCCGAGCTGATCAAGGCGGTGCGGCTCAGCGCCCCGGCAAGGCTCGCTCCAGCTCGATCAGAGCCAGCGCGGGCCCCTCCTCGAACTCGTGGTCGTGAGTCCTGCCGGTCTCGGTGAAGCCGTTCTTGGCGTAGAAGCGGCGAGCCTGGGCCGAGTCCCGGAGCGTCCACAGGTGCACGTCGTCGTACCCGGCGTCGCGTGCCGCGTCCAGGACTGCCATCAGCAGAACACCGGCGATGCCGCTGCCCCAGACGTCCGGATGGGCGAAGAAGGTATAGATCTCCGCGGAGCCGGGACGGGAGGTGGAGGCCCCGAACCGGGCGAAGGCCCCGGGCCGGTCGTTCAGGCGTGCCAGCAGGATCGGGTCCGCGCCCTCGGCCAGGATGCCGTGCCACTTGCCGCGCCGCTCCTCGATCCCGGCCTCGGCGACCTTCGGCGCGCACAGCGGGCCGTGCGAGACGCCCCAGGACAGGGCGTGAATCTCGCCGAGGACGTCCCCGTCCCCAGGTTGCGCGGGGTTGACCGTGATCACGTCAGGCATGACTCAGACACTACTGTCGGCTCCCGTCGCCGACTCGTCCGGGGCTGGGACTCGACAGCACTGCCGCATTCGTGACGCTGCCGTTGGGGGCGATCAGGCGGAGCGACTCCAGGAGGGCCTTGTCCGCCAGCTCGGCCAGGTGATCGCGCCCGCCGGCGATCAGCAACCGCCGGAGCCTTTCGAACTCCACCGCGCTCAGTTGGCCGATGCTGAGGCTGGAGGCGTCGGCCGACCAGTCGACCTGGCCGCGAGCGATCATGACCTCGCGCTGCTGGTGCGGGGGGAACGGCAGGCACTGCTTGCCGAGGCGACGGGTGGCGAGGCCCGCGGCGTTGCTGTGCGGCATCACCCCCGCGGGACCGTGATCAGGATCAGCTGTACGCCTTCGACGACCCGCTCTTCCACGAAAGCGGTGATCGGCGGGTTCGTCCGGCCGAAGATCCCCTTCCGGATGCCCTTTCTCAGTTGGTCTCAGTGCGTCTCCTGTCCCTTACGGGAGGATCGCGGTGGCTTCGACCTCGACCAGGTGGTCCGGGACGGACAGGGCCGCGACGCCCAGCAGGGTTGCCGGTGGGGTCGCCGTCGTGCCCAGTTTCGCCTTCGCCCGGGAGATCCCGTCCAGGAGCGCGGACATCTTGCCGGGGGTCCAGTCCACGACGTGGACGGTCAGCTTCGCCACGTCGTCGAACGTCCCGCCGGCCCCGGCGAGGGCGGTGGCGACGTTGAGGTAGCACTGTTCGACCTGCGCGGCGAGGTCGCCCGCGCCGACCGTGGCGCCCTCGGCGTCCCAGGAGACCTGTCCGGCGACGAAGACCAGCCTCGTTCCGGACGCGACCGCCGTCTGGTGGTAGACGTCGATCGCGGGCAGGCCGTCGGGGTTCAGCAGGGTGACGGGCATGGTGTGCGCCTCCTGACAGGGGTGGCCGGAACGCGCGTACGGCCACTCAAGACTCTCTTGTGGTTACTGAGGAACTGTAGGAGAGTGTTCGCTGACGTGGAAGAACGCACTTTTCAGTGACTGGGGAACCTCATGGTGACCAAGCAGTTCAAGGGCTCGGAGGGCGAGGCGGACCTGAGGCGGGCCGACTCCCTGGCGCGGGAGATCTTCACGGACGTCGCCAACAAGTGGGCGTTCCTGATCATCGAGGCCATCGGCGAGGGCACCCTGCGCTTCGGCGAGCTGCGCGACCAGGTCGAGGGCATCAGCCACAAGATGCTCACCCAGAACCTGCGCATGCTGGAGCGCAACGGGCTGGTCGAGCGGACGGTGTATCCGACCGTGCCGCCGCGGGTGGAGTACACCCTCACCGAGCCGGGACGGGCCCTGCGCGCGACGGTCGACGCGATGTGCGCGTGGACGCAGCGCCACCTCGGCGACATCGAGGCCGCCCGCCACCGCTTCGACGCCTGACGCCGCACGCCCCGGGACCGCCCGGGCGAGGGAGGTTTCAACTGCCGACAAATGGGGTCAGGTGACGTCAGGCCCGAGTTAAGCGCCGCGCAGGGGGTAGGCGGCGTGAAACTCACGAGGAGGGTCTTGATGCCTGAACGCGATCTCCCGTACTTGACCGAACTGGCCGCGCAACTGCGCGTCGACTCCGTACGCGCCGCCGCGGCGGCCGGTTCCGGGCACCCCACCTCGTCGATGTCGGCCGCGGACCTGATGGCCGTGCTGTTCGCCTGCCACCTCAGGTACGACTTCGACCGCCCCGACAACCCCGGCAACGACCACCTGATCTTCTCCAAGGGCCACGCCTCCCCCCTTCTGTACTCGCTCTACAAGGCGGCGAAGGTCATCGACGACGAGGAGCTGCTGTCGTTCCGGCGCCGGGGAAGCCGGCTGGAGGGACACCCCACCCCCCGGCTGCCCTGGGTGGACGTCGCGACCGGCTCGCTCGGTCAGGGGCTGCCGGTGGGCGTGGGCGTGGCCATGGCGGGACGGCTGGAACGGCTGCCGTACCGGGTGTGGGTGCTGTGCGGCGACAGTGAGCTGGCCGAGGGGTCCATCTGGGAGGCGGCCGAGCACGCCGGGGCCGAGGGGCTGGCCAACCTGGTCGTGATCGTGGACGTGAACCGGCTGGGACAACGCGGCCCGACCCGGCACGGATGGGACACGGGGGCGTACGCGCGCCGGTTCGGCGCCTTCGGCTGGCACACGATCGAGATCGACGGCCACGACCCCGGCCAGATCGACTTCGCGCTGGGGGACGCCTGCAACACCCGCCGGCGTCCCACCGTGATCCTGGCCAAGACCCGCAAGGGCGAGGGGGTCGTCGAGGTCGAGAACCGGGAGGGCGCGCACGGCAAGGCGCTCAAGGATCCCGACAAGGCCATCGACGAGCTGGGCGGCCCGCGCAGCGTCCATGTGGAGGTGCACAGGCCGGAGGGCGAGGCCGAGCCGTACCACTTCGACCCGCGACCGGCGACGCTGCCCGAGTACGAGGTCGGCGCGAAGGCGGCGACCAGGGCGGCGTTCGGCGCGGCGCTGACGGCGCTCGGCGCGGCCCGCGGCGACGTGGTGGCGCTGGACGGCGAGGTGGCCGACTCGACGAAGACCGAGGAGTTCGGCCAGGCGTTCCCCGAGCGCTTCTTCGAGATGTACATCGCCGAGCAGCAGCTCGTGGCGGCGGCCGTCGGCCTGTCGGTGCGCGGCTGGAGGCCGTACGCGGCCACCTTCGCGGCGTTCCTGACCAGGGCGCACGACTTCGTCAGGATGGCCGGCGTGAGCCAGGCGTCGATCCGGCTGGTCGGCTCGCACGCCGGCGTCTCGATCGGCGAGGACGGCCCCTCGCAGATGGGCCTGGAGGACCTGGCCATGATGCGGGCGGTGTACGGCAGCACGGTGCTGTACCCGTGCGACGCCAACCAGGCGGCGGCGCTGACCGTCGAGATGGCGGACGTGTCAGGGGTGTCCTACCTGCGCACCACCCGCGGCGAGACGCCGGTCATCTACCCGCCCGGCGAACGCTTCCCGGTGGGCGGCTCGCGCGTGCTGCGGCGCTCGCCCGACGACCGGGTCACGATCGTGGCGGCCGGGATCACGGTGCACGAGGCGCTGGCGGCGGCCGACGAGCTGAAGGCGGCCGGCGTCCCGGTCGGCGTGATCGACCTGTACTCGGTCAAGCCGGTGGACGCGGCGGTGCTGGTGGAGGCCGCCACGACGACGGGCAACCTGATCACGGTCGAGGATCACCGGCTGGAGGGCGGTCTCGGCGACGCCGTGCTGGACGCCGTCAGCGAGCTCGGCCCGCGGGTGGTGAAGCTCGCCGTGACCGGGTTGCCCGGGTCGGCGACGCCTGAGGAACAGCTCGCGGACGCCCGCATAGACCGCCACGCGATTGCCGAGGCGGTCAAGCGGTTGCTGTGAAGGAACTAGCGGGCTTTCGCCGTGGCCTTCCTGTTGGCCTTCTTGATGGCGTCCACCAGCTCCTTCTTGGTCATCCTGGATCGGCCGCGCACCCCGAGCCTGGACGCCACGCCCTGCAAGTGCTCCTTGCTGGCGTTGGCGTCCACGCCCTCCTGGGTCCTGCCGGAGCGGTCGGTCGCGCCCTTGTCGGACGGTCCCTTCTCCCCCTTGGGCTCCCAGTGGTCCCCCACCTTCTCGAAGGAGTGCTTGAGTGCGGCGAACGCGGTCATGTGCGCGCGCCTGCCCTCTCCGTACTCCTTCACGGCGGAGTCGTGCGCCTTGATCCACGTGTTCTGTGCCTTCTTCGGCGAACGCTTGATGGTCGACGGCAGCTCGTCAACGGCTGGCATGTCGATTCACCTCCTACAGCGGCGGCTCGTCGTAGTGGCGGCGCTCCTCATACACCGTGGTCCTGCGGGTCTCCGGCTCCTCGTAGATCTCGTGCCGGTGCACCGGCTCGTCGATCGGGCCGACCGCCCTGCGGGTGACGCTGATCCGGTAGATGCCGAACAGCAGCCCCGCCAGGCCGCCGAGCATGAGGATGACGCCCACGACGTTGATGTCGAGACCGGCGAGGTCGAACTCGACGGCCCAGGTGAGGATCGCACCGAGCATGATGAGGATGATGCTTCCGGCGATGGTCATCAGATTTACCTCCTTGACACGAAGGAACCTCTATCCACATGTCGAAAAACAAACCAGTCGTGGTGATCGGGCTGATGGGATCGGGTAAGACGACCGCGGGCCGCCTCCTCGCCACCGCGCTGGGGATGCCGTTCACCGACAGCGACCCGTTCCTGGAGAGAGAGCACGGCGGCACGGCGGCGCAGATCGCCGTCCGCGAAGGGGCCGAGGCGCTGCACCGGTACGAGGCCGAGCACGTGCTGGCGGCGCTGGCGGGCGAGCCGAAGGTGATCGCGGCGGCGGCCAGCACCGTGGAGGACCCCCGGGTGCGCGAGGCGCTGCGCGAGGCGTTCGTGGTCTGGGTGGACGCCGCCGACGCCGTCCTGGCCCGGCGCATGAGCTCGGGGGCGCACCGTCCCGAGTTCCAGCCGGCGCAGATGCGGGCCCGGCGCGAGGGCTACTTCCAGCAGGTGGCGGACCTGACGTGCGACGTCGGCGTGCTGACCCCCGAGGAGGTGCGCGACGCGGCCCTGCGGAAAATGGGTTTGCCCGCCGATGAGCAGGACTGATACCCAGAGGGGATGTTCGCCGAGAAACCCACTTTGACGGGTGAGCGCGTCAGGCTGCTCCCGGTCGGCCCCGAGCACGTCGAGGGCCTGATCACGTTGATCAGCGATCCGGAGGTGCAGCGGCTGACGGGCTCGCACGGCGAGGTCGACCACGACGTGGCCCGCCAGTGGTACAGCACGAGGGGCGAGCACGCCGACCGCCTCGACCTGGCCATCATGGCCGGCGACGAGTACGTCGGCGAGGTCGTGCTCAACGAGCTCGACCGGCACAACCTGTCGTGCAACCTGCGGATCGCGCTGATCGGCGCGCGGGTCTTCGGCAAGGGCTACGGCACCGAGGCGATCGAGCTGGTCCTCGGCCACGCCTTCGCCACCACGCCGCTGCACCGCATCGGCCTCGGCGTCTTCACCTTCAACGACCGGGCGCGGCACGTCTACAAGAAGATCGGGTTCGTGGAGGAGGGCGTGCAGCGCGACACCCTGCTGTGGGAGGGCGAGTGGCACGACTCCGTGACGATGTCGGTGCTGCGGCCGGAGTGGCAGTCAAGATCCGGAAGCCTGGCATAATGATCATGACGCATGGGTCCCCCGAGGCGCGCGGGGGACCTGTGGTCGTTCACCGACAACCAACGGCCGGTCCGGCGCATCTAAGCATCAGTGACGATGCGCTTGGTGCCTGGTGATCCCGAGAGGCTGGGCGGCTTCTGGCTGGCCGCCCGGCTCGGCGCGGGCGCGCGCGGGGTGGTCTACGACGCCTACGACGACGAGGGCCGCCGCTACGCGGTGAAGGTGCCCCGGGTCGAGGTCGAGCCGGTCGCGCGGGTGAGCTGCCCGCATCTGGCGGAGGTGGTCGCCTCCGGGGTCGATCACGGCATCCCCTACGTGGTGAGCGAGTTCGTCGACGGGCCCGACCTGCGGCAGGCGGTCGAGCGGCACGGGCCGTACCGGGGCGAGGAGCTGGCGGCGCTGGCCGGCGCGCTGGCCGGGGCGTTGCGCACGCTGCACGCGGCCGGGCTGACGCACCGCGATCTGCGGCCGGAGAGCGTGCTGCTGGCGGCGGGCGGCCCCAAGGTGATCGACATGGGGGCGGCGGTCGGCGGGTCGCTGGGGGCGACGTGCACGTACCTGGCCCCCGAGATCCTGACCGGCAGCGGCCACGAGCCGGCGACGGACGTCTTCTCCTGGGGGGCCGTGGTGCTCTACGCGGCCACGGGCGGCGACCCGTTCTCCGGGCGGAGTCTCGGCGCGGTGCTGCACCGGCTGCTGACCGTCGACCCCGACCTGAGCGCCCTGCCCGACGGGCTGCGCGAGCTGGTCGGGCGGGCGCTGGCCAAAGACCCCGCCGCCCGTCCCGCGGCCGACGAGCTGCTGGTCGAGGCCGACCCGGCCGCGTTGCGCCCGCCGGCGGGCGTGGCCGGGCACAGGTCGCTCGGCGAGCTGGCCGAGCGCGTCTACGCCGGGCTCACGCCGCGCCAGCAGGAGGCGGTGCCGGGCCTGCTGCTGCGCCTGATGGACGGCGACGACCCCCACGACGAGGGCGGCGTGCTGGCCCCGCTGATGGACGCCGGGCTGCTCGTGCGCCGCAGCGTGCGGGTGCCGCCGACCGAGACCGCGGTCGGCAAGCTCGTGGCCGTGCGCGACGACCGGGTCGCGCCGGCCAGTGCCGCGCTCTACCGGGCCTGGCCACGCCTGCGCGGCTGGGTGGCCGACGAGCGCGACGGCCTGGCCGTCCACCGCGAGCTGCGCCTGGCGGCCGACCGGTGGTCGCGCCACCGGCGCGGGCACACCTACCTCTACCGGGGCGACCGGCTCGACACGGCGCTCGGCTGGGCCGCGGCCAAGCGCCGCCACCTGCGGCTCAGCCAGCTCGAACGCGACTTCATCGGCGCGAGCGTGGCCATGTCCAAGCAGCGCAGGCGGCTGCTGCGCCCCTCGATGGCGACCCTGGCCGCCGCGCTGGCCGTCGCGGTGTCGATGTCCGCCGTCTCGCTCAACGGCGAGCGGGAGCTGCGCGGGCACCTTCTGGAGGCCAACGCGCGGGCCGTGGCCGCCCGTGCCGAGGCGCTGCGCTCCTCCGACCCGCGCACGGCGATGCGGCTGAGCGTGGCGGCCTGGCGGATGTCGCCGGTGTTCGAGGCGCGGGTGGCGTTGCAGGCCTCGCTGGCGCAGCCGGAGCTGGGCGTGTTCACCGACCCCGCGGCCGACGAGCGGGCCGGCTACCTGCTGCGCGGCGACGACCTGGTCAGGTGGCGCGACCGCACGCTGACCGTCTGGGACGTGCGCAGCGGCCGGCAGCTCGCCGCGCACGCGCTCCCCGAGGGCAGCGCCGCGCTGAGCGACGACGGCCGGTACGCCGAGGGCCCCGGCGGGCAGCCCGTCGAGGTGGCCACCGGCCGGGCCCCCGCGACCGGGACGTACACGATCACCAGCGGCAACCGCACCAGGGTCTACCGGGGCGCCGAGGTGCTGCTCGACGTGCTCGACCGGCGGGTGGCGGTGTCGCGCGACGGGAGCCGGGCCGCGGTCTCCGACCTGGACGGGCGGGTCGAGCTCTGGTCGCTGCCCGGCCGGGCCAAGGAGCGGGAGTTCGCCGTCCGGCCGCAGACCGGGCCGGACCGGTCTGCGCCGCCCCTGTCGTTCAGCCCCGACGGCCGCACCCTGGCGGTCGCGGGCCGCGACGGCGTGACCCTCCTGACGCCCGGCGCCGAACCGCCGCAGGGGGCCCCGACCGGCGCCGCCGCCACCGCGTTCGCGGCGGAGGCCCCCGGCGGGGAGCTGCCGGCGGACGGCTCCGCCGGCACGCCCGTGTTCAGCCCCGACGGCAGCCTGCTCGCCCTCCCCGGCCGGGACGAGGTGCGCCTGTGGAGCGTGGCCGACCGGCGGCTGGCCGGCGCCTACCGCTTCCGCGGCGACCAGCACGGCGGCCTGGCCTTCTCCGCCGACGGCCGCACCCTGCGCTACCTGAGCGGCCTGGGCTCGGTCGTCTCGCTCGACGTCTCCGGGCTGCCCGCGCCCTTCTCCGGCGTCCGCACCGCCGCGCTGTCGAGCGACGGCCGGGTGGCGGCCAAGGACGTCGGGAACGCCATCCGGCTCACCGACGTGGTGGCGCGCAAGCCGCTGGCCGAGATCGCCGCCACCGGCGACGTGGCCTTCGACGCCGCGGGCAGGCTGCTGGCCGTGGCGGGCGACCCGGTCACCGTCTGGGAGGCGTCGGGCGGCAGGAGGGTCGCCGTCATCGACGCGGGCGGCGACGTGCCCGCCGTGGCCCTGTCCCCCGGCGGCGACACGCTGGCCACCGCGCGCGGCCGGCTGCTGGAGACCTGGGACGTGCGCGCCGGCCGCCGGATCAGGGCCTACGAGGGTGCGGGCGACCTGGCGATGGCCTTCAGCCCCGACGGCTCGACGCTCGCCTCCGGCACGAACCTGCTCGACCTGCGTACCGGCGAGGTCACCCCGCTCGCCCCGGCCGCCGCCCGGCCCACCGCGCTCGCCTTCTCCCCCGACGGCCGCACGCTGGCCCTCGGGCTCGGCGGCGGACGCGTCGAGCTGTGGGACGTGCGCGGGCGCCGGCGCGCCGGCTCGGTCGAGACCGGCCCGGCCCCCGTACGCGACCTGCGCTTCTCCCCCGGCGGCGACCTGCTCGCGATCGACGCGGAACGCACCTCCCTGTGGGACGCCGGCACGCTGCGCGAGGTCGGCCAGGTCGGGTCGTGGTCCGAGGGCCTGGCCTTCAGCCAGGACGGCCGCAGGCTGCGCGGCGTGGCGGCCGACGGCAGCGTCCGCGAGAGCCCGGTCGACCCGGCGCTGACGGCGCAGGAGGTGTGCGCCCGCGCGGGCGGGCCGCTCAGCCAGGACGAGTGGACCCGGCTGATCCCGGAGAGCGGCTACCAGGGCGGCTGCTGAGCCGGGCGGCAGGTCAGGAGGCGGGGACGGTCTTGAGCACCCTGCCCTGGGGGTCGGCCGCCAGGTAGCCCGTGCGGTAGGCGTCGGTGAGGTAGATGAGCATGACCTGCTTGGGGTTGGTGAAGACGTAGTCGGGATCGATGATGACGTAGCGGGCGGTGGGCTTGCGCACGCCGAGGACGCTCTGCGCCTTCTTGAACAGGCCGGGCAAGGCGTCCCAGTTGTACTTGGCCAGGTCGACGGTCGGGGTGCGGATGGTGGAGCCGGGGCCCTCGTGGGTGGCCTTGCCGTCGCGGTAGGCGTAGCGGTCGTAGACGCCCGGGTCGTCCTTGACCGGGGCCTCGGCGGAGATGTACGTCGGGTAGACGACCATCCGGACGACCTTGGTGCCGCCCATGACCGGCTTGAGCGCCTTGATCGCGGCGCGGACGCCGTCGGCGGTGAGCAGGTTCTCCGGCTGCGGCTGCGGCTCCTCGCTCGCCTTCGGCTCCTCGACGTCGGTGGTCTCCACCGGGGTGATCTGCGGCGTGTTCGGCTGGGTCGGCTCCTCAGCGCCGCGCACGCCGGGCAGCAGCGTGTAGACCAGCACGCCGGTCACCGCCAGCGCGCCCACGGAGGCCGTCACGGCGGCGACCGGCGAACGGCGGGCGCGACGCGACGCCATGGTGCCGGCCTGCGAGAACGACGGCTCCGGCCCCCAGGGCCGCGGCCCCCCGGGCGGCACGGTGGCCCCCTGCCGCGCCCCGGGCGGCACGGTGGCCCCGTACGGCGGGCCTTGCCGGAGCGGGCCGGGCGACGGCGGGAAGTGACCCTGGTGGAGCGGTCCCGAGGGGGCGGACGGGGGGCCGGGCTGGAGCGGGGCCGGGGCGGGCTGCGGGGCGGGGGGCGGGTAGGCGGGCGGGGCCGCGCCGGGGTCGGCGGCGGCGGCGAGCATGCGGTCGAGGGTCTCGGCGTCGGGACGCCCGGCCGGGTCGCGGCGCAGCAGCGCGCCCAGCACCGGACCGAGCGGCCCGGCCCGCTCCGGCGGCGGCACGTCCTGGTTGAGCACGGCGGCCAGCGTCGCCAGCGTGGTGCTCCTGCGCAGCGGGTGGCGGCCCTCGACGGCCACGTACAGCAGCATGCCGAGCGACCACAGGTCGGAGGCGGGGTCGCCCTCGTGCCCGTTGATGCGCTCGGGCGCCATGTACTCGGGCGAGCCGATGAACGACCCGGTCGCCGTCAGGCTGGTCGACTCGCGCACGGCGGCGATCCCGAAGTCGGTGAGCACCGACCGGCCGTCCTCGCGCAGCAGCACGTTGGCGGGCTTGACGTCGCGGTGCTGGATGCCGACGGCGTGCGCGGCGCGCAGCGCGGACAGCACCTCGCGGCCCAGCCGGGCGGTCTCCCAGGGCGTCATCGGCCCGCGGGCCAGGCGGTCCTGGAGCGAGCCGCCGGTGACCAGCTCCATGACGATCCACGGGTAGCCGTCGCCGCCCGGATCGACGATGTGGTGGATGGTGGCGACGTGCGGATGGTTCAGCCGGGCCAGCGCGCGGGCCTCGCGCAGCACCCTGGCCCGCAGCTCGCGGGCGGCCTCCGGGTCGTGCTCCTCGAACGCGGGATCGGGCGGCCGGACCTCCTTCAGCGCGACCTCGCGGTGGAGGGCGGTGTCCCAGGCGCGCCACACCAGGCCCATGCCACCGCCGCCGAGCCTCTCGGTCAGCTCGAAGCGGTTGTCGATCACGCGTTTGTGCATGGGAAGCAGCGTAGGGCCGCGTCGTGGTCGCCGTCATCAGGGTGGTCGCGGCGGGGACGGGCGGGCTGGTTGGATGGGCGCCATGAACGCAGGCGACCACCAGCTCGGCATCTACCTGACGGGCATGTTCGAAGGCCGCACGCCGGAGCTGACCACCGATCTGTCGGCCCTGGAGGGCGCGGCCGGGCGGGTTCTGCCGCCCGAGGCGCTGGGGTACATCGTGCCGAGCGCGGGCAGCGGCTCGACCGCGCGGGCCAACCTGGAGGCGTTCGAGCGGCGCCGGATCGTGCCGAGGATGCTGCGCGGCGTCGCGCGGGAGCGTGACCTGTCGTGCGAGGTGCTGGGCACCCGGATGGCGGCGCCGGTGCTGGTGGCGCCCATGGGGGTGCAGACGCTGGCCCACGAGGAGGGCGAGCTCGCCACCGTGCGGGCCGCGGCCGCGGTCGGCGTCACGTACGTGCACTCGACGGCCGCCGCCCACGACTTCGAGCAGGTGGCGGCGGCCGGCGGGGACGCGCCGCGCTGGTACCAGCTCTACTGCCCGACCGACCGGGACGTGTGCCTGAGCTTCCTGCGCCGGGCCAGGGCGACCGGCCACTCGGTGCTGGTGGTCACGCTGGACACGACGCTGCTCGGCTGGCGTCCGGCCGACCTCGACCGCGGCTTCCTGCCGTTCCTGGCCGGCACGGGCCTCGCCAACTACCTGAGCGACCCCCACTTCGCCGGGGTCGAGAACCCGGTCGCCCACTGGGCGGGCATGTTCCCCAACCCCGGCCTGAGCTGGGACGACCTGTCGTTCCTGCGCGACCACTGGGACGGCCCGATCGTGCTCAAGGGCATCATGAGCACCGAGGACGCGCGCCTGGCCGCCGAGCACGGCGTCGACGGGATCGTGGTGTCCAACCACGGCGGCCGCCAGGTCGACGGCGCCCTGGCCGCGCTCGACGCGCTGCCCGGCATCGCCGAGGCGGTGGGCGACCGGCTGACGGTGCTGTTCGACTCGGGCGTGCGCACCGGGGCCGACGTGGTCAAGGCGCTCGCGCTGGGCGCGCGGGCCGTGCTGGTCGGCCGTCCCGTGCTGTACGGGCTGGCGCTGGGCGGGCAGGCGGGCGTCGAGCACGTGCTGCGCTGCCTGCTGGGCGAGCTGGACATCACGCTCGCCCTGTCCGGCTACTCCGCGCCGCACGAGCTGGGCCCCGACGCGCTCGCCTGAGGGCGCATCGAGGTCCGGAAATGACCGCGATCACCCCTACCGTTGTCCCCATGGATCCCCTCATCTCCCAGCGCGCGCTCAACCGGGCCACGCTCGACCGGCAGCTGCTGCTGCGCCGCGGCGACGGCAGCGTGCAGGAGGTCGTCGAAAGGCTCGGCGGCCTCCAGGCGCAGACCCCCCACACCTGGTACGTCGGCCTGTGGAACCGCATCGAGGGGCTCAAGCCCGAGGAGGTCTCCGGCCTGCTGGCCGGACGTGAGCTGGTGCGGCTCGCGTTGCAGCGCTCCACCATCCACCTGGTCACCGCCCGCGACTGCCTGGCCATGCGGCCGCTGCTGCAGGTCGTCACCGAGCGCATGACCCGTACGACGTTCGGCCGGCGGCTGGCGGGCGTCGACCTGGACGAGCTGGCCGCGGTCGGCCGGGCGCTGCTGGAGGAGCGTGCGATGACCTTCGCCGACCTCGGGCGGGCGCTGGCCGAGCGGTGGCCCGAGCACGACCAGCACGCGCTCGGCCAGGGCGTGCGCTGGCTGCTGCCGCTGGTCCAGGTGCCGCCGCGCGGGTTGTGGGGCAGGAGCGGGCCGGTCGCGCACACCACCGCCGAGTCGTGGCTGGGCCCGGCGGAGGTGCCGCCGATGACGCCCGCCGAGCTGGTCCGGCGCTACCTGGCCGCGTTCGGCCCGGCCTCGGTGCAGGACGCGCAGACCTGGTCGGGCCTGACCAGGCTGGGCGAGGTCGTCGAGTCCATGGACCTGGTCCGCTTCAGGGACGCCGCCGGCCGCACGCTGTACGACCTGCCGGAGGCCGTCCGCCCGGCCGAGGACGTCCCGGCCCCGGTGCGGCTGATGTACGACTTCGACAACCTGTTCCTGTCGCACGCCGACCGCTCGCGGGTGATCAGCGAGCGGGGCGCGGCCGTCATACAGGGGTCGTTCATGGGCACGAACGTGATCCCCCGGATCATCCTGGTGGACGGCGTCACCGCCGGCGACTGGACGGTGACCAGGGCCAAGGGCGTCTCCACGCTGAACGTCCACCAGTGGACGCCGATCGCCGAGCTGGACGAGGTCGAGCGGGAGGCGCGGCTGCTGCTGGAGTTCCTCGCCCCCGGCGACGAGCACGCCGTCTCAGTCCTTGACCGCCCCTCCAAGCCCTGACACGAGCCGCCGCTGCACCGCCACGAAGAAGATCAGCACCGGGATCGTCATCAGCGTCGAGGCCGCCATGATCCCGCCCCAGTCGTTCTCGTCGGGCTTGAAGAAGACGAGCAGCGCCGCGGGCAGGGTCTGGTTGTCCTTGGACGAGATGATGAAGGTGCGCGCGAAGACGAAGTCGTTCCAGGCGGTGATGAAGGAGAACACGCTGGTCGCCACCAGGCCGGGCGCGACCAGCGGGAACAGGACGCGCCACAGCACGGTCGCGCGTCCGGCCCCGTCGATCATCGCCGCCTCCTCCAGCGCCTCCGGCACCCCGGCGACGAACCCGCGCAGCATCCAGATCGCGAACGGCAGCGTGAAGGCGAGCTGCACCACCACCAGCGAGGCCAGCGTGTTGAGCAGGCCCAGGTCCCGGACCACGAAGAACAGCGGGATCGTCAGCGCCTCGACCGGCACCATCTGCGCGACCAGGAACATGATCAGCACGGTCGTCCTGAACCGGAAGGCGAACCTGGTCACGGCCACCGCGGCCAGGAAGGCGACCCCGGCCGACAGCACGACCACGAGGAGCGCCACGATCGCGCTGTTGAGCAGGTAGCGGGCGAAGTTCTCCCCGGTCAGCACCCGGACGAAGTTGTCCAGCGTCAGGTGCGACGTCCAGGGCCTGACCTCCAGCGACTGGATCTCCCCAGCCGGCTTGAGCGCCGACAGGACCATCCAGTAGAGCGGGAACGCGGTGAGCAGGGCGACCATCAGCGCGACCGCGTTGGGCAGAAGACGTCGTCGGTTCACAGGCGTTCCCCACTGCGCCGCAGCGCCCGGATGTAGAACAGGGTGATCACCAGCAGGATCAGCGTCATGACGACCGCGACGGCCGAGCCGAGCCCGTACTCGGAGGAGCCGAAGGCGATCTGGTAGGCGTAGACGTTGAGCACGGTGTTCTGTCCGGCCACGCCGCCGCCGTTGGTCATCACGTAGATCTGGGTGAAGAGCTTGAAGTCCCAGATGACCGACTGGATGACCACGATCGTGACCAGCGGCCGCAGCATCGGCACGATGATCCGCCAGAACCCCTGCCAGGCCGAGGCGCCGTCGAGCGCGGCCGCCTCCAGCACCGAGGCGGGGATGGCCCGGATGCCCGCGTACAGGGTGATCATCACCAGCGGGAACGAGTGCCACACGACCGTCGCGCCGACCACGCCGAAGGTGACCCACCGGTCGTAGAACCAGTTGAACCCGTCGATCCCGAGCACCTGGTTGACCAGGCCGAGGTCGGCGTCGAACAGGAACATCCACACGGTGGAGCCGGTCATCGCGGGGACCGCCCACGCGCCGAGCGCGGCCAGCGACAGGGCCGTCCTCGGCAGCGGCCCGGTCCTGGTCAGCAGCACGGCCAGGGCCGCGCCGACCGCCAGCGTCGCGACGACCAGCGCCGCCGCGAACCCCACGGTCTGCGCCAGCACCTCCCAGAACCGCCGGTCGCCGAGCAGCGCGGCGTAGTTGCCGAACCCGACGAACGTGCTCGGCTGCCCGCCGCTGACCTGCGCCTGCCGGTAGTCGAAGACCGACAGCAGGCCCAGCATGTAGACCGGGTAGCCGAACATGGGGACCAGCACGGCCGCCGCGGGCAGCAGGTAGAGCCAGGGGCGCCCGCGGCGGGCGGTCGAACCTCGGCTCACGAGCGGCCGAAGGCGGTCTTGACGGCCGCGGCCGCCTCGGTGGTGGCCTGCTCGACGGTGGACCGGCCGGTCGCGACCTTCTGCAGCATCGTGGGGATGACCTTGCCGTTGTCGATCTTCACCCAGGCGGGGTCGATCGGCACGAACCGGGTGCCCTTGGCCACCGTGTCCAGGAACGGCTTGACGAACGGGTCCTTGGCCGCCAGCTCGTCGCGGGCCGAGGTGAGCGTCGGCAGGTTGCCCATCGCGTCGTACATCTTGCCCTGGTACGCCTTGCCGCCCAGCAGCTTGACGAAGTCCGCGGCCAGGGTGCGGTGACCGGCGTTCTTCAGCACGCCCAGGTTGTTGCCGCCGGCGAAGGCGGGCGCGATCGAGCCCTCGGCCGCGCCGGGCAGCGGCACGACGGCGTACTTGCCGGCCGCCGCGCCGGCGTCCACGGCCGAGCGGTTGAAGTTGCCGAGTATGCCCATCGCGGCCTTGCCGCCGGCGAACAGCTCGACCGTCTTGCCGCCGGTCAGCGAGACGCACGCCTGCGGCGGGCACACCTCGTCGGTCAGCAGGTCCGTGTACGCCTTGACGCCCTTGCGCGACTGCGGCGAGTCGAGCGAGGTGATGTCGCCGCCGGCGTCCCAGACGAACGGCAGGGCGCCGAAGGTGTACTCGCCGCCGACGGCTATGCCGTACAGGTCGGGCTTCTTCCTGCGGATCGTGCGGGCGGCCTCGGTCAGGGCGCCGATGGACGCGGGCGGTTTCAGGCCGAGCTCGTCGAAGACGTCGGTGCGGTAGTAGAGGGCGCGGATGCCGATGAACCACGGCAGGCCGTACTGCTTGCCCTGGACGGAGGCCGACCTGACCAGGTCGGGGGTCAGGTCCAGGCCCTTCAGGTCCGCGGTGAGGTCGGCGAACCCGCCGGCGGCGGCGTACTCGGCCAGGTCGGTGTTGCCGTACTCGGCGACGTCCGGGGAGCTGGCCGGGTCGTTGAAGGCGCCCTTGAACTTCTCGTGCCGGGCGGGCGTGGTGGGGATGTAGGTGACCTCGACCTTGACGTCCGCGTGGGCGGCGGTGAACTCCTTGATCGCCTCGTTGACGACCTTGTCCTTGGGGGCCCGGTTGGGCTCGTCGAAGAGCCAGACGCGCAGCGTCCCCGTTCGCTCGTCGCCGCCGCCGGAGGCGGGAGCGGTCGAGGGCGCGCAGGCGGCCAGCGTGAGCAGGGCCGTTCCGGCCGCGGCAAAGTAAAGAAACTTCACTATTACCTCCTGCGCCGACACTAGGAATTCGCTCTGGAGTCGAGAAGACCTGTCAGGAGATGTTGTGCAGTGCACAACAGGGTGCTGCATTTCGCGAAATTTCATCGAATATGGTGACTTGCGTGCCTGACCGCAACCAGTCCGCCTCGCTCCGGCGCGCCCTGGCCGTCCTGGACCACGTACGCGGCCACACCGGCCTGTCGCTCACCCAGCTCGCCGAGGCCGTGGGCCTGTCCAAGAGCACGGTGCTGCGGCTGACCGTCCCGCTCGTGGAGGCCAGGCTGCTCGAACGCGACCGCAGGACCGGGGCCTACCGGCTGGGGCACGGCACCCTCCGGCTCGGGCAGGCGTACCTGGCCACGCTGGACCTGCGCGCGGTCGCCGCCGAGGAGTCGCACCGGCTGATGAGCGAGGTGCGCGAGACCGTCCACCTGGTCGTCTACGACCACCCGCACGTCGTCTACATCGACAAGGTGGAGAACGAGACGAACGTGCGCATGGCCTCGCGCATCGGCAGCCGCGGCCCGGTGCACGCCACGGCGGTCGGCAAGGCGATCCTGGCCTGGCAGCCGGAGGAGGCGCTGACCGGGCTGGCGCTCGACCCGATCACCAAGCACACCATCACCGACCCCGACCGGCTGCGCGCCGAACTGACCCACATCCGGCGGCGCGGCTACGCGGTGGACGACCGCGAGAACGAGCCCGAGGTGCGCTGCGTCGCCGCACCGATCTTCAACCACAACGACGCCGTCGTCGCCGCCGTCTCGGTCTCCGGGCTCACCTCGCGGATCACCGCCGCGCGGGTGCGGGAGCTCGGGCCGCTGGTGGCCGGGGCGGCGTCGCGGATCTCCAGAAAGCTGGGCAGGCCGACCACATGACCGATCTGGTGACCTTCGGCGAGACCATGGCGCTGTTCGCCGCCCGGCGTACCGGGCCGCTGCGCTTCGCCCGCGACTTCGACCTGGGCCTCGGCGGCGCCGAGTCGAACCTGGCGATCGGCGTGGCCCGGCTGGGCCACCGGGCGACGTGGGCCGGACGGGTGGGCGACGACGAGTTCGGCGACCTGATCCGGGCCACCCTCGCCGGCGAGGGCGTGGACGTGCGCGCGGTCACCGACCCGGACGCCCCCACCGGACTGATGATCAAGGGCCGCCGCACGGCCGACCTCGTGGACGTGCGGTACTACCGCAAGGACAGCGCCGGCTCCCGGCTGCGGCCGGGCGACCTCGATCCGGCGCTGATCGCCTCGGCCCGCGTGCTGCACGTCTCCGCGATCACCCCGGCGCTGTCGGCGTCGGCCCGCGAGACGGTGGCGCACGCCATCGCCGTGGCGCGGGCGGCCGGCGTGCTGGTCTCGCTGGACGTCAACTACCGGCGGGCCCTGTGGACGGAGAAGGAGGCGGGCGCCTGGCTGCGGGAGACGGCCGGCGACGTGGACGTGCTGTTCGCGACCGTCCCGGAGGGCCGCCTGGTCGCCGACGTCGAGGACCCGGCGGAGCTGGCCAAGGCGCTGGCCTCGCTCGGGCCCTCGTACGTGCTGGTCAAGTCGGGGTCGGCGGGCGCGCTTGAGCTGTCCGGCGGGGTGCTGCGGCGGGCGCGGCCGTACCGGGTGACCGAGGTGGACCCCGTGGGGGCCGGGGACGCGTTCGCGGCCGGCTGGCTGTCGGACTGGCTGGCCGGGGCGGCGCCGGAACGGCGGCTGGACACCGCCTGCGCGGCGGGCGCGTTCGCGGTGACCTCGCAGGGCGACTGGGAGAGCCTGCCCCGCCGGTCCGACCTGGGCCTGCTCGGCCGGGGAGCCGACGGTGTGAGCAGGTAGCTCCCCGAGGACGAGGTTTTGCCCGTTTTCGACCCGGTCTTGAGGGCAGCCGGGGAAGATCTCGTCCGGGGAGAGGAACAGTGCGATGACAGACGTCTCCAGCAAGGGTCCGCAGTCGAACGACGAGCGCGAGGTGCTCACCAACCGACAAGGGCATCCCGTCTACGACAACCAGAACCAGCGGACGGTCGGCCCGCGCGGACCGGCGACGCTGGAGAACTACCAGTTCCTGGAGAAGATCAGTCACTTCGACCGCGAACGCATCCCCGAACGGGTGGTGCACGCCAGGGGCGCGCTGAGCTACGGCTACTTCGAGGCGTACGGCAAGATCGGCGACGAGCCGGTCAGCCGCTACACCAGGGCCAAGCTGTTCCAGGAGGCCGGCAAGCGCACCGACGTGGCGCTGCGCTTCTCCACCGTCATCGGCGGCCGGGACTCGGCCGAGACCGCCCGCGACCCGCGCGGTTTCGCGATCAAGTTCTACACCGAGGACGGCAACTGGGACCTGGTGGGCAACAACCTGGCCGTCTTCTTCATCAGGGACGCCATCAAGTTCCCCGACGTCATCCACGCGCTCAAGCCCGACCCGGTGACCTTCCGGCAGGACCCCAACCGCATCTTCGACTTCATGTCCCAGACGCCCGAGTCGATGCACATGCTGGTCAACCTGTTCAGCCCGCGCGGCATCCCCGCCGACTACCGGCACATGCAGGGATTCGGCGTGAACACCTACAAGTGGGTCAACCAGCAGGGCGAGACGTTCCTCGTCAAGTACCACTGGATGCCCAAGCAGGGCGTGCGCAGCATGACCGAGGCGGACGCGGCGGTCGTCCAGGCGGGCGACCTCGGGCACGCGACGAAGGACCTGCACGACGCCATCGAGCGCGGCGACTATCCCGAGTGGGAGCTGCTGGTCCAGCTCATGACCGACGAGGAGCACCCGGAGCTGGACTTCGACCCGCTCGACGACACCAAGGTGTGGCCGGAGAACGAGTTCCCGGCCAGGCCGGTCGGCCGCCTGGTGCTGAACCGCAACGTCGAGAACCAGTTCGCCGAGAACGAGCAGGCCGCCTTCGGCACCGGCGTCCTGGTGGACGGCCTGGACTTCTCCGACGACAAGATGCTGGTCGGCCGGACATTCTCCTACAGCGACACCCAGCGCTACCGGGTCGGCCCGAACTACCTGCAACTGCCGGTCAACCAGGCCAGGAACGCGCCCATCAGGACCAACCAGCGCGACGGCCAGATGGCGTACTTCGTCGACACCGGCGGCGAGGACCCGCACATCAACTACGAGCCCTCGCTGCGCGGCGGCCTGCGCGAGGCCGAGTACCCGACCGTGGACGAGGAGGGCCCGGTCATCAGCGGCCGGGTCATGCGCAGGCGCATCCCGCGGACCAACGACTACAAGCAGGCCGGCCAGCGCTACCTGCTCATGGAGCAGTGGGAGCGCGACGACCTGGTGCGCAACTTCGTCGACGCGCTCAGCCAGTGCGACCGGCGCATCCAGGAGCGCATGGTCTGGCACTTCCTGCTCGTGGAGGACGACCTCGGCCTGCGCGTCGGCGAGGGCCTCGGCATCACCCCGGACGACGTCGCCCACCTGGAGCCGCTGGCGAGCCAGGACCTCACCGACGAGGACCGGGAGCGCCTGGTCAAGCTGGGGCGCAACGGCCCGCGCGACGTGGAGGGCCTGAAGATGACCCACTGCGTGCCGAACGAGCGGGCCGCCCACGCCGACGGCCTGTGACAGGCGGCCCCTGACCCGCGACGTCCGAGCGGCGGCTACAGCAGCCCGGCGGCGGCCAGCAGCTTGCCGATCCGGCCGGTCTCGTCGTCGTTCAGCGGGATCTGCGGCAGCGCGGTGAGCGGGCAGTCGATGACGCCCCGCAGGTGCAGGGCGGCCTTGAACGCGCCCAGCCCCGCCGAGCTGCCGCCCATGCGGCCCGCGCCGACCCGGACGATCTCGAACAGCCTGACCAGGCGTTCCTGCTCGGCCCTGGCCGCCGCCCAGTCGCCGCGGGTGGCGGCCCGGTACAGCTCGGCGTACCCGTGGGGGTCGACGTTGCCGAGGCCGGGGACGACGCCGTCGGCGCCCATCCACAGCGCGGAGTCCACGGTCACCTCCGACCCGGTGAGCACGCTGAACGGCGCCCGGCGGCCCAGGATGACCTGGCGCAGCCCGCCGTCGTCGCCGCTGGAGTCCTTGACCCCGGCGAGCGCGCCCTCGGCGGCCAGGTCGAGCAGCAGGTCGGCGCTCAGCTTGGTGTGGACGCTGACCGGCAGGTCGTAGGCGTAGACCGGCAGGCCGGTGCGGGCGGCGATCGTCCGGAAGTGGGTGCGGATCTCCTCGGGATGGGTGCGCGTGTAGAACGGCGCGGTCGCCACCAGCCCGGACGCCCCCGCCGCCGCCGCGACGCGGGCGTGTTCGAGCACCCGCGGCGTGGTCATGTCGATCACCCCGGCCAGCACCGGCACCTGGCCGCCGACGTGCCCGACGACCGTGTCCAGCACCACCCGCCGCTGGGCGTCGGTCAGGTAGGCCACCTCCGAGGAGGAGCCGAGCACGAACAGCGCGTCCACCCCGCCGGCCAGCAGGTGGTCCACCAGCCGGGTCAGGGAGGCGGCGTCCACCTCGTGGCCGGGGGTGAACGGCGTGCAGACCGGGGGGATCACGCCGGTCACCGTCGCGGCCCCGGCGACATCGGGATCTGTCATGAGTGCTCCTGGATCAGCTCTAGGTCGGTGGCTCCGGCCGCCACCGGGTGGTGGCAGTGGAAGAGGTGGTCGTCCCCGGCCCGCGTGGCGGCGGGCATCTCGGCCGCGCACAGGTCGTCCGCCCGCCAGCACCGGGTGCGGAACGGGCAGCCGCTGGGCGGCCTGGTGGCCGACGGCACCGCGCCGACCAGCGGGATCGGCGTGATGGGCGAGATCAGCCCGGGGGTGGCCGAGAACAGCGCCCGCGTGTACGGATGCCTGGCCCGCCCCGGCACCGACCGCGCGGGCGTCTGCTCGACGATCCTGCCCAGGTACATGGTGACCACGCGGTCGCTCATCCGGCGCACGGTCTGGATGTCGTGCGAGATGAACACCATCGCCAGCCCGAGCCGGTCCTTGAGGTCGAGCAACAGGTTGAGGATCTGGGCGCGGACCGACACGTCCAGGGCGCTGGTGGGCTCGTCGGCGACGACCAGCCGCGGTTCGAGCGCGAGCGCCCTGGCCACGGCCACCCGCTGCCGCTGCCCGCCGGAGAGCTGGCCGGGCAGCGCGCCGGCCACGCCGGCGGGCAGGCCGACCAGGTCCAGCAGCTCGCGGACGCGGGCCTCGCGCTCGCCGGTGGTGCCCCGGCGGTGCACGTCGAGCGGGTCGCGCAGGATCCGCCCGACCGGCAGCCGCCGGTTGAGCGCCGTGGACGGGTCCTGGAAGATCAGCCCGACGCCGCCGCCGACCAGCGCGCGCCGCTCGTCCTGCTTCAGCGTCCACAGGTCGCGGCCGTTCAGGCGCACGTTTCCCGAGGTCGGACGCTGGAGCCCGACCAGCACCTTGGCCAGCGTGGACTTCCCGCAGCCCGACTCGCCCACGATCCCGACGGTCTCGCCGGGCGCGACGGTCAGCGAGGCGGCGGTCAGGGCGTGCACGCGGTCCCGCGAGAACAGCCCTCCCGAGCGGGCCCTGTGCACGACGTGCACGTCGTTCAGCTCAAGCACGTGTCTCACTCCCTGCGAGTCCGGCCGCCGGGTGGTGGCAGGCCACCGCGTGCCGCCTGGCCTCTCCGGCCAATACCGGGGTCTGCGTACGGCACACGCCGGTGGCCATCGGGCACCGGTCGGCGAACCTGCACCCGGCCGGGAAGTCGGCGGGCGCGGGCACCACGCCGGGGATCTGGGTCAGCCGCTCGGCCCCCGACTCCAGCGACAACACCGAGCCGAGCAGCCCCCGGGCGTAGTGGTGGGCGGGCTCGCCGACCAGGGCGGCGGTGGCGCCGGTCTCGACGATCTGGCCTCCGTACATGACGACGACGCGGTCGGTGACGTCGGCGACCAGGGCCAGGTCGTGCGAGACCAGGATCAGCGCGAACCCCAGCTCCTCGCGCAGCCGCAGCAGCAGCTCGATGACCTGCGCCTGGACGGTCACGTCGAGCGCGGTCGTCGGCTCGTCGGCGACGATCAGCTTGGGGTCGCGGGAGAGCGCCATCGCGATCAGCACCCGCTGCCGCTGGCCGCCCGACAGCTCGTGCGGATAGGCCGACAGGATGCGGCGGGCGTCGAGGCCGACGAGTTCCAGCAGCTCGGCCGGGGTGCGCCGGCCGCCCCTGCGGGCGAGCTGCCTGAGCTGGGCCCTGATGGTCATGGCCGGGTTGAGCGAGGACAGCGCGTCCTGGTAGATCATCGCCATCTCGTGGCCGAGCAGGCGGCGGCGGGCCCGGCGCGGCAGCGCGAGCAGTTCCTGCTGGTCGAAGCGCACGTGGCCGCCGACCCGGGCCTGGCGCGGTTGCAGGCCCATGACGGTCAGGGCGGTCAGCGACTTGCCGCAGCCGGACTCGCCGACCAGGCCGACGACCTCGCCGGGCCAGACCTCGAAGCCGATGCCGTCCACGATGTCCACGCCGGTGTCGAAGCCGATTCTCAGGCGTTCGACGCTGAGGATCGGCTGTCCCTCGGGCAGCGGGCGGGCGCGTCCGGCCAGCCGGCGGGCGGCCTCGGCCAGGCCGGGCAGCTCGACGACCTGGCCGGCGCCGGGGGCGGCCTGCTCGTAGGCGTCGTCCTTCCTGGGTGCGGCCCTGCGCGCCGGGGCGGCCCAGGCGTCGGCGATGCCCTCGGACAGGACGTTCAGGGCCAGCACGGTGATCAGGATCAGCAGGCCGGGGAAGACCGTGGCCCACCAGCCGCCGAGCAGCACCAGGTTCTTGCCGTCGGCGATGACGCTGCCCCACGACGGGTTCGGCGGCCGTACGCCGGCGCCGATGAACGACAGCGACGCCTCGAACACGATCGCGTCGGCCACCATCACCGTGCAGAACACCAGCACGGGCGCCGCGCAGTTGACCGCGACGTGCCGCAGCACGATGTACGGCGTACGCGCGCCGATGACGCGCTCGGCCGCCACGTAGTCCTCGCCGTACTGGGCGATCACGTTGGCCCGCACGACCCTGGCCACGGACGGCATGTAGAGGAAGGCCATGGCCATGACCAGCACCGGGATGCTGCCGCCGAACACCGCGACCAGCACGGCGGCCAGCGCGATGCCGGGGAAGGCCATGATCACGTCGAGCACGCGCATGACGGTCTCGTCCACCGCCCGGCGCGAGGTGGCCGCGACCGCGCCGACGACCGCCCCGGCGACCAGGGCCAGGCCGGTGGCGCCGAGGCCGATGATCAGCGACCAGCGGGCGCCGTACAGGAGCCTGGACAGGATGTCGCGGTTGGCGCTGTCGAGGCCCATCCAGTGGGCGGCCGACGGGCCGCCGCCGGCGGCCTCCTGGAAGTATGGCGAGTGCGGCGCGATCAGCGGCGCGAACAGGGCGGCCAGCACGACCAGGACGACGACGGCGACCGCCGGCCACGACGCCGCGGGCAGCCGCCGGAAGGCGACGCCGGGCCTGCCGGCCGACGCGGTCAGGCGTTCGGTGAGTCCGCTTCTCATCAGGCGGCACTCCTCAGGCGGGGGTTGACCAGCAGGTAGAGGATGTCGACGACCAGGTTGACCACCATGAAGCCGATCGCGATGGTGAGCACGACGCCCTGCACCACGGCCGGGTCGCCGTCGCGGACCGCGTTGATCATGAGCTGCCCCATGCCGGGCAGGCCGTAGATCGTCTCGATGACCACCGTGCCGCCGATCAGGTAGCCGATGCGCAGGCCGAGCACGGTCAGCGGGTTGATCAGCGCGTTGCGCAGCACGTTGCGGCCGACCACGACGATCATCGGCAGGCCGCTGCCGATCGCGGTGCGCACGTAGTCCCGGTCCAGCTCCTCGACCATCGACGTGCGGATGATGCGGGTGAGCTGGGCGGCGATCGGCAGCGACAACGACAGCGCGGGCAGCGTCATCGACTGCAGCCAGCCGGTGAGGGAGTCGGCGGGGTTGATGTAGCCGCCGGTCGGGAACAGCCCCTCGCCGACCGCCAGCCACTGGATCATCAGCAGCGCCAGCCAGAACGCCGGGGCCGCCACGCCGACCAGCGACACGACCCGGATCGCCTGGTCGGGCCAGCGGTCGCGGAACAGCGCCGCGGTCACGCCGAACACCAGCGAGAGCACGACCGCCACGGCCAGGCCGAGGAACGTGAGCTGCAGGGTCAGCGGCAGCGCGGTGGTCACCGACTCGACGACCGGCTTCTTGGTGAGCACGCTGGTGCCCATGTCGCCCTGGGCGAGGTCGGCGACGAAGCGCGCGTACCGCAGCGGCAGCGGGTCCAGCAGGCCGTTCTCCTGCTGGAAACGGTGGATCTGCTCGGCCGTGGGGTTCGCGCCCTGGAAGTAGGCGTACTCGGGCTTGACGCCCGAGAAGCGCATCACCACGAACACGAACGCGACCACGCCCAGGACCAGCGGGATCAGGATGAGGAGCCGCCGCAGCAGCATCCTGAGTACGAGCGTCATGTCCTCTTGGCCTGCAGCAGATTGATGCCGGGGTACGGCTGGGCGCGGACGCCGGACAGCTTCTTCGGGTCCCAGGCGGTCATCAGCTCGTTGTGGACGACGGGATAGAGCACGGCCTGCTCGGCGACCAGGTCCAGATATCTGTGGATCTGCTCGCTCTTCTTGGTCTTGTCCGTCTCCTTGGCGGCCGCGTCCATCATGGCGAACAGCTTCTCGGCGTCCTTGCTGCCGTCCCAGTGGCTGTACTTCATCCACAGCCCGCCGGGCACGTAGTTGTAGTGCAGGATCAGGTCGGCGTCCATGCCGAACTGGTTGGGGTTCGAGGCCGCCGCGACCACCTGGTAGTCCTGGAACTGGTCCATCTTGGTGAACAGCGCGGCCGTGTCCTGCGGCTCCAGCGTCGTCTTGACCCCGACCGCCTCCCAGGAGGCGGCGATGGTGGGCAGGCAGTCGGCGATCCAGCTCACGTTGACGGCCATGAGGTTGACCGTCAGGTTCGTCACGCCCGCCTCCTTCAGCAGCGCCTTGGCCTTGTCGGGGTCGTGGTCGTAGACGACCGAGGCGCGCCGGTGGTCGGGGTGGCCCTCGTTGAGGAAGGAGCTGGCGGCCGTGCCGTGGCCCTTGAGCGCCACGTCGATCATCTTCTGCTTGTCGATGGCGTAGTGCAGGGCCTGGCGGACGCGTACGTCGTCGAAGGGCTTGGCGGCGGTGTTGAACATCAGGAACATGTGGTTCATGCCCTTGCCGCCCTCGACCGTGAGGCCCTGCTGCTTGAGCTGGTCGACGTTGGCGTACGGGATGTTGTCGGCGATCTGCGCCTCGGCCGAGCCGCCGGAGATCTTGGCCACCCGGGCGGAGGCGTCCACGATGGTCAGCCAGTTCATCTTCCTGACCGTGGCCGGGCGGGGGCCGTTGTAGCCGTCGAACGCCTCGAAGGAGGTGTTGGATTTGGGGTTGTGCGCCGTCTGCCTGTACGGCCCGGAGCCGACCGCCATGCCGCTCTTGGCCTTGTCCCACGCGCCCGCCTGGCTGAACACGTGCTTCGGCATGATCTTGGCGATGGTCAGCCGGGGGGCCGCGTCGGGGAAGGGGAACTTCAGGACCAGCTCCACGGTCCGGTCGTCCACCTTCTTCACCTCCTGGAGCCAGGGCTTGAAGAAGTTTCCGGTCAGCACGTTGTCGGGGCCGAGGATGCGCTCGAAGGTGAAGATCACGTCGTCGGCGGTGACCGGCTGCCCGTCGTGCCACTTGGCGCCCTCGCGCAGGGCGAACGTCCACGACGTGGCGTCGGCGTCGGCGGGCAGCGCCGTCGCCAGGGCCGGGTACGGCTCCCGGGTGACCGGGTCGGTGTCGAGCAGCCCTTCGTAGACGTGGCTGATCCCGGCCATCGCGAACGCCGACGCGGTCTGCGTCGGGTCCCAGCTCTGGTCGTTGCCGTAGCCGATGACGGCGGTGATCAGGTCTTTGTTCGATCCGGCGCCGACCGAGCCGGTCGAGGCCGGGCCTCCGGAACAGGCGGAGAGGGTGGCCGCGATGAACGCCGCCGCACCCGTGGCCCCGCTGTAGCGCAGGAAGTCACGGCGGCTGAACTCAGAGCTCACGGATGCCTCCTGGGGGGAACAGGTAGAACGTAGGACATCCCATGTCCTATCTTGTGCGTAACGTGGACGCTAAACGCCAGAGCGTCTTGAGGTCAACAGAGGATTTCCGGAATGTTACCTACGATGAAAGGAAGCTTCATGGCCGCAGTCCCGCGTCCGGCACGTCCCAGCCGGGCCGTCGAGGCCCAGGAGGGCGTCAAGGACCTGATCGTCAGGCGCGGGCTGGTCGCGGGCGACCCGCTGCCCACGGAGTCGGAGCTCATGGAGGAGCTCCAGGTCAGCCGCAACTCCGTCCGGGAGGCGCTGAAGGCTCTGCAGGCGGTCGGCATCGTGGACATCCGCCACGGGTTCGGCATGTTCGTGGGCCGGATGTCGCTGGCCGGGCTGGTGGACGAGCTGGCCTTCCACAGCCGCATCACCCTGCAGAACGGCCGCAACCACCTGGCGCACCTCATCGAGATCCGCGAGATCCTGGAGAGCGGGCTCGTCCAGCGGCTCATCGACCTCGGCCCGGAGGCCGACCTCGCCCCGGTGGCCGACGTCATGGCCCGCATGGACCACGAGTCGCAGGTCGGCGAGGTCTCCCCCGAGACCGACCGGCTCTTCCACGACCTGCTCTACCGGCCGCTCGGCAACCCGCTGGTCAGCCAGCTCCTCGGCGCCTTCTGGGACGTCTACCACCAGCTCCGCGACCACCTCGGCGCCCCCGACGAGCCGCCCGGCGACGTGGCCAGGCGGCACCGCGACATCTACGCCGCGGTGCTGGCCGGCGACCGGGCCGCCGCGGTTTCGGCCGTGTACGCGCACTTCGACGGCGTGCGCAACCGGCTGGCCCGGCTGGGAGGCTAGTCCGGGTAGCGCGCCACGCGCCTGGCCCACGGCCGCCGCCACTCCTCGTACCACGCGGCGAACCAGGGGTGTGGCGCGGCCAGCGGCACGATGTGGGCGACGGTCTCGTGGTAGTAGCGCTTCTGGAACCGCCAGTGGAGGCGCTGCAACTCCTGCACGTTGCTCACCCGGTCGGCCAGCTTCACCAGCACCGCCTGGGCCGGGGCCTTGGCCAGCGCGGCCAGGTGGTCGGCCTTCGCGCGCCCGGCGGGCCTGGTCACCCAGCGGACGAGCCCGGTCACCTCCGCGCCGAACCGCCGGGCCAGCTCCCGCTCGGTGCACGCGGTGTCCTCCAGCACGTCGTGCAGCACGATCGCGGTCAGCACGTCGGGGTCGCGCACCTGCGCCCCGGCCACCGCCACCTCCAGCGCCTCCAGCAGATGCTCCACGTACGGCCGCCCGGTGGGACGCTGCTGCACGCCGTGCTGCGTCCGGGCGAAGCGCACCGCCTCGCGCAACCCCGCGACGGTCTGCGACGGGAGCGCCTCGCCCAGGGGGCCGGCGGCCTGGCCCCATGACATCCAGCTCGTGAAGATCTTCATCGGGCTCCTCTCGACGTCCTAGGCTGAGAATATGACCGAGATCGCCGTTCCCGACGGCTCGTGGACGTTCAACGGAGAGATGCTGCGCGTCGTCCCTGGCGGCGACAAGAACGTCCACGAGCTCCGCAAGGTGCTCGGCGAGGTCGCCGTGCCGCTGGAGGCCATCGCGACGTGCGCCTTCGAGCCCGGCCGCAAGGGCGGCCAGCTCCGCCTGCGCCTGCGCTACGGCGCCGACCCCCTGTCCGACCTCGTCGCCGGGTCGCTGGCCGCCCCCGCCGACCCGTACCGGCTGGCGGTGCCCAAGGAGCGCGCCGGCGCGGCCCAGTACTTCGCCGACGAAGTGCGCGACACCCTGGAGATCAACCAGACGCCCGGCGGCCCCTGCGAGCACTACCTGCTCCCCGGCCCCGCCATCCCCGTCTCGGCCACGGCCGGCGACGGCACGGCGATCTTCGACGGCGAGCGCGTCCGCCTGGAGTGGACGGGTTTCGCCAGCACGGAGAAGGAACGGGCGGGGTCGCAGGAGTTCCCGCTGGCCGAGCTGGTGGGCGTGGAGTGGAAACCGCAGTCCGGCCTCGGCTACGGCACCCTCCGCTTCCGGCTCAAGGGCGACGGGCCCGGCGCGTCCCCGCAGAAGGACCCCCACTGCGTCTCCTGGGGCATCCAGCGCTTCGGCGGCGCGACCGCGCTGGTCGGGGCCGCGGTGCTGGCCCGGCTGCCGCGCGAGCAGCCCGAGGAGCTGGAGCCGGCGGCCTCCACCGGCGACGCCCACGACGCCGTGCTGCGCCGCCTGGCCGAACTGGGCGAGCTGCACCGCTCCGGGGTGCTGACCGACGAGGAGTTCGCGGCGGCCAAGCAGGCCATGATCCGCCGGCTCTGACCGGCGACCCGCCGTGACGGCGACCGGCCCGGAGGACGAGCCTCCGGGCCATGGCCGGTCAGGCGGTCATCGGGTCAGCACCATCAGCGTGAAGAAGCCGGTGTACTGGCAGAAGTACGACAGGTAGGTGCCCTTCGCCTTGAGCTCCTTGCCCTTGGCGATGCACTTGGCCTCACTGCTGTAGTCGCCGTACTTGATCCAGGTGGAGGCGGCGGCCGAGGCGGCCGAGGTGGTGGCGGAGGCGGCGGGCGCGGTCATCGCGGTGCACGTCGCGGCCAGGGCGACGGCCGCCACGGAGGTGGCGGCGGCGCGGGTGAGCTTGGACATGAACATCCCTTCGGGTCAGGGGTCATAGCGGAGAAAACTAGATCATTTCCCGCAATCATGATCATAATCATCCGCACGACGGCCCGCTGACGCCGCGCCCTGACCTCCGGTCGCGATCATCGTGAGCCGGGAGGCATCGTCAGGTCAGCGCCTTGGCGATCTTCGCCAGGTCCAGCAGCCGGAACTCGGCGGGCTCGACCGCCGGTCTTAATCGGCTTGGCCGGCGTCCGTCCCTTGTGGGACGGTTGAGCGGTGTCCGACCAGCTTCCCCGTACCGTTGACGAGGCCGTCGAGGCGGAGCGGAACGGCCACCGGCCGCGCTACCTCTACTTCTGGGGCCACCGCCCGCCCCGCGACGGCGGCCCCGGCCGCGGCTGCCTGTCGCAGTGGTGGCCGGTCGCCTTCACCGAGGGCGGCCACACCTTCGCCTCGGCCGAGCACTACATGATGGCCCACAAGGCGTGGCTGTTCGGCGACGACGACAGCGCCCGCCGCATCCTCCTGGCCGCGACCCCGGGCGAGGCCAAGAAGCTCGGCCGCACCGTGCGCGGCTTCGACGAGGCCGTGTGGGCGGCACACCGGCTCGACATCGTCACCCGGGCCTCCCTCGCCAAGTTCGGCGCGCACCGGGACCTGCGGGAGTTCCTGATCGGCACCCGGGCGCACGTGCTGGTCGAGGCCAGCCCGCTGGACCGGGTCTGGGGCATCGGCCTGGCCGCCGACGACGAGCGCGCCGCGTCCGCGGCGACCTGGCGGGGGCTGAACCTGCTCGGCTTCGCCCTGATGGCGGCCCGCGACGAGCTGGACTCCTGATCAGGTCAGCACTTTTGTGATCTTCGCCAGGTCCAGCAGCCGGAACTCGGCGGGCTCGTGGCACCACACGTCAAGGTCCGTGCCGCGCACCTCCGGGCCGCTGACGGTGAGCTCCTCGCCGTCGTGGACGATCCGGGCCGTGCCGTGGTACTCCAGCTCCATCGCCACCCGTCCGCGGGCCTTGGGCGGCAGGGCGGTGGCGTACCGGGCGAAGACGTCGCGCAGGCCGTGGTGGGCCGGCAGCGGCTCGCCGGCGGTGGTGACCAGCCAGGCGGCGGCGCGTTCCGGGCGGAGCACCGCCTGCTCGCGGCCGGCCGGACGGGCCGGGGCGCGCCGGGGCCTGCGGCCGGTGACGGTGAGCGTGCCGTCGGCCTCGCGGGCGACCGGCGCGTACCCGGCCTCCCTGAGCAGGGCCAGGGTCTGCGCCGGGTCGAGCGCGCTGGCCAGGACGGTGGGCGCCAGCAGGCGCGGACGCAGCTTGGCCAGCCTGCGATGCGCGGCCAGCTCGGCCAGCAGGGCATGGTCGTCGCCCACCACGCAGCAGCCCACCGGGACCACCTCGATCTCCCCGTGCCGCCGGGCGACGTCGTGGATCAGGTACGTCAGGGGCTGCGGCAGCGGGCCGGCGGCCACCTCGGCCAGGGCGGAGACGAGATCGGCCGCGGTGTGCCCGGCGTCCAGGGCGCGGCGCACCGAGGCCGCGCCGAACCGCCACGAACCGCCGGGCTCGCGGTCGGCGGCCCGGTCGAGGACCTCCGTCAGGGCGGCGGCGGGCGGCCCGGTGACCACGGCGGTCAGGTCCGTCCCGAACAGCGCCTGCCGCCGGGCGCCGGCCAGCAGCCCGGCGGCGGCCTCGCCCACCCTCGGCCCGGACGGCGTCCGGAGTGCCAGGCCGGGCGGGCTGAGGGCGTCCGCGCCGAGCAGGCCCAGCAGCCGGGACTCGGCCAGCACCGCGAGCACGACCTCGCGGCAGCTCGCCCGCTGCAACAGCGGAAGATGCCAGCTCGCGGCCGCCGCCACCGCCTCCGCGTCCGGCACGGCCGCCACCTCCCCCGCCGCCACCTCCCCCGCCGCCGCCTCTTCCGTCGCCGCGCCGCCCGGGAGCAGCCCGAACACCACCTCCCGGATGACGCTGGACGGCGTCCCGGTCCCGGCGGGGGCCAGCGGGTTGCGGGGTTTGCCGTCGTACCGGCGGGTCGGGCTGATCGGCAGCCGCCACCACGCCTCGACCAGCGCCGCGTAGCGGTCGGCCGGCGACAGGCGCAACCACGCGTCGTAACCCCTGGTCGGCGAGACCCCGGCACGCCGGGTCTCGGTCGCGCGCCGGGCGGGCACCTGCGTGAGCGGGTTGGCGGCCAGCAGACCGGCGGCGTGCACGAGGTCGAGCAGCAGGCGGACCTCGTCCTCGGCGCAGCCCAGCCGGCCGGCCAGACGGCGCACCTCCTTGACGCCCACGCCGCCGCCCTTCAGCTCGGGCAACGGCTGCGCCGCCGCGTCCTGGAGCAGGGCCGCGGCCCGGTCCAGGAGGCGGAGGGCGGCCACGGACGCCTCGTGCGCGACCAGCTCGGCGTCGACCGGCCGGGTGCGGATCGCCGGCTGCTCGACCGGCAGGTCGATCCGATGGTCGGGCCCGCGCAGCGCGAGCGCGACCTCCATGGGCATGACGTAGGTGCGCTCCCAGTCGACGCTCCAGACGAGACCGTGGTCGCGGGCCCACCGCGCCGGGGTCGCCGAGCCCCGCGGCTGGTGCCGGCCGCGGGGCGGGAACTCGTCGAGCACCCGCGCGGGCCCGCGATCGAGGAAGTCGTCGAGCAGCTCGCGGGTGCCCGCCGGGGCGCGGGCGACCAGCCGGGCCAGCCTGCCGGGATCGCCGAGGGCCGCGGTGATCGACTCGATCAGCGCCGCCTTGCGCGGCGCGCCCGTGCCGCCCAGCCGCCGGTGCACGTCGATCAGCTCGGCCACGGTGACGTGCGCGAGCAGCCCGGACAGGTCGGGGCCCAGCCCCAGGGGCGTCGGCAGCGCCGCGGGCAGCCCGGCGGCCAGGTGCAGCGCCCCGCCCGCGCCCCGCCGTACGAGCGCGACGCGTTCCAGCCGGTCGATCAGCCCGGACAGGTCGGCGCCCGCGGTCACCAGCGCGGACAGCGGCCGGTCGCTGCGGGCCGAGACCAGGATCGCCTCCGCCAGCAGCAGGCAGGGCAGCGGCGTCCGGGACAGCGCCAGGTGCACCGACTCCGGCGCGTCGAGGCGCTCGGCCAGCTCGGCCAGCCGCCGCGGCGGCACGGGCCGCAACACGTCGGGCCGCGCCGCCAGCAGCTCGGTCAGCCGCTCGCGCCCCAGCCCCGCCAGCCACCCCGCAAACGTCTCGTCCACCGACCGATTGTCGCAAGCCGCGAGGAGCGAAGGGGCCCGAAAAGCAGCGAAACCGCCTGGTGAACCAGGCGGTTTCGGTGTGGTGCGCCGCCAGGGACTCGAACCCCGGACCCGCTGATTAAGAGTCAGCTGCTCTAACCAACTGAGCTAGCGGCGCAACAGGGTTAACTGTATCAGCCGCCGGACGGTGCCCGCACATCAGCCGAGCCGCTCCCCCAGCCGCCCGTACGCCCCCAGCACCAGGTCCCAGAACCCCTTGACGTCCACGGACGTCGCCACCAGCGCGTTCGCCGGCCGTCCGCGCAGGTCGAAGTCGGTGACGGTCATACCTCGCGTGTACGTCCCGGCGGTCTCCACGTTCACCACGGCCGGCACGCAGGTGAACAGCGACGGGTCCAGCACGTACGCCACCGCGCAGGCGTCGTGGATGGCCGGGCCGCCCTCGGCCGTCACCACGCCGTAGAACTGCGCGGCCGGGACCAGCAGCTCCGACAGCCGGCCGAGCGGCCGCATGCGGTCGAGGACGTCCGCGGTGACCAGGGCGGACAGGGTCACGTCGAGGCCGAGCTGGCGGACCTGCCAGCCCGCCTCGAAGACGATGGCCGCGGCCTCGGGGTCGGCCAGCATGTTGAACTCGGCCGCCGGGTTGTGGTTCCCCCGGGTGTACGAGCCGCCCATGATCACCAGCTCGCGGGCCCACTCCACGACGCGGGGCTCGCGGCGTACGGCGAGCGCGATGTTGGTCAGCGGGCCCACCGCGACCAGCGTGATCTCGCCCGGGGCGGCACGCAGGGCGTCCACGATGAAGTCCACCGCGTGCCCCTCCGACAGGGCGCGTACGGGGGCGGGCAGGACGACGTCGCCGAGACCGGTGTCGCCGTGGACGTGCCCGGCGCGGACCGTGCGGTGCAGCAGGGCGCCCGCGCTGCCGGGCGTGACCGGCACGTCGCCGAGGTCGAGGAACTCCCTGAGCGCCAGCGCGTTCGCGGTGGTCAGCTCCAGGTCGACGTTGCCGCCCACGGTGGTGACGCCGACGACGTCGAGGTCCGGGGAGCCGGCGGCGAGGGCCAGGGCGAGCGCGTCGTCGATGCCGGGGTCGCAGTCGATGAGAACTTTCTTCACACCCCAGGACAATACGCATCCCCGATGACAGACGGGACAGCGCCGTGGCCGGCTGCGGGCATGGATCGGGGCCGGGCAGTTCCCCCAAATCTGCCCGGCCCCGATCGGTGGCGGTCCAGGCCGACGTCTTCCCCCAAAAACGTCGGCGGTCCCGCACTCGCGGACCGCGGTCCCCCTCCGCGTCCGCATCGGTGAAGGTCTGTTGTGGCCTCTCGACCTGCTACAACGCTACCGAGACGAATGCAACGGTCGCGTCATAACGGGGTCGAATAAGCGTTTAATCCGACTAGGGAAGCTCCAATCGAACCTCTGTACCGTCCTGCAACGATCTGCTCACCGTGCAGTACTTGTCGTGCACCCGCCCGGCCACCGCCCTGAAGACCTCGTCGGCCTCCTCCGAGGGCAGCTCCACGTCGTAGGTGACCGTCACCGGCCCGAGCTTGTTCGGCTCGACCTTCTCCGACTCCACCGTCATGGCCAGGCGCACCAGCCGGTGCCCGCGCTTGGCCGTGAGCGGCTCGACGGTCACGATGTTGCAGCCGCCCACCGCCGCGAGCAGCAGCTCGACCGGGGTGAACACGCCCTCGTCGTCGCCGCCGCCGATCTTCACCTCGGCGCCGCGGGCGTTCGTGGCCCGGAATCCGCCGTCTTCTGTCCGCTCAACACGCACGTTAGCCATGTTTCAGACCTTACTCAGAAAGCTCTCATGTTCCTTCAGCATCGTCGTAGACATGGCTAGTGAGGTGAATGCGAGTCACGGTCCCATCCTCTTCTGGTGCGGGGTCGCGGTCGCCGAGTTCGGCGCGATCCAGCCGGGGTTCGGCTACCCCTGGCGACCCACCGCCTACGCCGCCGCGGCATTGCTCGTCGCGCTCGGCTTCGCCACCGTCAAGGCCGCCGACCTGCTCCGCACCGAGCAGGCCCGGCAGCGGCTGCGGCTCGGCGGCTACCTGGCCGGCGCGCTGCTGGTGGCCCACGAGCTCAGCTCCACCGCGTACGTGACGGAACTCAGCCGCGTCGGCTCGCTCCTGCTGTACGCGATGGCGGCGGTCATGGCGGTCCGCAGCCACACGGTCGTCCCGCGGGCCAAGGGCAGGGTGCTGATCGCGTCCGGCATGGCCCCGGAGACCCTGCGCGCCCGGCTGGCCGGGACGGACACCGTGGCCGTCTACCGGGCCGAGCGCGCCACCAGCGAGCTGCGCGACCTGGAGGCCAGGTACGGTCTCATCCTCGTCACCGGCGCCGAGCACGACCCGAGGGCCAAGGAGCGCATCAGCGCCTCCGGGCTCAGCCGCCAGATCCCCGACATCGCCGAGCGCGAGGTGGTCGTCGAGGGCCCGCGCCCGTTCACCCGGTACGTCGGCGGCGCGTTGTCACGCCTCGCGATCCCGAGGTCACAGGTCCATTTCAAACCAGGGCAAAAGGCTTAGCCCCACGTTACGGCCGGCGTGAGAGCGTGGGCAGCGGACAAGGAGGCCAGGTGACGATTTTCCCCGGAAGCGCCCGTGTCGACACGGTCATGGGCATGCCCGTCAGTGTGGACATCCGCACGGCTCTGCCGGCCCGAGAGCTCACCCCCCTGCTCGACGACGCCTTCTCCTGGTTGCGCTGGGTGGCCGACACCTTCAGCCCGGCCAAGGAGGACAGCCAGATCTGGCGCCTCAACCACGGCCTGACCATCAGGCAGATCCCCGAGCTCGTCGAGGTCCTGCACCGCTGCGAGGAGCTGGGCGAGGCGACCGGCGGCTGGTTCGAGCACCGGATCAACGGCGTGATCGACCCGTCCGGCTACATCAAGGGCTGGGCCCTGGAACGCCTGTCGCGGGCGCTGTGCAACGCGGGCGCCGGCGACCACCGCATCAACGCGGGCGGCGACATCAGGGTGCGCGGCTCGGCCGCGCCAGGCAAGCCGTGGCGCGTCGGCATCCGCGACCCGCGCACCGACGTCGTCAGGAAGGCGCTGTTCGCCCACGACCTCGGCATCGCCACCTCGGGCGGCGCGGCCGTGGTGGACCCGCGCACCGGGGAGCGCCAGCAGACGCTCGGCTCGGTCACCGTGATCGGCCCCGACCTCGGCGTGGCCGACGCCTACGCCACCGCCATGTACGCCATGGGCCCCACCCTGGCCAGGCGTTTCGCGACCGACCTGGCCGAGGCCGGCGCGTACGACACCATGATCGTGCTCCGGGACGGCCAGGAGGTCAGCACGCCGGGCATCTCGGGCATCGCCGCGGGGGCCCGCCTGGCCGGCTGAGCACCGCCCAGTGTCCAGGCGTCAGGCGTCAGGCGTCAGGCGTCAGGCGTCAGGCGTCAGGCGTCAGGCGTCGGGATGATCGCGCAGGTATTCCAGGTAGATCGGGCGCAACGCCTCGCCCAGCTCACCCTCGCCCGCCGCGAGCGCGTCGCTGAGCAGCGCGGAGACCCGGCTGAGGTCGTTGGCGGTCTCACTCTCGTGACCGCTCGCGGCCTCGGCGGCCGGGATCACCTTCAGCAGGTTCCACAGGAAGCCCAGATCCCCATGGCGTACGGCGTACCGCACCGCTCGGTCGTGCAACTCCGCCGCGGGCAACGAATCAAGACCATTAGCGTCCATCCCGCTCCCTTTCCCGACATGAGTCACAGGTAACCGCCGCCACCATCCGTGGTCGACCGGCTTCGCGGGGTCGATCTATCGCGCCGGCCATCGCGAAGTGGGAGGATCAACCAGCGTGAGATTCATCATCAGAACCGTGGCCGCGGCCGCCGCCCTCTGGGTCGCCATCCAGCTCCTCGACGGCATCAAGATCACCGCCCCGGAGAACTCGGCCAAGTACTGGGGCGTCCTGCTCCTCGTGGCGCTGATCTTCGGTGTCGTCAACGCCATCGTGAAGCCGATCGTCAAGGCGCTGGGCTGCGCGGTCATCGTGCTGACCCTCGGGTTGTTCCTCCTCGTCATCAACGCGGCCATGCTGCTGCTGACGAGCTGGATCGCCGGCCAGTTCGACATCCCCTTCCACGTCGACAACTTCTATCCGGCCGCCTTCTGGGGCGCGATCATCATCAGCGTGGTCAGCTGGCTGCTCGGCCTGTTCATCCCCGACAACGACTGATCCCCTCCCCATGCAGCTCAACGGCGCCGGCCTGACCTGCGCCCAGGTGCACGAAGCCGCCCACGGCCGGGCCCGGGTCACGATCGGTCCTCTCGATCGGGCCCGGGCCTCGTGGGCCACCGCCCAGGGGCTGACCGGCCCCGTCTACGGCCGCAGCACGGGCGTGGGCGCCAACCGGGACGTCCGGCTCGACTCTCCCGGCCTCGACCTGCTGCGCAGCCACGCCTGCGGAGCGGGCCCCCTGGTCGCGGACGAACGCGCGCGGGCCATGCTCGTCGTGCGGCTCAACCAGCTCATGGCGGGCGGCTCGGGCATCGACCCGGCCGTGCTGCCCGTCCTGGCCGAGGCGGTCGCGGGCGGGTTCACGCCGCCAATCCGCACGTACGGCGCGATCGGCACCGGCGACCTGACCGCGCTCGCCACCACGGCCCTGTGCCTGCTGGGCGAGGTGCCCTGGCGGCGGGCGGGCGAGGAGGCGGCCGGGCCGCGCTTCGCGCTCGCCTCCGGCGACGCGCTGCCCTTCATCAGCTCGGGCGCGGCCACGCTGGCCGACGCCGCGCTGGCCTGCCACCGGCTGGGCGCGCTGCTGGAGGCGGCCGTCGACGTGGCCGCCCTGTCCTTCACCGCGGTCGACGCCTCCGCCGAGCCGCTGGCCGCCGCCGTCCAGGAGGCCAGGCCGCATCCGGGCCAGTCGCGGGTGGCCGGACGCCTGCGCGGCCTGCTCACCCACGAGCTGGCCACCCGCGTCCAGGACCCGTACGGCTACCGCGCCTTCGCGCAGGTGCACGGCGCGGCCGTGGACGCGTTGGAGCGTGCCACCGCCATCGTCGAGACCGATCTGAACGCCGCCACCGAGAACCCGCTCATCACCGGCACCCTGGCCTGGCACAACGGCAACTTCCACTCGGCCCCGGTGGCCCTGGCCCTCGACGCGCTGCGCGCCGCGCTGGCCCAGACGGCCCAGCTCAGCACCGCCCGCCTGGCCACCCTCATGAACCCCGCCTACACCGGGCAACTGCCGTTCCTGGCCGACCGGCCGGGCGCCTCCGGCCTGATGATCCTGGAGTACGTGGCCCAGGACGCCCTGGCCGAGCTGCGCCACCTCGCCACCCCCGTGACGACCGGGACCGCGGTGATCTCGCTGGGCACCGAGGACCACGCCGGTTTCGCCACCCAGGCCGCCCGCCACGCGCTGCGCTGCCTCGAACCGCTGGAGGTCGTGCTGGCCTGCGAGCGCGCCGCCGCCATGCGGGCCCGCAAGGGGGCGCGGCCCGACAGGCAGCTCACCGACGAGCTGGACGAGGCGCGGGCGGCGCTTGCGCGACCGAGCCGCGCTCCCTGAGCGTCGGCTCCTGGACCACCCGGCGGCGGCGGGTGCCGCCGTCGGCCGCGGCCGCGATGAGCCGCACCGCGGCCCTGACGATGCCGTCGATGTCCCAGTCGACGGTGGTCAGGCCGGGGGTGAGCAGCCCCGACATGGGATGGTCGTCGTAGCCCATGACCGACACGTCGCCGGGGATGGACAAGCCAAGCTCCTTGGCCGCGGCGTAGACGCCGTAGGCGATGGAGTCGGCGAAGCAGAAGACCGCGCCCGGCCTGGACGTGGAGAGGATCTCGTGGGCCGCCGAGGTGGCCGCCGCCAGGTCGTGGGGGGCCGTGACGACCTCGATGTCGAGCCCCAGCCGGTCGGCCTCGGCCAGCACGTGCACGTCGGCCGGACGGTCGGGGGTGCTGGCCTGGGTGGGCGTGAGCACGGCCACCCGGCGGTGACCGAGGCCGGCCAGGTGTTCCAGGGCCAGCGTGACGCCCCGGCGGTTGTCGAAGACGACCTCGCCCGCCGTGCCCGCCAGTGAGTCGCCGATCGCGACGACGGGCAGCGACTCGCACAGCTCGGCCCAGAACGGCGCGGCCGGGTCGACCGGCTGCACGATCATGCCGTCGACGCGCTGGTCGCGGAGCTGCTGGGCGAGCACGCGCTCGCGGTCGGGGTCGCCGACCGCGTCGAGGATCAGGGCATAGCGGTCTTTCTCCCGCAGGCCCCTGCTGATGCCGACCGCCAGCGACTGCTGCCACAGGTCTTCGAGCGAGCCGCAGAGCAGGCCGATCATGCCCGTGCGGCCGCTGGCCAGGGCCCTGGCGATGGGGTCGGCCTCGTAGCCGAGCTCGGCGGCGGCGGCGCGCACGCGCTCCATCGTCTCCTCCGAGACCTGCATGCCGCGCAGCGCATAGGAGACGGCCGCCGGAGACAGACCGGTCGCGCGGGCCACTTCCCGAATCGTCGCTCTCTTCCGCGGCATCCCGCCAGCCTATTGCCTGCCACCGACAGAAGCCGGATTACCGCACGGGCTCGCGGGCTTCTTCTCGACCTGCCCTCGACGTGCGATCCGTTGACAAATAGGGCAGTGAAGCGGTTCACTGAACCGTATCACTGAAACGGTTCACCTGCTTGATTTCGCAGTACACTTCGTTTACCTGTAATCTCAGTAGGAAATAGAGGGAGGTGTGATCGTGAGCATCGACGTGCACCAGCACCTGTGGACGGGTTCGTTCGTCGCCGCGCTGCGCGCTCGCACCGTCCCGCCCCGGCTCGACGGGTGGACGCTGCTGCTCGACGGCGAGCCGCCGTACGAGGTGGATCCGGCCGACCACGAGCACCGGGACACGACCGGGCTCGACCTGGCGCTGGTGTCGATGTCGAGCCCGCTGGGCGTGGAATTCCTGCCGCCGGAGGAGGCGTGGCCGCTGATCGACGCCTACCACGAGGGCGCGCTCGGGCTGGGCGAGCCGTTCGGGGTGTGGGCGGCGACCTGTCACAGCGAGCCCGATCCGGAGCGGTTGGCCAAGGACCTCGACCGGGGGCTGGCCGGGCTGCAGATCCCGGCCACCGCCGTACCGGACGACCGGCTGCTCGACGTGCTCACCGAGCGGGACCTGCCGCTGTTCGTGCATCCGGGGCCGGCCGCCGTGCCGCCGCCGCCGGGGACGCCGCCGTGGTGGCCGGCGCTGGTGCCGTACGTGCAGCAGATGCACGCTGCCTGGCACCACTTCCACGCCGTGGTCCGGCCCAGGCATCCTCGGCTGCGGGTGTGCTTCGCGCTGCTGGCGGGGCTGGCGCCGCTGCACTCCGAACGGCTCATCGCCCGTGGTGGCACTGGGCGCGGCTTGGTCGATCCCGGTTTCTACGTGGAGACGTCCTCGTACGGGCCGCGTGCCATCGACGCGATCGTCCGCGAGCTGGGCGTGGACGTCGTCGTCAACGGCTCCGACGCCCCGTACGCCACCACCCCCGACCCCGGCCTCGGCACCGCCGCCCGCCACGCCATCCAGTCCACCAACCCCCGCCGCCTCCTGGGCCTCCCCCCACCATGAAGCCGCGAGGGAGCGCCGGCGTCTGGAGGAGCGGCGGGAGCGCAGCGACCAGAGCGGGGGAAGACGCCGGCATGAGGCGACCGAGCCCGCCGAACGAAGTGAGGCCATCAAACGCGCGAGGGAGCGCCGGCGTCTGGAGGAGCGGCGGGAGCGCAGCGACCAGAGCGGGGGAAGACGCCGGCATACCGGCGACCGAGCCGCCTCACGGAGTGAGGCCATTAGATACAGAAAGGAGACTCGTACGTGAGTGACATCCAGATCCAGGGCGGGGGCGTGTGTGCCGGGCTGCCCGAGCGCACGCTTGACCGGCGCGAGCTGCGCGACCTGGTCGACGAGCTGGCCGCCAACCCGCAGGAGTGGCGTGACATGGTCGACTTCCCGTCCGACGGCGGACGGCACTACGCCTCCCTGTACCGGGACGCCTATGTGGACGTCTGGGTGCTGTGCTGGCGTCCCGAGGACGACACGGGCTGGCACGACCACGACATCTCCTCGGGCGCGGTGCACGTCGTGCAGGGGGCGTTGCAGGAGTGCAATCCGCGCATCGGCGGCGAGCACCTGGAGACCGTGGTGCCGGCCGGGCAGTCGTTCTCGTTCGGGCCCGACCACATCCACCGGCTCGGCGGCGCGGAGGGCGAGAGCGTCTCGATCCACGCGTACTCGCCGCCGTTGTGGCGGCTCGGCCAGTACTCCATCGACGACAGCGGCGTCATGCGCCGGGTGTCGGTGAGCTACGCCGACGAGCTGCGTCCTATGGACGAGCCGGTGCCTGTGGCCTGAGCACGCAGCAGCTCCCGCACGGCTCGACGTCGGGCAGGGTGATCCACAGGCAGCACGTCCTGCGGAAGTAGCCGTCGTCGGCGGGCTCGACCAGCCCGTCGACCGGGCTGCCGAGCTCGGCGAGCAGGGCCATGTAGTCGCCCTTGACGATGCAGGTCAGCGGATGGGCGAACGCCTCGGCGGTGGAGCCCCACAACGTGCGCTCGCCGACCTTGGCCAGCGCGCTGATGGCCTTGACGAGCGGCTGCTGCGCCTCGGCCAGCGACTCGCGGATGGGTTCGACGCCCGTGCCCCAGCTCACGCGGCCGGCGGCGATCGTCACGCCGGCGTCGGAGACCTTGAAGTAGGTGTCGGCCAGCCGCATGACGGGGATGCGGCCGTCGAGGGCCCAGCCGAGCGCCATGGGCAGGGTCTGCCAGTAGCCGAAGGTCTTCCAGAACAGCGCCGCGCCGACGTGCCGGGGCGCGTTCCAGCGCGCGGCCGTCTGCGCGACCAGGCCCTCCAACAGCGTGTACGGCTCCCGCACCAGGTCGGCGGCGGCCGTCCAGCTCTCGTCGGGGTCGATGACGAGCCCTGGCTCGACCCCGATGACGCCGCCGCGGCTGTCGGCCAGACGCTGGAGAGCCTCGGTCAGCACGCTGCGGATCCCTTCTATAGGTTAGCCTTACCTAAAGTAGCAGGGCGTCCGGCGAACCAGCCAGCCACGAGCTGGGCCCCGAGAACCCCGAGGCCGACCGTCAGCGGCACGGTCCAGCCGCCCGAGACCTCCCTCAGGTAGCCGAACAGCAGCGGGCCCAGCGCGGCCACGACGTAGCCCACCGACTGGGCCACGGCCGACAGCGCGGTCACGCCGGCCGGATCGGCCGGGCGCAGGGCGATGATCAGCAGCGCCAGCGCGAACGAGGCCCCCTGGCCGATGCCGAGCACGATCATCCACAACCACGGCACGGTGGCCGGGGCCAGCAGCACGCCGAGGTAGCCCAGCACGGTCAGCACGCCGGCGCCCACCACGTACGGCACCTGCGAGTCCCGGCGGCCGGCCAGCACCGGCACCGCGAGCGAGGTCGCGACCTGGACCAGGTTCGTCAGGCTGAGCAGGTAGCCGGCCTGGTCGGCGGGCAGGCCGGCGTCGAGGAAGATGGTCGGCAGCCAGGCCAGCATGACGTAGAAGGTGAGCGACTGCAGGCCCATGAGCGCGGTCACGTACCAGGTGACGCGGCTGCGCAGGACGGCGCCGAACGGTCTCGGGCCGCCCTGCTCGGCGGGGCCGCCCCGGACCGCCTGCGGCAGCCAGAGCAGGGCCGCGAGCACGGCGGGCACGGCGAGCAGCGCCGAGACGCCGCGCCAGTCGAAGCCGGTGGCCCGCTCCAGCGGGATCACCAGGGCCGAGGCCCCGGCCGCGCCGGCCACCACGGCCGCGACGTAGACGCCGGTGAGCAGGTTGACGCGGGTGGGGAAGTGCTGCTTGACGATGCCGGGCATGGAGACGTTCATGACGGCGATGGCGGTCGCGGCCAGCGCCGAGCCGAGGTAGAGCATGGGAACGCCGTCGAGCCCGCGCAGGCACTCGCCCGCCGCGACCACGAGCAGGCCGGCCAGCAGCGTCCTGTCCAAGCCGATGCGCCGGGCGAGCAGCGGGGCCACCGGGCCGAACACGCCCAGGCAGACCACCATGACGGTGGTGATCGCGCCGCCGCCCGACGGCGACAGCCCCAGGTCCTTCATGATCTCGTCGAGGAGCGGTGACAGACCCGCGATGGCGGGCCGCAGGTTGAGCGCGGCCAGCACGAACCCGGCCACCAGCAAGGCGTGTCGCAACGGCATAGGGCACCTACTCTGGCACAGGCGTCTGACAACGTTGTCCGCCCGGGTGGAGTAGGACATGATCCATGCGTGAGACCGACGATGAAGGACGTCGCGTCGGCGGCGGGCGTGGCGCTCAAGACCGTCTCGCGCGTGGTCAACGGCGAGCCCGGCGTCCATCCGGCCACCGCCGAGCGGGTGCGGGCGGCCATCGACCGGCTGGGCTACAGCCGCAACGAGAGCGCCCGGGTCCTGCGCACGGGCATGACCGCCACCATCGGCCTGGTCATCGAGGACGTCGCCGACCCCTTCTACGCCGGTCTCAGCCGGGCGGTCGAGGACGTCGTCATCGACCACGGCTGCCTGCTGCTCAGCGGGTCCTCGGGCGAGGAGCCGGGCCGGGAACGCGAGCTGGTCGAGACGTTCTGCGCGCGCCGGGTGGACGGGCTGATCGTCGTCCCGGCCGGCGACGACCACGCCTACCTGCGGGGCGAGCTGGAGACCGGCACGCCCGTGGTCTTCGCCGACCGGCCGCCCGAGCCGGGGATCGACGTGGACACCGTGCTCGCCGACAACGCGGGCGGGGCCGAGCAGGCCGTCCGGCACCTGCTCACGCACGGGCACCACAGGATCGCGTTCCTGGGCGACGACCCGGCGATCTACACCGCGGCGCGGCGGCTGGCGGGTTACCGGCGGGCGCTCGGCGGGCTGTTCGACCCCCGGCTGGTGGCGATGCGCCCGCCGTCGCTCGACGACGTGCGGGCCGACCTGCGGCGCATGCTCGCCCTGGACGCGCCGCCGACCGCGCTGTTCACCGGGAACGGGCGGCTCACGGTGACCGCGTTGCGGGCCCTGGAGGGGCGGCGGCTGGCGCTGGTGGGGTTCGACGACTTCGAGCTGGCCGACCTGCTGCGGCCGGGGGTGAGCGTGGTGGCGCAGGATCCGGCATGGATGGGCCGGGTGGCCGCCGAGCTGCTGTTCCGCCGTCTGCGCGGTGACGGCGGCCCGCCGGAGCACGTCGAGCTGCCCGTACGTCTCATCCCGCGGGGCTCCGGGGAGCTTCCGGCGACGTGACCCCCGCCCCGGACGCCGCGACCGGCCCCATGGAACCGGCGGCGCCGGCAGCCGGAGAAGCCACGGAAGCCGGGGAAGCCGGGGAAGCCGGGAAAGCCGGGGAAGGGCGCGGCGGGCGCAGCGGCCCGAGCAGGGCCAGGGCGACCACGACACCCGCCGCGCCCGCCGCGACGATCGCCGCCCCCGGCCCGATCGTCTCGCCCAGCGCGCCGACCAGCGCCGCCCCGGCCGCCTGCCCCGTCATCAGCCCCGCCGACTGGAGCCCGAACGCCTGCCCGCGCCCCTCCTCGGGCACCGCGTCCACGAACCGCCGCTGCAACCCGAGCTGGTACGACAGCCCCGCGGCCGCGCACGCCGCCAGCACCGCGGCCCACCCCGGGCCAGGACCGAACGCGAACCCCAGCCACGGCACCCCGAGCAGCACGGCGAGCGGCGCCGACAGCCGCTCCCGCAGCGGCGGCGCGGCGAACCTGCCCACGGTGAACTCCCCCACCGCCATCCCGGCCGCCGCCGCGGCGAGCACCACGCCCGCCTGCCCCTCACCGCCCAGGTACGGCACGATCATCGCCTCCGCCCCGGCCAGGCACATCGTCGGCAGCCATCCGGCCAGCAGCAGATCGCGCACCCGCCGATCGGCCAGCAGCGACCGGTTCACCCGCAACGTCTGCCGCACGGCCCCCGTCCCGCCGCTGCGCGCGCCGGCGCGGGCCGGACGGTCGGGCAGGCCGAACCGCAGGACCGCCGCGCCGGCCGCCGACAGCGCGGCGGTGGCGGCCAGCGCGCCGGGCGCCCCGGCGAAGGCCAGGAACGCGCCTCCGGCCGCGAGCCCGCCGACCTGGGAGGCCGCCGAGGCGAGCCCGAGCACCGACCGGCCGAGCACGAACGCGTCCCCGGGCAGGACGTCCGGCAGCGCCGCCGACCTGGCCGCGCCGAACACCGGCGAGAACAGCCCGCTGACCAGCACCAGCGCCAGCATCGCCCACACCGGCAGCCCGGGGCAGGCCAGCAGCAGGCACACCGCCGCCCTGACCAGCTCGCCGGTCACCATCAGCGCCCGGGGCCGCAGCCGGTCGGCCAGCGACAGCAGGAACATCCCGCCCACGATGTACGGCAGCCACCCCGCCATGTACGCCGCCGCCGACAGCCCCGGGGAGCCCGTCCGCGCGTACACCAGCACGGACAGGGCCAGCATCTTGATCGAGTCCCCGGTGACCAGCAGCACGAAGCTGCCGAACAGCACCCGGAACTCCTTGACCGCGAACACGTCGCCGTACCTCGCCGCTCTCACACCCCGATGCTGCTGAACCGGCGCCCGGCCCGGCCAAGGTTTCGGATATAACCGAAAGATGGCGCTGCAGATCCAGGTGACCCCGCAGGACCTGGTGGCCGGCAGGTTCGCGATCTCACCCCTGATCGAGACCATGCACGCCCACTGGACGCTCGACGGCAGGAACGAGCCCGGCGTGCACCGCCGGTGGGTGGAGCGCTGGCGCGGCCCGTACCTCGACCTGGTGCGACGGCATCCGGCGCTGCGCGCGATGGCGGCGATCAGCGGCAACAAGGGCTACGCGAACGTCGACTTCCTCGCCCCGCCGCCGGCCGGGATGAGCGTGCCGTTCGAGACCGAGCTGGCCTCGATGCGCAGGACCCCGGTCCGGCAGGCGCACGAGGAGATCGCCAGGGTGCTGGCGGAGCTGCCGCCGGTGCCGGAGCCGGTCCGCGACCTGCTCTTCTCGCCGCGGGTGGTGCAGGTGCTGGCCGACGCGTACGAGGCGCTGTGGCGGGAGATCATCTCGGTGGACTGGCAGCGGCTCCACGCGATCCTCGAACGCGACGTGATCCAGCGGGCCGGACGCCTGGCCGCCTACGGCTGGGCCGCGGCCCTCGACGACCTGAGCGACCAGGTGCGCTGGCGTCCGGACGGGCACATCGAGGTGCGCCTGCACACCCGCCACGGCCTGCACGTGCTGGGCGGCGGGGGCCTGCTGTTCGTGCCGACCGCCTTCTCCGGCTCGGTCGGCGTGTACCTGGAGGCGGCCTGGCCCAACGCGCTGGTCTACCCGGCCCGCGGCACCGGCGCCGCGGTCGGCGTCCCGGACGGCGACCTGGCGCTGCTGATCGGCCGCACCAGGGCGCGCCTGCTGACCGAGCTGGCCGTGCCCGCGACGACCACCCACCTGGCCGCCCTGCTCGGCCAGAGCCTCGGCGCGACCGGCGGGCACCTGGCCGTCCTGCGCAGGACGGGCCTGGTCGTGGGCACCCGCACCGGCCGTTCCGTCCTGTACGCCCGTACGCCGCTGGGCGACGCGCTGGCCGGCCGGTCACCGGACTGGCGCGCCGTCCCGCCTCAGCCCTTCAGCGCGCCCGCCATCAGGCCGCGCATGAAGAACCGGCCGAGCAGCACGTAGATCAGCATCGTCGGGATCGAGGCCAGGACGGCCGCGGCCATCTGCTGGCTGTAGGGGGTTGCCTGGGCCCCGGCGATGTTGTTGAGCATGACGGTGGTCGGCCAGCTCTGCGGCCCGGTGATGAAGACGGCGAACAGGAAGTCGTTCCACAGGGAGGTGAACTGCCAGATGATCACCACCGCGATGGCGGGCCACGACACCGGCAGCACGACCGACCAGTACGCGCGCAGCATTCCAGCGCCGTCCACCCGCGCGGCCTCGATCAGCTCGTCGGGGATCGTGACGTAGTAGTTGCGGAAGATCAGCGTGCAGATGGGGATGCCGTACACGACGTGCGCGAGCACCAGGCCCGGGATGCCGCCGTAGAAGACGCCCGGCAGCCCGGTCTGCTCGTTCAGCCAGACCATGAGCTTGACCAGCGGGATCATCACGCCCTGGTAGGGGATGAACATGCCGAACAGGAACAGCGTGAACAGCACGTCCGCGCCGGGGAAGCGCCATTTGGACAGCACGTAGCCGTTCATCGACCCGAACGCGCACGACAGCAGCGAGCCGGGGACGGCCAGCAGCACGCTGTTCCACAGGCCGGGGGCCAGTTTCTCCCAGGCCACCCGCCACGCCTCGGTGGTCCACGTCCTGGGCAGGTTCCACGCCTGGCCGGGGTCGGCCTCGGTGAGCGGCTTGAAGCTGGTGGCCAGCAGCACGTAGATCGGGACGAGGACGACGACCACCAGGGCGAGCAGCAGGCAGAACCGCACGATCCCGAACCCGGTCCTGCGCCGGGCCGCGACGGCCGTCATGGCCTGCGCTCCCTTCGCACCGACCAGATCAGGTACGGGATCACGAAGACCGCCACGCTGAGCACGATGTACGAGGCGATCGTGGCCCCCTTCGCCGGGTCGTGCGAGTCGTAGACCGCCACCCACATGAACACCGCGGGCACGTCGGTGATGATCTGCTTGCCGGACACCGCCACGATGAGGTCGAAGACCTTGAGCGAGATGTGTCCCAGGATGATCAGCGCCGACAGGGTGACCGGCCTGAGCATGGGCAGCACCACGTGCCGGTAGACGCCCCACTCGCCGGCGCCGTCCACCCGCGCGGCCTCGCGCAGCTCCTCGGGGACGCCGCGGAAGCCCGCCAGGAACAACGCCATGACATATCCGGACATCTGCCAGATCGCTGGGAGCGCCATCGCGGCCATCCCCCAGTCCGGATCCCTGAACCACTGCCACTGCGGCAGCCCGATCGCGTCGAACAGCCGGTTCAGGCCGACCGCCCGCTCACCCGTCCCCGAGTTCATCAGCCACCGCCACACGATGCCGGTCGCGACGAACGACACAGCCATCGGGAACAGGTAGATCGCCCGGAACGTGCCCTCCCCCCAGATCCCCTTCTCCATGAGGAACGCCAGGAACCAGCCCAGCACCAGCGCCCCCGCCACGAACGTGATCGTGAACACGATCGCGTGGTCGACCGACAGCCGCCAGCGCGCCTGCTCCCAGATGTCGACGAAGTTCTTCAGCCCCACGAACGTGCCTTCGGACACCTCATCGTGCTGGTCCGTCATGGCCAGGCGGAAGTTCCAGCCCAGCATGCCGTACACGAACACGCCGATCGCCACGATCGACGGCGCGACGAGGAGGAGTCCGGGCAGCCAGGTGCGTGCCCGCCTCACAACCGTTTCCCTTCGCGCGGGTACGGCGGGAGCCTCCCGCCGTACCCGCATGCGTCACTGAGCGTTGGCCTTGGCCGCGTCGGCCAGGCCCTGCTGCAGGCCCTTGACGTCCTTGCTGCCGATGAACAGCCCGACCGCCTCGTTGATCGAGGCCAGCCACGGCTGGCTCACCGAGACGCCGTGCTGGATGGAACCGGCCAGCTTGTTCCCCGACCAGTCCTTCAGCGCGTCGGCCAGGTAGTCGGTGTAGAGCGACTGGTCGGCGTCCTTGCGGGCGGGGATGGAGCCCTTCTTGGGGTTGAAGGCGTCCTGGCCCTCCTTGCTCGCCGCGACCTTCAGCCAGGCGATGGCCCCGTCCCGGTTCTTGGCGCCCTTGGGCAGCGTGAAGCTGTCCGACAGCCACATGTAGGTGCCCTCGGTGCCGGGCGCGGGCGCCCAGTCGAAGTCCGTCTTGGACGTCTTGCCGAGGCCGCCCTCCGGCGGGTTGTGGAAGAAGCCGTAGGCCCAGTCGCCCATGATGTTGAACGCCGCCTCGCCGTCGGCCACCTGCTTGGCGGCGGGCTGCCAGTCGTCCTGCGGGTCGCCCGCGTACGACATGATCTTGGCGTAGTTCTCCAGCGCCTTCGTCATCTGCGGGCCGCTCCAGTCGGCGCCCGGCTTGAACAGCGCGTTGTAGGCGTCGGTGCCGAGCGAGCCGAGCAGCACGTTCTCCAGCAGGTGGGTGGCGGTCCACTCCGAGCCGATGGAGATCGGGATCTTGCCCTTGGCCTTGACCTTCTCCAGGTCTGCGATGAACTCCTCGATCGTCTTGGGCGCGGCCGCGATGCCGGCGTCCTTGAGCACCTTGGGGTTGAACCACAGGACGTTGGACCGGTGGATGTTGACCGGCACCGAGTAGATCTTGCCCTCGACGCTGATCTGGTCGACGAGCTGGGCGGGGAAGACGTCCTTGAGCTTCAGCTCGTCGTACAGGAACGTCAGGTCCTCCAGGTTGCCCGCCTTGATGTAGCCCTGCAACTCGGCGCCGGCGTGCCCCTGGAAGGTGTCGGGCGGCGTGCCGGCCTGCAACTTCGACTGCAACAACGCCTTGGCCTTGTCACCAGAGCCGCCCGCCACGGCGGCGTCGAAGAACGTGTAGTTCGGGTTCTTGTCCTCGAATATCTTCTTCATCGCCTTGAGACCGTCGGCCTCGCCGGGGCCCGTCCACCAGGAGAAGACCTCCACCTGCTGCTTGCCGCCGCTCGACGAGCCCGGCTCGGCAGTCTGGCCGCCGCTGCCTCCGCCGCAGCCCGCCAGGCCCAGAACGCCCGCCATCGTGATCGAGACGGCCGCTAACCACCGTCGCATCGCACACCATTCCCTTCGCGATCCCCCGAAGTTGGTGACCTTTGACAACGTTGTCAACAACGGCTATCAACCCACTTCGCGCGCGCCGACGTCAAGGGCGGAGCAGGTAACAGGTCCGCATACTCAGCCCACGCGCTCCAGCGTGCCGGCGGGCCCGGTGAGCACGGTGACGCCCGCGTCGTAGCCGGATCCGGGCAGGTCACCGCGGCCCGCGGCGACGACGAGCGCGCCCCTGGAGACGGCGAGGCCGACCAGGGCGGGCAGGTCGGCGCCGGCGCCGGGCGGCCACGTGCACAGCACGACGTCGGACTCCGTCAGGCCGATCGGCACGTCGAGCTCGGCCATCCTGGCCAGCAGGTCGGCATGGGTGAGCCGGGCGCCGCCGGGCAGCGCCAGCGCGTCCTGGCGCTTGGCGTCGAGGGCGGGCAGCGCGGTGGGCTCCAGCACGAGCAGGCCGCGGAAGTCGATCGTGTCGAGCGCCGGGCCGAGCGAGACCACCTGGCGCACGCGGGAGCCGTCGGCCGCCGCGATCGCCGTCTCCGCCAGGTCGGGGGTGGTGATCAGCATGCGGGCGTCGCACTCGCGCAGCAGCGCCGCCACCTCCTCGACGCCGAGCCCTGGACCGATCGGCGCGGCCACCCCGCCCGCCGCCAGCACGGTGTGCAGGGCCACGGTCTGGGTGCCGGTCGTGGAGACGTGCACGCCCACCACCTGGTCGCGGCGCGCTCCCCTGCGCACCAGCCCGGACGCCGCCCTGGTCACCTCGGTCACCAGGCTGCGGTAGCCGTAGACGTGGCCGCCGCGCAGATCGATGAGCGCCGGCCGCTCGCCCCGCTCGTACGCCCGGCAGAACACCTCGTGGATCACGGTGCCGGAGGACGAGGCGGACGGCGTCATGACCGTCAACGTACGGTCGCCCGCGCGCCGGCCGCATCCACCGATCTATGTAGAGCGGTGTGCATTTCCCCAGCCCAGGGCCGAGGTGGGCGGGCCCGAGCCCTGCGCGACTCGAGCCCGCTGTCACGCGCCCCGGAACCGGGCCCCCACCCCTCCGAGAAGGCCCGGCTCCGTCGGGACGCGTGACGTCCCTCGGTCGATCGGCCGCCGCGGCCCCCGGCGCGAGGACGGGGAGCGCGGGGCGCGGTCGATCACACGAGAACGGTAGGCGTTCCGGCCGGGGCGGCACATGCGCTGACATGGCCATTCGACGATGTAAGCGCCGGGCGGCGGCGATGTGTAGAGAACCCGCCGGGATCAGCGTCCGCCGATCACCCATGCGGCAATCTGTGTACGTGTGGAGAAGCCCAGCTTGCCGAGGATGTTGGCGACGTGCCGCGCGGCGGTGGCCGGGCTGATCACAAGTTCGTCGGCGATGGCCCGGTTGCTCAGCCCGCGGGCCACCAGCTCGGCGATCTCGCGTTCCCTGGCCGTCAGCCTGCTGTCCTGGGCGGCCGGGGCGACCGGCGCGGCGGGCAGCTCGGGCAACGGGCCGCCGAGCGCGCACGAGACCGCCTGGTCGGCCGTCATCGCCAGGCCCTCGGCCCACAGCAGCGCCACCAGGGCCTCGCCGAGCCGTTCGCGGGCGGGGGCCAGCAGCTCCTCGGTGCGGGCGTCGGGACGGCGGTCGCGCAGCCCCAGGGAGGCGGCGGCCAGCAGGACCGCGCGCCGGTCGTCGCCCTCGGCCGCCACCAGGCGCGCCCAGGCCGCCAGCCGCCGGGCGATGCTGTCGCGCAGGCCCGCGTCGCGGCTGAGCACCAGCGCCTCGGTGAGCCGCGCGCGGGCCTGCGCCAGGTCGCCCTCGTCCAGCGCGACGCGGCCGAGCCCGGCCAGGCAGCTCACGATCTGCTGCCGGGCGTCGATGTGCCGCAGCAGGCGCAGGCCGGCCTCGTAGTGCCGCCGGGCGGCCGGACGGTCGCCGGTGCGCCGGGCGATCTGGGCCAGGCCGACGTGCCCGTAGGACTGGCCGAGGTGGTTGTCCAGCCGCTCGCTCAGCGACAGGACCTCCTCGAACGCGCGCCGGGCCTCGTGCAGGCGGCCGGCCCGCAGGCCGAAGTCGGCCCGGGTGCCCTGGGCCAGCGACTCCAGGATCGGGTCGCCGCGCCGCCGCGCCGCCTCCAGGGCCGGGGCCAGCGACTCCTGGTCGCCGGTCGCCTGGGCCAGCATGATCAGGCCCACGGCCTCGCCGTAGGCGTCGTGGGCGTCGACGCACAGCGCCAGCCCGATCTGTACGCACCGCGCCGCGAGCCCCGTCTCACCGGCCGCGAGCGCCAGCTCACCGCGCAGGATCATCGCCTGCCCGCGTAAGCCCTCGGGCACGTCGGGTGCGTCGAGCGCGAGCAGCCGGTCGAGCCGCTCGGCGATGTCCAGCCGCCGCCCGCTGGCCATGAGCAGGTAGCGCACGTCGGTCAGCAGTTGCAGGGCGGTCTGCGGCGTCCCGCTCGCCACGGCCCAGTCGCAGGCCGCGCCCACCTCGGCCTTGAGCCCGTCGAACAGGTTGACGAAGCGCTCGACCACGGGCCACGACGTGCGCGTGCCGGGCGCGAGGACGTCCTTGAACCGCCCGGCCAGCCCGGCGAGCGCGGCCAGGTGGGCGCGGCGCAGCGCCGCCTCCTCGCCGGACTCCGCCAGCCGCTCCAGCGCGTATTCGCGGACGGTCTCCAGCAGCCGGTAGCGGGCCTGGCCGGCGACCTCGCCGTCGAGCACGACCAGCGACTTGTCCACCAGGTCGCACAGGCGCGGCAGCACGTCCTCCTCGGGCAGGCCGGAGCCGGCGCACACCGTCTCGGCCAGGTCGAGCGTCCAGCAGGAGCGGAAGGCCGCCACGCGGCGCAGCAGCAGGCGTTCCTGGGGGCTGAGCAGCCGGTAGCTCCAGTCGACGGCGGCACGCAGCGTGCGGTGCCTGGCGTGGGCCGTACGGGCGCCGCCCGCCAGCACCCTGAACCGGTCGTCGAGCCGCTCGACGAGCTGCCTGACCGACAGCACCCGCACCATGGCGGCGGCCAGCTCGATCGCCAGCGGCAGCCCGTCGAGCGCCTGGCACAGCTCGATCGCCAGCGGCAGCGTCTCCTCGGTCAGCTCGAAGCCGGGACGCGCGGCGCTGGCCCTGGTCACGAACAGGCGCACGGCCTCGCTCTCCTCGCCGACGAGCGAGAGCGGCGGCACCCGCCAGACCGTCTCGCCCGGCACCCGCAGCGGCTCGCGGCTGGTGGCCAGCACGGTGAGCCGCGGGCAGGCGCCGAGCAGGTCGCGGCAGAGCTCGGCGCACTCGCCGACCACCGGCTCGCAGTTGTCCAGGACGAGCAGCACGCGGCGGCCGCCGATGGTCTCCGCCAGGTCCTCGGCGACGCCGAGCGCGGCGCGGACCCGCTCCCGCAGCTCGCCCTTCTCCACGTCGGCCAGCTCGACCAGCCACACGCCGTCGGGGTGCTCGGCGGCGACCCTGGCGGCCAGGCGCAGGGCCAGGCGCGTCTTGCCGATGCCCCCCGCGCCGCACAGCGTCACCACACGCGAGACGCGGCCGAGATGGGCCAGCTCATCGAGGTCGGACTCCCGGCCCACGAACAGGTTGGGCTCGGCCGGCAGGTTGCGGAAATCGGCGGTTCGCAGCATCACTGTGAGTGTGGCATCAACTACCGTTCGCGCCCAGACTCAATCGGTGGAGAACTCGGCGGCCCGCGGATGCTCCTATGGATGTCAAGCGGGATGTTCTTGATCGTTTGCTGTGATGATTCGGTAGAGTTCGCGAGCTATGTAGCGCTTCAGGCAGCGGATGATCTCTTTCTTGGACAGGCCGTCTTGGGTGCGTCGTTCCATGTAGGCGCGGGTGCGAGGGTCCCAGCGCAGGC
>NZ_JBITLU010000022.1:0-180789 GCF_044465525.1 Nonomuraea sp. NPDC049646 | reverse complement strand
GCCGAGTGCAACAGCACCAAGGCCGCCTGGAGCGCCGTCAGCGTCGCCGCCGCCTCCGGCGAGCCCGCCTGCGGCACCGCCGGCCCGGACTTCTCGCTGTCGCTCAACCCGTCCTCCGGCAGCGCCCAGCCCGGCGCCACCGTCACCACCACGGTCAACACCCAGACGACCTCGGGCAGCGCCCAGACCGTCAACCTGACCGCCTCCGGCCTGCCCAGCGGCACCACCGCCAGCTTCAACCCGGCCTCGGTGACCTCCGGCAACTCCTCCACGCTGACCCTGTCCGTCGGCGCCTCCACGGCCCAGGGCACCTACCAGGTGACCGTGACCGGCACCGGCTCGACCACGCACACCGCGACGTACACCCTGACGGTCGGCGGCGGCGGCCCCGGCGGCCAGGACCCGCCTGACGTCAGCGTCGCCAACGTCAAGACGCACCTGGCGCAGTTCCAGAGCATCGCCACCGCGAACGGCGGCAACCGCAGGTCCACCGGCCAGGGCTACCTGCAGTCGGTCTCCTACGTCGAGCAGAAGCTCCAGGCGGCCGGGTACACCGTGACCCGCCAGGCCTGCAGCGTCTCCTACTGCACCAGCGGCGCCGGCCCCAACCTGATCGCCGACTGGCCCGGCGGCGACGCCAACCAGGTCATCATGTCCGGCGCCCACCTGGACAGCGTGTCCGCGGGACCGGGCATCAACGACAACGGCTCCGGCTCGGCCACCCTCCTGGAGGTCGCGCTGACCCTGGCCCAGAAGAACCCCACGCTCACCAAGCACGTGCGGTTCGGCTGGTGGACCGACGAGGAGCAGGGCCTGAACGGCTCCGAGGCCTACGTCGCCTCGCTCAGCTCGACCGACCGGTCCAAGATCAAGGTCTACTACAACTACGACATGGTCGGCTCGCCCAACGGCGGCTACTTCATCAACAACATCACCACCACCGGCGCGTCGTACCTGAAGGAGTTCTACGACAAGCTGAACCTCCAGCCTGAGGAGAACACCGAGGGCGCCAACCGGTCCGACGACGCCTCCTTCCGCAACGCCGGCATCGCCAGCTCGGGCGTGGCGGCGGGCGCGAGCGCCACCAAGACCTCGGCGCAGGCCACCAAGTGGGGCGGCACGGCCAACCGGGCCTACGACTCCTGCTACCACTCCTCCTGCGACACCACCTCCAACATCAACGACACCGTCCTCGACCGGGCGGCGGACGCCGCGGCGTACGCGGTCTGGAAGCAGGCGGTCGGCGGCACCACCCAGCCGCGTGACTTCTCGCTCACCGCCAACCCCGGCTCGGGCACGGTGCAGGCCGGCGCCACCGCCACCACGACGATCGGCTCGACCACCACGAACGGGACCGCCCAGACGGTGAACCTGTCCGCGAGCGGCCTGCCGACCGGCGCCACGGCCTCGTTCAACCCGGCCAGCATCACGTCGGGCGGCTCGTCCAGCCTGTCGATCGCGACCTCGCCCACCACCCCGGCGGGCAGCTACACGATCACCGTGACCGGCACCGGCGAGACGACGACGCACACCACGTCGTACGCGCTGACCGTCCAGGGCACCTCGGGCGGCCGGACGTTCACCAACGACACCGACTACCAGATCAGGGACTACTCCAACACCCAGAGCTCGATCACGTCCACCGCGACGGGCACCGCGGCCTCCCCGGTCAAGGTGTCCATCACGATCAGCCACACCTGCGCCGAGGACCTCGACATCTGGCTCCGCGGCCCGAGCGGCACCTGGTACGTGGTCGACGCCTACGGCGGCACCACCTGCACGCAGTACGGCACCAGGACCTTCTCGATCCCGGTCAGCCAGCAGGCCGCCGGCACCTGGACGCTCGACATCGAGGACGTCTACGCCGGTGACACCGGCTTCCTGGACTCCTGGAGCATCACGGTCTAACCATCGGAATCAGGGTTGACGAGCCCCGGCCGGTCATCCGGCCGGGGCTCCTTCACGTCGTTGCGGGTGCGCACGCCGAGCTTCTGCAGCACCCGCGCGACGTGCGTGTCCACCGTCCGCCGGGACAGGAACAGCACCTCGGCGATCTCCCTGTTCGTCCGGCCCAGCGCGACCAGCCTGGCCACCTCGGCCTCCCGCGGCGACAACACCCCGCTGCGGCCCTTCCTGCCCCGGCGCGGCGCGCTGCCCGGCCCGATCTCGCGCATCAGGTGGCGGCAGCGGGCGGCGTCGTGGGTCGCGCCCAGGCCGGCGTACCGCTCGCAGGCGTCGGCGATCAGGTCGGCGGCCCGTGCCCGGTCGCCCGTCGCCAGCCGGGCCGCCGCCTCGGACTCGGCCGTCCTGGCCACGCTGTAGGGCCTCGGCATCGCCTCGTACGCGGCCCGCGCCCTGGCGAAGCACCTGGCCGCCTCCTCGTACGCGCCCCGGTCCAGGGCCAGCGCGCCGGCCGCCGCGTCGAGGCCGGCGTGCGCGGAGGGCGCGTCGCGGCCCTCGATGCCCGCCGCGAACTCGGCCACCAGCTCCTCGGCCTCCTCCGCCCGTCCGGCCCTCAGCAGCGCTGTCACGGCCGGGAGCACGAGCTGGTCGCCCCACACCCACATGCCCTTGCGGCGCAGCCTGGCCACCGCCCGCTCGGCCTCGGCCAGCGCCTCGTGCGGGCAGTCGCGGGTCAGGTGCAGCTCGATCAGGCCGCCCGAGGCCACGGCGGCGACCGGCAGGAACCCCGACTCCACGTCGTTGACCCCCGCCGCCACCAGGTGCTCGGCGGCCTCCTCCCACTCGCCCCTGGCCAGGGCCAGCATGCCCAGCGCGAGCCGGGCGTCCACGGCCAGCAGCGGCGCCTCGGCCGTCATCTCGACCGCCGCGACGGCCCGTTCCCGCAGGCCCTCCCAGCGGCCGGTGAGCAGGGCGAGCCGGATCGAGGACATCTCCACCAGGAACACCGGGTACTGCGCGCCCGTCTCCTCGGCGATGCGCCTGCTCTGGTCGGCGAAGCGCTCGGCCGCCGCGTAGTGGCCGAGCGCGATGGCCGAGTCGAACAGGTTGGCGTAGCCGCGCGCCACCTGCCTGCGCACGGCCGCCGACGGGTCGTTGGCGGGCAGCGTCGCGGCCAGGTCGAAGGCGTCCGGCGAGCCCAGCATCATGGCCAGGCTGATCTTGTTGGCGTGCACGGCGGCGGTCAGCTCGGGATCCTGGTCCTCGACCGTGGCCAGCAGCTTCTCCGCCCGGTTCATCCACTCCTCGTGGACGGCCAGCGGCTCGTCGCCCCAGGCCGGCATCGCCAGCAGCGCCAGCCCGCGCGCGGCCAGGCTCGGCCGGTCGTGCAGGTCGGGCAGGGCGAGCAGGATCTCCTGACGGCCGGCGGCGACCACGCCCGCCTGGTTGGACAGCAGCACGCCCAGGTTGAGCCTGGCCTCGCCGCGTACGTGCCGGGACAGGAAGTCCTCGGCCAGCAGGTGGCGCAGCGAGCGCACCACCCGCCGGTAGGACAGCCCGATCGCGGCCACCCGGCTGAGCCGCAGCGCGAGCGGGCCGCGCGCGTCGTGCGGCAGCTTCGGGTCGGCCAGCATGCCGGCCAGCACCTCGACGGCGAGCGGGATGTCGCCGATGGCGGCGGCGTGATCGGCCGCCGCCGGGCCGTGCCGCTGCCAGGACTCGAAGTCGCCCGCGCGCCTGGCGTGGTAGGCGAGCTGGACGAGCGGCGGCGGTTCGAGGGCGGACAGCGCGGTCACCGCCCGCTGGTGGGTGAGCCGCCGGTCGGGGCCGGGGATCGCGTCGTAGACGGCCTGCTGGGCGAGGGCGTGGCGGAAGCCGTACTGGCCGTCGTGCTGTTCGAGCAGCACGCCGGCCTTCAGCGCCTGGCTGAGCCCGTCGCCGAGGGGGTGGCCGGAGACGGCGGCGATGAGCTGCTCGTCGGCGGGCAGCCCGAGCACGGCGGCGGCGTGCACGGCGTGCAGCGCGGCCGGCGAGAGCCCGGTGAGCTGCTCGGCCATCGCCTCGCGCAGCAGCAGCGGCACCGCCATGCGCTCCAGGACCTCCGGCTCCTCCTCGCCGCCGAGTAACTGGCCCTCGTCGTCGAGCAACGAGCGCACCACCTCCTCGATCACGAACGGCACCCCCGCCGTGCGGTCGCGCAGTTTCGTGACGAAGTCGGCGGTCAGCGTCGAACGGCCGAGCAGCGCCCCGGTCAGGCGGCGCACCCCCTCGACGTCCAGCGGCGTCAGCGAGATCACCTCGCTGCGCACCCCCGGCGGACGCCGGTACGCGCGCCCGAACGGCAGCCCCGGCACCGGCAGCCCCTCCCGGCGGAACGTCACCACCAGCGCGAGCCCCGCCGGCGGCTGGTCGGTGAGGAAGCGCAGCAGGTCACGGGTGCCGTCGTCGGCCCAGTGGAGGTCCTCGATCACCAGCACCGCCGGGCCCGCGGCGGCCAGCAGCGCGTGCACCCCGCGGAACAGGCGGTGGCGCTCGGCGCGCGGGTCGTCCAGCGGGGGCGGCGACGGCGCCGGCGGCAGGTGCCCGGCCAGCTCCGGCAGGTAGCCGCGCAGGGCCCCGGTGACCGGGTTGAGCGTGCCCGTCTCCGGCAGCGCGCACCCGACGTGCCGCAGCGCGTCGAACACCGGGCCGTACGGGAACGGCTCGCGGATCTGGTGGCAATGACCGATCAGGACGGTGCGTTCGCCGTCGGGCAACAGGTCGAGCGCGGCCCTGACCAGCCGGGTCTTCCCGATGCCCGCCTCGCCCTGCACGAGGATGACGGCCGGAGGGCCGGTGATGGCGTCGACGAGTGAGCGTAACTGGGCGTCACGCCCGATCAACCCAGGAGAAGCCAGGCTTGTCATCGGGGTCTCCGTAACAGTGCAGGTTTACTCCCCCTGTCGGAATACTGTTATCCATCACGGGTCAGCGCGGGTCAACCCTCTGTTTTCCGGTCAAATGCCGTGCCCTGGGCGGCGCCTCAGGAGGCGACGGGGGTCCTGCCGTCTCCCGCCGGGGCGGGTTCGGCCAGGTCCACGCTGTCGCGGAGCTTGGTCGGCTTGAGGAACAGGGTGGCGATCACGCCGATCACGGCGATGCCCGCCGAGATCAGGAAGATGTGCCCGGTGGCGTCGCCGTACGCGGCCCTGACGATGCCCTTGAACGGCTCCGGCAGCGCCGCGATGTTGAGCGTGCTCTTGCCGCCCGCGGCCGCCTTGGCCGGGTCGATGCCCACCTTGGCCAGCCCTTTGGCGATGCCGGTCGCGACCTGGTTGGCCAGCACCGCGCCGAGCACCGACACGCCCACCGTGCCGCCCAGCGAGCGGAAGAACGTCACGGCCCCGCTGGCCGCGCCCAGCTCGCGCAGCGGCACGGTGTTCTGGATCGCGAGGACGAGGTTCTGCATCGACATGCCGACGCCCGCGCCGACCAGCACCATCGCGCCGGCGATGAGCACCAGCGAGGTCTGGTGGTCCATCGTGGACAGCACCAGGAACCCGGCGGTCAGCACGATCGCCCCGGTCACGATGTACGGCTTGACGTTCCCGCTCCTCGACACCATGCGCCCGGAGATCGCCGAGGACAGCAGCACGCCGAGCATCATCGGGATCGTCAGCAGCCCCGCCTCGGTCGGGCTGTAGCCGCGGCCGATCTGGAAGTACTGGCCGAGGAAGACCGAGCCGCCGAACATCGCCATGCCCACCGCGAGGCTCGCCAGGATGGCCAGCGCCGGCGTACGGCGGCGGATGACGTGCAGCGGCACGACCGGCTCCTTGACCACGGTCTCCACCCAGGTCGCGACCGCCAGGAGGGCGACGCCGCCGAGCACCATCGCGGCGGTCTGCCAGGACAGCCAGTCGAAGGAGTTGCCGACGAAGGTCACCCAGATGAGCAGCACGCTCACGCCGGCCGCGATCAGCGTGGCGCCGACGTAGTCGACCTTGACGCCCTCGCGGCGCACGTGGGTCACCCGCAGGGTCTTCTGCAGCAGGAGGAAGGCGACCACGGTGAACGGCGCCGCCACGAAGAAGCACCAGCGCCAGCCGAGCCAGGAGGTGTCCGCGATCAGGCCGCCGAGCAGCGGCCCGGCCACGGTCGCGACGGCCATGACGCCGCCGAGGTAGCCGTTGTACTTGCCCCGGTCCTTGGGGCTGATCATCGCCGCGATGATCACCTGGACCAGGACCTGCAACGCGCCCATGCCGAGGCCCTGGAGGGCGCGGAAGGCGATGAGCTGGCCGGTGTCCTGGGCGAAGCCGCAGGCCACCGAGCTGACCATGAAGATCACGATAGAGATCTGCAACAGCAGCTTCTTGCTGAACAGGTCGGCCAGCTTGCCCCAGATCGGGGTGGAGGCCGTGGACGCCAGCAACGAGGCGGTGATCACCCAGGTGTACTGCGACTGCGTGCCGTTCAGCGCGCCGATGATCTGCGGCAGCGCGACCGACACGATCGTGCCGCTGATCATCGCCACGAACAGGACGAGCAGCAGCCCGCTCAGGGCCTCCATGATCTGCCGATGGCTCATCTGACCCGGCGGCGCGGCCGGGACGGTCGGTGCGCTCATGCGCGACCTCCTCCTACGTAAAACAATGCCCAATGGGAAAGTTTGCTCGCTGAGCATATATTCCCGGCCGGTAGGCTTGGCGCATCATGGACAGCACCGGCGGGCTGCGCGAGCGCAAGAAGGCCGAGACGCGGCAGGCCGTGCACGAGGCGGCCATGCGGCTGGTCGGGGAGCACGGCCTCGACGCCGTCACGGTCGAGACCATCGCCGACGCCGCCAACATCTCGCGCCGCACGTTCTCCAACTACTTCGCCGGCAAGGAGGACGCCGTCCTCTACGGCGAGGAGCAGCGCATCCGCGACCTGGTCGAGAAGGTGGGCGCCCAGCCGGCCGGCCGTACCGCCTGGCAGGCGCTCTGCGGCGCGATCGACGACGTGTTCGAGGAGGTGGGCGAGCCGGCGCGGGAGTGGGCCGTGCGCGCCCGCCTGGCCAAGCGGCACCCGTCGCTGCTGGCCCGGCAGCTCGCCAACCACGCGGCGCTGGAGCGCGACCTCGCCCAGGCGATCTCCGAGCGGGACAGCCCGGTGCGGCCGCAGGTAATGGCGGCCGGGTTCCTCACGGCGTTGCGGCTGGGGTCGCACCTGTGGGTCGAGGAGCGCCAGTCGCGCTCGTTGCGGGAGGTCATGGCCGAGATGCTCGACGAGATGTCCCGCCCGTTCAGCTGACCGCCCGCGGCCCCGGCAGGGGAACGCGGGCGGGAAGCGGGAGATGGAGTCAGGAGCAGGTGGTGTTCCCGGGGGTGGCGGCGGGGCCGTTGGCGGTGAAGCCGATCACCACCGACGCGCCCGGCGCCAGGTTCCGCGCCCAGTCGGGCCCCTTGGCGGTCCACGTGGTGCCCGAGACCGTCACCACCGCGTTCCAGGCGTTGTTCAGGGTGACGCCCGAGGGCAGCGTCCAGGTCGCGGTCCAGGCGTTGATCGGGGACGTCCCGGTGTTCTTCACCGTCACCTCGCCCTGGAAGCCGCCCTGCCAGGCGTTGGTCTGCTGGTAGCCGACCGTGCACTGCCCCGGCGGGTTCGCCGTCGGCGACGTCGTGGGGTTGCCCCCGCCCCCGGCCGGCGGGATCAGGTACGGCTGCAGGATGTCCTGCTTGGCCTGGTTGATCGTGGTCCAGTCGTCATTGGCGATGCCGCCGGTGTCGCCCGAGTTCGGGTTCCACGACCAGTACGTGAACGACATGCCGTTCACCCCGGTGCCGGTGTACTTCATGAGCTCCTGGAGCCAGACCTTGTCGACGTTCGAGGCCAGCGTGGTGCCGAACTCGCCCATCATGATCGGCGCGATGTTCTGCCGGTAGAGGTATCCCCAGTACTTGTCCCAGATGGCGGGCATGTTGGCGGGGTAGTCGGGGGCGTCGAACCAGGTCTGGTGGTAGACCGAGGTGGCGTACTCGTGCGGTGAGTAGACCAGGCGGTTCGCGACGTTCAGCCGTACCGGGTACTGGCCGGCCTTCGACAGGTTGCCGCCCCACCAGCCGCAGTCCTCGTCGTTGCTGGGATCGTTGTCCCAGACGTTCGACAGGCCGCCGCTCGGGCAGCTCACGCCCTCGACGAAGATCAGCCAGTTGGGGTTCACGCCCAGGACCGCGTTGCCCGCCCGCTCGGCCGCCAGGCGCCAGTCGCGGGCCTGGTCGCCGCAGCCCCAGCAGGCGCCGGTCGCGTTGGGGTTGGTGCCCTCGGCGTGCGGCTCGTTGTGCAGGTCGGCGCCGATGACCGTGGGGTTGTTCGCGTAGTGCTGGGCCAGCGTCTTCCAGTCGTTGATCCAGGTGCTCTCGGGCGTGGCGCTGACGTACCAGAGCGGCGACTGGCCGGCCGAGGTCGGGCGGTGGCGGTCGAGGATGATCCGCATGCCCTTGACGCCCGCGTAGTCCACGACCTTGTCGAGGATCTGCATGGGGGACAGGCCGACCAGGTCGGGGTTGACGTAGTCGTTGATCCCGGTGGCGGTGGCCCCCGGCTTGAGCGCGTCGTTGGAGTACGGCACCCGCAGCGTGTTGTAGCCCAGCGAGGCCATCTTGTCGATCTGGCTCTTCCAGGGGTTGCTCGACCACAGGCCGTGGAAGGTCTTGTTGTCGGTCTCCATGCCGAACCAGTTGATCCCGGTCAGCCGGACGGTCGCCCCGGTGCTGTCGAGGATCTTGTTGCCGCTGGTGTGCAGGTAGCCGGTCCCTGTTCCGGTCGCCGCGCCCGCCGGGCTGGTGGTCAGCGCGACGGCGACAGCCGCTCCGGCCACCACCGTGGCCAGGGCGGTCAGTGCCGCCTTCGAGGTCTGCATGGGGGGTGCCCTTTCCGCGAGGGGGAACGCGGCGTCATGCTCGGCCGCCGCGTTCGGGCCCGTCAATGCGGGCACCCCGGTCAACCCCGCTGACCTGCGGGAACGGCTGAAACTTTCATGCCCTGGTAGTGCCAGGTGGAGTGCGGGCCCTCGCGTCCGCGCCAATGTGCCCGGACGCGTCCGTCACTTGAATGGCGGGCATGACGATCACACGCATGACGATCCCCGGACGCTGGGTGGAGGGGGCCGGGCTGGTGCTCGGACCGGCGCTGCTGATGGCCGGAGTCCTCGTCCGCCTCGGCGCCGACGACTTCTTCCCCGGCCAGCTCGCCGCCTACGCCGCCGACCCGGGCCGCATGGCCCTGTCCTACAGCCTGTACGCCGCGGGCGCCGTGCTGCTGTGGCCGGCCGTGACCGCGCTCGGCCGGGTGATCGCCGCCACCCATCCGGTTCTGGCCAGGTGGGGCGTGACGCTGGCGGTGCTGGGGCTGTTCGGCAGGGTGTTCCACGCCGGGGTGAGCCATCTGGCGTTCCAGCTCGTGGACGCGCTCGGCCCGGAGGCGGCCGAACGGGTCGTCGCCGGCACGTACGGGGCCTTCCACGTGTTCAAGGCGGTCAACGTCTGCATCATGGGCGGCTGGGTCGTGCTGGCCGCCGGCGCCTTCCGCGCCCGGGCCTTCGGGGCCGGGCCGGCCGGCGTGGCCAGGTGCGTGGCGCTGGCGCTGGCCGCCGGGCTGCCGCTCGGCGTGCTCAAGGGCAGCAGCGACCCGGTCTCGCTGGCCGGGCTGGCCGGGCTCGCCGTCGCGCTGGCGCCCATGGGCGTCGCGGTGCTCCGGACGGGCCCCGCGCCCCGCTGGTGGGCGCTCGTCCTCACGCTCGCGCTGGTCCCGGCGGCGTTCCTGGTGGGGATGGCGGGCTGACCTCTCTATAGTTGACATCAACTAGCCGATTATGGATAGTTGACATCAACTAAGGAGACTCCGATGGAGAAGCGCCGCAAGGTGGCCAACCCGCTCGCGCTGGCGGTGCTGGCGTTCCTGCTGGTCGAGCCCATGCACCCGTACGAGCTGGGCCGCCGCCTGCAGGAGACCGACAAGGACAAGAGCTTCAGGTACAACCGCGGCTCGCTCTACATGGTCGTCAAGCAGCTCGCCAAGGCGGGGTTCATCGCCGAGCGGGAGACCGTCCGCGACACCGAGCGGCCCGAGCGCACGCTCTACGAGCTCACCGGCGAGGGCCGCGAGGAGCTCTACGACTGGCTGCGCGAGCTGGTCTCGACGCCGCAGGAGGACTATCCGCACTTCGGCGTCGCGTTGTCGCTGATCAGCGTGCTCGACCCGGCCGAGGCCGTCGGGCTGCTGGAGCGGCGCGCGGCGGCGATGACCGCCCAGCGGGCCGAGCTCGCCCGGACCGCCGACGCCGCCCGCGCGGGCGGCCTGGCCTGGGTGTTCCTCGTGGAGGACGACTACCGCCTCGCGGTGCTCGACGCCGAGCTGGCCTTCGTCGGCCGCCTCATCGAGTCCCTCGGCGCACCTGACTACGCCAGGACCTGGCACGAGATGTTCGGGAGTCGGCAATGACAGCAGTGAACACGGCACTGGTGATCGGCGGGGGCATCGCCGGCCCCGTCACCGCGATGGCGCTGCGCCGCGCGGGGATCGAGGCGACCCTGTACGAGGCGTACGACCGCGGCGCGGAGGGCGTCGGCGGCACCCTCACGATCGCCCCGAACGGGCTCGCGGCGCTGCGGGCCGTCGGCGCGGAGGAGGCCGTCCGGGCGGTCGGCCAGGCGGTGGCGCACACGGTCGTCCGCGACGGCGCGGGCAGGCGCGTGGGCGAGCTGGCCGGCCTGCCCGACCTGCCGCCCAGCCAGGCGATGTGGCGCTCGCAGCTCTACGGCGCGGTCCGCGACCGGGCCCAGGCCGCCGGCATCCGCACGGAGTACGGCCGGCGCCTGGTCGGCGTCGAGGAGCACCCCGGCGGCGTGACCGCGCGATTCGCCGACGGCGGCAGCGCGAGCGCCGACATCCTGGTGGGGGCCGACGGCATCCGTTCCGTGGTCCGGTCCCTGATCGACCCGGCCGCGCCGGGGCCGCGCCACGTGCCCCTGCTGAACTTCGGCGGCCTGGCCGACGTCGCCGTGCCGGCCGGGAGGCAGGCGGCCTACTTCGTGTTCGGGCGGCGGGCGTTCCTCGGCTACTGGGTGCAGCCCGACGGGCGCACGGCCTGGTTCTGCAACGTGCCGCACGCCGAGCCGACGACGTCCGCGCAGGCGCGCCGGGTGCCGGCCGGGGAGTGGCTGCGCCGCCTGCGCGAGCTCTTCGCGGGCGAGGAGCCGGGGCAGGAGCTGGTGCGGCACACGTCCCCCGGGAACCTGGCGGCGCTCGGCACGGTGGAGATCATGCCGAGCGTCCCGCACTGGCACCGCGGCAGGATGGTGCTGGTGGGCGACTCGGTGCACGCCCCCTCGCCCAGCTCGGGCCAGGGCGCCTCGCTGGCCGCCGAGAGCGCCGTCCAGCTCGCCCGCTGCCTGCGCGACCTGCCCGCCGTGCCCGCCGCGTTCGACGCCTACGTACGACTGCGCCGCGACCGCGTCGAGCGGGTCGCCGCCCGCGCCTCCCGGACGAACAGCAGCAAGACCCTCGGGCCCTTCGCCGTCACGATGATGCGGCTGATGATGCCGCTGGCCACCCGGACGTTCCTCGCCCCCGAACGCGCCCTCGGCCCCGAGCAGCGCCACCACCTCGACTGGGACGAGCCGGTGACCGGCTAGGAGGTCAGCAGCTTGACGATCGCCACCACCCCGATGCAGACGACCGCGCCGCGCAACACCGGCGCGGGCAGCCTGCGTCCCACCCGCGCCCCCAGGAACCCGCCGACCGTCGAGCCCAGCGCCACCAGCAGCACGGCCCACCAGTCGACGTCGGCCACCAGCGTGTACAGGACGGCGGCCGTGGCGTTGACCACGAGCGACAACACGTTCTTGGCGGCGTTGACGCGCTGCAGCTCCTCGTCGAGGAAGATGCCGAGCAGCCCGATGAGCAGCACGCCCTGCGCCGCGCCGAAGTAGCCGCCGTACGCCCCGGCGGCCAGCACGCCCAGCCACAGCCAGGGTCCGCCGTGCACGTGCCGCGGACGGCTGGCCAGCAGCCGGCTGATCCTGGGCTGGGCCAGGACCAGCACGCACGACAACCCGATCAGCACCGTCACGACCGCCGTGAACGTGCGCTCCGGCAGGTTGAGCAGCAGCAGCCCGCCGATCAGCGAGCCCAGCGCGGAGGCCGAGGCCAGCCGGAGCAGGCGGCCGCGCTGACCCTGGAGCTCGGCGCGGTAGCCGAGGACGCCGGTCACGCCGCCGGGCACCAGGCCGATGTTGTTCGAGACGTTGGCGGTGACCGGCGGCAGACCGACGGCCAGCAGCGTCGGGAACGTGATCAGCGACCCGGAGCCGACGACGGCGTTGATGCCCCCCGCCCCGATGCCCGCCGCGAAGACCGCGGCCATCTCCCAAGGTGTCATGGCGGGTGACTCTAGTGCGTGGCCCTGGTGCGCTCGCTGGTCAGGTGGGGGTCAGCGGGTGAGGGTGCCCGCCCGGACCAACCAGTCGACCGCCTCGGCGACCGCCTCCAGCGAGGTGTGCCGCGGGCGGTGGCCGAGCAGCCGCCCGGCCTTCTCCATGCTGCAGTGGGGGCTGTGCGCGATGTGGTCATAGGTGACGCGGGCGTGGTGCTCCTGCACGGTCTCCCGCCACTGCTCCCACGGCAGGTACGACAGCCGCGCCTCCCGGCCGGACCAGCCCGCCACCGCCTCGGCGTAGCCGCGCAGCGTCAGCGCCGTCACGGCCACCGAGTGGAAGCTCTCGCCCCTGGCGGCGGCCGGGTTGTTCATGGCGTCCACGAACAGCCGGGCGACGTCGTCGGCGTGGACGTGCTGCACGGTCTCCATGCCCAGGTTGGGCAGCCGCACCTCCTCGCCGTCGGCCAGCGCCTGGAAGACGGCCGGGTCGAGGTTGCCGGCCGGGTTGACCGGGATCCAGCCGGGGCCGGTGATGTGGCCGGGATGGACGATCGTGGCCGGGAAGCCCTCCCGCGCGGCCAGGTCGAGCAGGTACGCCTCGATCGCGGCCTTCTGCCGGCCGTACTCGCCGATCGGGCGTTTCGGGCGGTCTTCGGTCGTCGGGACGCGGGTGCTCGGGCCGTGCACCCAGATCGTGCCGCAGTGCAGGAACTGCCGGACCCGGCCGGCCAGCGCCCCGGCCAGGTGGCGGGCGCTGGCCTCGGTGAAGCAGATGAGGTCGACGACGACGTCGGGCTCCAGCTCGGCGATCCGCCGTCCGAACGTGCCCGCGGCCTCCTCGGCCTCCCGGTCGGCGGCCACGGCGGCGACCCGCTCCCACGCGCCGTGCGGCGTGTACGGCTCCCGCCTGCCCCGGCTCACCGCGACCACGTCGTGGCCCGCGTCCACCAGGCGCGGGACCAGATAGGTGCCGATGTGCCCACTCGCCCCGATCACCACTACGCGCATGCACCCACCCTAGACCGGCTGGTTCCGGCCGCCCGGGCGCCGGGCCCGGGGGGCGAGTCAGGCGGGACGCCCGATCGCCAGGTCCAGGGCGTGGGCCGCGTCCTGGCCCGGCGACGGGCGCCAGGCCACGTGCTGGTCGGGGCGGACCAGGGCCAGCGTGCCGGCCGGGTCCGGCAGGTGCACCTCCCGCAGCGGCACGCCCAGCTCGGCCGCCCGCTCCGTCAGCACCTTGGCCTCCGGCGACGACAGGTCGCCCACCAGGCTGAACCCCGGCCCGAGCCGGTCGTAGAGCGACTCGCCGGGAGCGAGCCACCGGTGCGGCAGCCGCTCGCCACACCCCCCGGCCACCACCGGCGACCCCGCGTACGTGTACCCCAGCACCAGGTCCAGGCTGTGGAACTCGCTGTCCTTGGTCCGCCGCACCGCCTCCGCGACGGCCGGGCGCACCCGCTCGAACTCCGCGTCCGGGCCCATCAGGGCGGGATCGGCCAGTTCGGGCGCGAGCGTGGCCATGTTGGCGGCGGCGGCCTCGATCGTGGCCGCCGCGACCGGCCGGCGTTCGGCCTCGTAGCTGGCCAGCAGGGTCGCGGGGGCCCATCCGTTCAGTACGGCGGCCAGCTTCCAGCCGAGGTTGACCGCGTCCCCGATGCCGGTGTTGAAGCCGTGGCCGCCGTAGGGCGGGTTCTGGTGCGCGGCGTCGCCCGCCAGGAACACCCGCTCGCCGGCGTACCGGTCGGCCAGCAGCATGCGCGCGGTCCACGGGTCGGTGGCCAGGATCTCGACCTCGACGTCGGCCCCGACCAGGTTGCGGACCAGGCGCACCGGATCGGTGCCCTCCGCCGGGACGCCCTGGGCGATGCACCACCACAGGTCCTCCAGGTCGAGCCGGCCGAGCATGCCGGGCTGGGCCGGGTTCAGCACCCAGTAGTGCACGGCGGGGCCGTGGGGCACCCGGCCGGCCAGGCCGGGCGCGCGGAAGACGACGTTGAAGTTGGGCCTGGCGTCCTGGCGGCCCTCGTAGCGGGCGCCGATGGCCGGGCGCGTCACGCTGCGGGCGCCGTCGCAGCCGACGACGTAGGCGGCGCGCACCTGGCGGGTGCCGCCGTCCGCGGCGGCCAGGTCGGCGGTGACGCCGTCGGCGTCCTCGCGCAGGCCGGTCACCCGCCAGCCGGTGAGCAGCGCGTCGCCGACGGCCTCGCGCAGCACCTCCTCGACGATCGGCTGCGGCACCTGCTGGCCCGGCTCGGCGGCCAGGTCGGAGCCGGTCAGGTCGAGGCCGAAGCAGCCGCCGATCCTGGTGATCTCGCGGCCGAGCAGGCCGGTCGTGAACACCGCCTCGTCCGACCAGGAGACCGCGAGCGGCGCGCGGGCGCGCACCGTCTCGGCCAGCCCCCACCTGCGCAGCAGCTCCATCGACCGCGCCGACGTGGTCTTGGCGCGCGGACGCAGCCACGACACGCTCTCGCGCGGCTCGACGACCATGCTGCGCACCCCGTGGTGGGCCAGCTCCACGGCCGTCGCCAGCCCGACGGGCCCGCCTCCGGCGATCAGTACCGGTATGTCGGTCTGGCGCACGCTTGCTCCCATTCGTCATGGTGATCAGCGGCATACTCCAAGCGCCGCGCGTCCCACGTCAAGCTCGGGCCGAAACCGCCGGCCGGATCACCGATCGGGAACGATCTAGAGGACGGCCGCCGGACTTGTTACGGTCGTTCCATGACTGAGTCCTCGGCGGTGCCGCTGCACATGCGGCGGGTGGAGTTCGACCCGACCCCCGAACTGGGCGAGGTGCGCGACCAGGAACGGATCAAGCGCATCGACACCCTCCTCGGCCTGGAGGCATGGGTGGTGACCCGGTACGCCGACGTCCGCGAGGTCCTGGGCGACGCCGACCGGTTCAGGCTCGCCAGGCAGGGCTCGGCCCGCATGCCGGGAGCGCCCGAGCTGACCGAGGAACAGCTCGCCGAGCTGCGCGCGGGCAACCTGCTCGGCCAGGACCCGCCCGAGCACACCCGGCTGCGCAGGATGCTGACGCCCGAGTTCACGATCCGCCGGATGAAGCGGCTGGAGCCCCGCATCAGGGACATCGTGCACGAGCACCTCGACGCCATGGAGGCCGCGGGCTCCCCGGCCGACCTGGTGTCGTCGTTCGCGCTGCCGATCCCGTCGCTGGTGATCTGCGAGCTGCTGGGCGTGCCGTACGAGGACCGCGCCGACTTCCAGCGGCGTTCCGGGCGCATGCTGGACCTGTCGCTGCCGGTCGAGGAGCGGGTGGCGGCCAGCTTCGAGTCGCGGGCGTACATGCGCGACCTGGTCACCCGCATGCGCACCGACCCGGGCGAGGACCTGCTCGGCATGCTCATCCGCGAGCACGGCGACGACCTGACCACCAGCGAGCTCGTCGGCATCGGCAACCTGCTGCTGCTGGCCGGGCACGAGACCACCTCCAACATGCTCTCGCTCGGCACGCTGGCCCTGCTGCGCAACCCCGGGCAGCTCGAACTCCTGCGCAAGGAGCCCGAGCGCATCGACGCGACGGTGGAGGAGCTGCTGCGCTGGCTCAGCATCGTCCACTCCGGCACGGTCAAGATCACGTCCAGGGAGGTCGAGCTGGCCGGGCGGACCATCGGCGCGGGCGAGATGATCCTGTGCTCGCTGCCCGCCGCCAACCGCGACCCCGCCTTCATCGCCGACCCCGACACCCTCGACATCACCCGCGGCGCCCCCGGCCACGTCGCCTTCGGCCACGGCGTCCACCACTGCCTGGGCGCGCCGCTCGCCCGCATGGAGATGAAGATCGCCTTCCCCGCGCTCTTCGAGCGCTTCCCCGGCCTGCGCCCGACGGAGTCCACGCCGGAGTTCCGCTCCTTCAACGTCGTCTACGGCCTGACCGAGCTGGAGGTCGCCTGGTAGCGGCGTACACGCGGATTTTGTCGGCGGCGGCGGATAACGTGCGGGTGTCATGCCAACCGAAGCCAGGCCACACGAGCTGATCGGCAGGGACCACCCCGCCGCGCTGCTGCGCGCCGAGGTCGCGCGGGTGGTCGACAGCCACGGCGGCCTGGTCCTGGTCACCGGCGAGGCCGGCATCGGCAAGACCACGCTCGTCACCAGCGCCGCCGCCGAGGCCAGGCGCAGGGGAGCGCTCGTGGTCGGCGGCGCCTGCTGGGACTCCGGCAGCGCCCCCGGCTACTGGCCCTGGGTCCAGGTCATCCGCGCCCTGCGCCGCTCGGCCGCCCCCCACGAGTGGGCCGAGGCCGAGCAGTCGGCCGGCGGCAGCCTGGCCGCCCTGCTCGGCGAGGCGGCGGCGCTCGCCCAGCCGCACCTGGAGGTCACCGCCGACCCCGACCCCGCCTCCGCGTTCCAGATCTACGACGCGGTCACCACCGCCCTGGTGTCGCTCTCCCAGCACCACCCGCTCGTGATCGTCATCGACGACCTCCACGCGGCCGACCCCGCCTCGCTGCGGCTGCTTGAATTCGCGGCCCGTCAGACCTGGTTCGAGCGCCTGCTCCTGGTCGGCACCTACCGCGACGCCGAGGTCGAGCCGGTCGACCACCCGCTGCGCGACCTGCTGTCGCCGCTCGTCGCCAAGGCCACCACCATCACGCTCACCGGCCTCGACCAGGCCGGGGTGGGCGCCCTCATGGCCCGCACCGCCGGGCTCGACCCGCCCGCCGACCTGGTGGCCGAGGTCCACGTGCGCACGGGCGGAAACCCGTTCTTCGTCGAGCAGACGGCCCGGCTGTGGCGCAGCGGCGGCTCGGCCACGGCCGTGGCGCCCGGGGTCCGCGACGCGCTGCTGCGCCGGCTGTCCCTGCTGCCGCGTCCGGTGTCGGAGCTGCTGCCCGCCGCGGCCGTGCTCGGGCGCGAGTTCCACCGCCAGGTGCTGGCCGCCACCGTGGCCGCCCCCGTCGCGCACGTCGACCGTCTCCTCGATCTCGCCGTGATCGCCAGGCTGGTGGTGACCAAGGGCGGCGGCCGGTTCGCCTTCGCCCACGACCTCGTCCGCGAGACCCTCTACGACGCCGTCGCCGACGTGCGCGACCTGCACGCCGCCGTGGTGCGCGCCCTCGACGGCGCCCCCGACCTGGCCAGCCGCATGCTGCCGAGCGACCTGGCCCGGCACGCCTACCTCGCCGGCGACCGCGTCGACCCCGAGCGCGCGATCGACCTGCTCCAGGCCGCCGCCCGCGCCGCCCGCAGCCGGCTGGCCGGCGAGGAGGAGCTCGGCCACCTGCGTCGCGCCCACGAGCTGAGCGCCGCCGCCGCGCCCCGCCGGCGCGTGCTGGTCTGCCTCGACCTCGGCCGGGAGCTGCACCACCGCGGCGAGCGCGACGCGGGCCGCCGGCTGTTCGAGGAGGCCGCCGCCGTCGCCGCCGAGCTCGGCGACCCCGAGCTGACCGCCCGCGTCGCGCTGGTCTTCCGCTCCCACCACGGCCACGACGACTCCCTCGACCGGCTGCGCCGGGCCCACGCCGCGCTCGTCGGCGAGCCGGCCCCCGACGACCGCCTGGCCCTCGACCTGGTCTTCCACCTCACCGCCCGGGCCCGCAGGGGAGGCGACGACGACGTCCTGGCCTTCAGCCTGTGGGCCCACCACGACATCATCTGGGGCCCCGGCACGGCGGGCGAGCGCGTGGCCCTGACCGGCGAGCTGCTCGACGTCGCCCGGCGCACCTCCGACCGCGAGCTCGAACACCTCGCCGGCGCCCTGCGCTGGGTGGCCATGATCGAGGAGGGCGACCCCCGCTACCTCGACCGGTTCCACGACTACGCGGCCAGGGGCCGCAGCACCGACGACGCCCACCTCAACCTCACCACGTCCGTCGACGCCAGCATCGTGGCCGCGCTCGCCGGCCGCTTCGCCGAGGCCGAGTCGCTGATGACGGGGCTGTCCCTCGACGGCAAGGACCACGACTTCGACGTCATGCTCGACCACCACCGCTGGGCGATCCGCTGGCTCCAGGGCAGGGTGGAGGAGCAGGAAGACGTCCTGCGCAGGCTCAGGGCCGGCCGCCACCCCGACCGCGGCCTGCTGGAGGCGCTGACCGCCCTGCAGGCCGGCGACGTCGGCACCGCGCTGCGCCACCACGCGGCCGGCGCGCGGGTGGGGCGCATGGCCGAGCCGCTGTGGCTGCGTTTCCAGGCGGAGCTGGCCGCCGCCACCCACGACCGGGAGCTGGCCGCCGGGGCGCGGGCCGCGCTGCTGCCGTACCGGGGCAGGTGGGCGGTGTCCTACTACGGCTGGGACATCAGCGGCCCCTACGACCTGTGGATCGCCCTGCTCGACCTGGCCGAGGGGCGGTGGGCGGAGGCGGCCGAGGGGTTCGCGCGGGCGTACCGGTCGGCCGACCGGATGCGGGCCCGCCCGTGGTCGGTGCTGGCCCGTGCCCGCCTGGCCGAGGCCCTCCTGGCCGGCGGCGACACCGACGGGGCCCGTCCCGTGCTGGCGGAGGTCCGGCGCGAGGCGGCCGAGCTCGGCATGCACCACGTCCTCGACACCCTCCCGCCGCCGGGGAGCGCCGCCGCCGAGCCCGCGCCCCCGCAGGCCCCGGCCCGCGCCGACGGCCCCGAGCCGGCCACGGGCGACTTCCGCAAGGACGGCGAGGTCTGGGCCCTCAGGTTCGCCGGGCGGCTGGCCCACATGCCCGACGCCAAGGGCCTGCGCGACCTGCACCACCTGCTCGGCCACCCCGGCGCCGACATCCCCGCCGTCGCTCTGCTGGCCCCGGAGGGCGGCGACGTCGTGCTGGCCGCCCGCGCGATGGGCGGCGACGCCGTCCTCGACGAGGAGGCCAAGGCCGACTACCGCCGCCGCCTGTCCGTCCTCGACGACGAGATCGACCGGGCCGCCGCCCGCGGCGACGACGACCGGGCGGCCGAGTACGACCGCGAGAGGGCGGCCCTGCTGGAGGAGCTCCGCACGGCCGCCGGGCTGGGCGGCCGCTCCCGCCGTCTGGGCGACGAAGCCGAACGGGCCCGCAAGACAGTGACCGCCCGAATCCGCGACACCCTCCGCAAGCTCACCCAGACCCACCCCGAACTCGCCACCCACCTCCGCGCCACCATCTCCACCGGCGCCACCTGCCGCTACCAGCCCACCACGCCCATCACCTGGCGCCTGTAACCGGGCATTCGCAACCGCATCGAGACCTCGGGCCATCGAACCTCTCCCGCGTCAGGCGGATCTCATCCCGCAGACCGCCCCAGCAGAGGAGACGCCTGATGCCGCCGGCCTCCGGAACCACGATCGGACGACGTCCACGGCGGCGTGCCCTCGCCCTGCTCGCACTCACCGCCGCGACCGGATGCCTGCCATTCCCGACCACGCCGAGCCTCGGCGGCCTGACCGGCGTCACGGTCAACGCCGAGGGCAGGCTGACCCTGGTCCTGGCCTGGTGCGGACGGCCGCCGGACGGTGTGGCCGTCTATCACCGGAGCGACGAGAGCCTCGTGGACCAGGCACGCCTCACCGCACCGCCGCTGCCCGGATCCATGGCCTACCTGGACCTGGAGAAGATCTCCCCGGGATGGTCGGTGGCCGAGGGCGACCTGGAGTTCCCGCGGGAGCGGAAGTACATGGCGGCCGGCTACGACGCCAAGAGGAACGCCCGCATGTACGGCGTGGTCTTCACCGGTGAGAGCGGCGAGAAGGTCCGCCCTGGCCAGGTCATCGTCACGGAGTACCGCGAGCCGGAGAAGGACGGCCACGACGTCCTGCTCTCCACCGCCGAGTTCACCGCCCGGGTCCCGCACTACTGCTAGCCCTGGGAGGGCCCGGCGCAGCGCGGATCGGGCGCGCAGGGCAGGGGATGCCTGCTCTGCGCGCCCGATCCGTGCGATGGCGGTTATTTGCGGTTGTAGAGGCGCATGGTCAGGGTGCCGAAGACGGCGATGAGCAGGACGGACGCGATCAGGACCCAGGTCAGCTCGCCCACGTCCGGGGTGCCCGCCATCAGGGAACGGACGGCGGCCACCAGCCGGGTGATCGGGTTGACGTTGACGAAGATCTGCAGCCAGCCGGGCATCGTGGCCGGGTCGACGTACACGTTGCTGAGGAAGGTCAGCGGGAACAGGACGAGCATGCTCATGCCCATCACCGACTTCTCGCTCCGCATGAGCAGGCCGAACATCGTCCACACCCACGAGAAGGCGAAGGAGAAGCCGAGCAGCAGCACGATCCCGGCCAGCACGCCCGTGACGCCCCCCTGCGGACGGAACCCCAGCGCCAGGCCGACGGCGAGGATGACCGTCGAGGCCAGGGTGTAGCGCAGGACGTCGCCGAGCAGGTAGCCCACCATGGTCGAGGGACGCCAGATCGGCAGGGTGCGGAAGCGGTCGAACACCCCCTTCTCGATGTCCTTGTTGACCTCCACCCCGGTGTACATGGTGATCATCACGACGCTGCTCACCATGATGCCGGGCAGCAGGAACTGCAGGTAGTCGGTTGGGGAGCCGGCCAGGGCGCCGCCGAACAGGTACGTGAACATCAGCGTCATCATGAGCGGGAACGCGGTCACGTCGAAGAGCTGCTCGGGCACGTGCTTGATCTTCAGGATGGCCCGCCAGCCGAACGTGACCGACGCCGACCACGCGCTCGGCCGGGGCGGCTTCACCCCGGGGGCCAGGACGGTGCCGAGCACGTCGGCGGCGGGGGAGTAGGTCGTGGCGGTCTCGGTGGTGGCGGTCATGCTGCGGCCTCCTGCGCGGTCGCGGACTCGGTGGTGCCGGTGGCGGGGTGGTCGGTGAGGGCGAGGAAGACCTCGTCCAGGCTGGGCTGGCCGAGGGAGAAGTCGTCGACGACGATCCCGGCCTCGGCCAGGCGGCCGAGCGCGCGCGAGGCCTGCTCGGCGGCGGCGGCCTCGCGGCCGTGGCCGGTGATGCGGGCGGTGAGCGACACGGGGTCGGCGTCCAGGTAGACGGGCGCGTCGAGGATCTGCGACAGCAGCCGCTCGGCTTCGGGACGGGTGGCCGGGTCGCGCAGCCGCACGTGGACCGAGCCGGCGCCGACGGACGACTTGAGCTCACCCGGCGTGCCCTCGGCGATGACCCTGCCGTGGTCGATGACCGCGATGCGGCCGGCCAGGCGGTCGGCCTCCTCCAGGTACTGGGTGGTGAGCAGCACGGTGGTGCCGTGGGCGACGACGATGCGGACGATGTCCCAGACCTGGTTGCGGCTGCGCGGGTCGAGGCCGGTCGTCGGCTCGTCGAGGAAGAGCAGGTCGGGCGTGTTGAGGATGCTGGCGGCGATGTCGATGCGCCGCCGCATGCCGCCCGAGTACGTCTTGACCTGCCGTCCCGCGGCCTCCGTCAGCCCGAACGCCTCCAGCAGCTGCGCCGCCCGCTCCCGGGCGGCCGGCTTGCGGTGGCCGAGCAGGCGGCCGAGCAGGATCAGGTTCTCGGCGCCGGTCATGTCCTCGTCGACGGAGGCGTACTGGCCGGTCAGGCTGACGCGGCTGCGCACGGCGTCGGCCTCGCGCACCACGTCGTGCCCGAACACGGTGGCCTCGCCGCCGTCCGGCCGCAGCAGGGTGGCCAGCATGCGGACGGCGGTGGTCTTGCCCGCGCCGTTGGGGCCGAGCACGCCGTAGACGGTGCCGGCCGGCACCTCCAGGTCGAGGCCGTCCACGGCGCGGTTGTCGCCGAAGACCTTGACCAGGCCGGAGGTCTGTATCGCCAGGTCTCGCATGGGTGTTCCTCTCATGAGCAGTACGGCTGGGCGCGCCGGGCGTCGCGCAACGCCCGGCCCCACCAGGTGAGCTGGTCGAGCATGGTCGCGACCGCACGCGCGCGGTCGTCGGTGTCGTACGGTTCGCCGCTTCCGGCCACGTCGTCCCCGAGCAGGTCGAGGCCCACCCAGTCGCGCATCGTCACGACGTGCAGGGCGGAGAAGACGGTACGGAGCTGCTCGACCGCGTACAGGCCGGAAGATCCCGAGCCGTAGGCGACGAAACCGGCCGGCTTGGCCTGCCATTCGTCGTAGGCGTAGTCGATGGCCTGCTTGAGCGAGGCCGGGAAGCTGCGGTTGTACTCGGGGGTGACGACGGCGAAGGCGTCGGCCTCGCCGACGGCCGCGGTGAAGCGGCGCATCGAGGGGGTCTCGCGCTCCGGGTAGCGGCCGGGGAAGGCGTAGTCGGCCAGGTCGAGGAGGCTGACCGCCAGGTCGGGACGGTCGCGGGCGCGCCCGGCGAACCACTTCGCCACCGTCTCGCCCATCCGCCCGACGCGGGTGCTCGCGATGATCACCGCGAGGCGGAGCGGTGCGGCGCTCCCGCCGGCGGTGTCGTCCCTGCCCGTCATCGTCCACCTCCCTCGGGCCCGTTCCGGGCTCTCACCAAGGAGGCGCGAGACGGCCGCCAGACGGCCGCTAGACGGGATCTAGCGGGCCGTCAGGCGGCCGGTCTGAGCACGTAGCCGACGCCGCGCAGGGTGTGGATCATCGGACGGCGGTCGGCGTCGATCTTGCGGCGCAGGTAGGAGATGTACAGCTCGACGATGTTGCCCTGGCCGGCGAAGTCGTAGGCCCATACCCGGTCGAGGATGTGCGCCTTGCTGAGCGCGCGTCCCGGATGGCGCATGAGCAGCCGCAGCAGCTCGAACTCGGTCGGGGTGAGCCTGACCTGCTGGCCGGCCCGCCGTACCTCGCGGGTCTCCTGGTCCAGGGTGAGGTCGCCGACGGACAGGGCGGCGGACAGTGCGCCGGCCGAGCGGCGCAGCAGGCCGTGCAGCCTGATCACGACCTCGTCCACGCCGAACGGCCGCATCACGTAGTCGTCGGCGCCCGCGCGCAGGCCGAGCGAGGGGTCGGGCAGGGCGTCCGGCGCGGTCAGGAACAGGACCGGCACGCCGGGCAGCGCGGCCCGCAGCCGGGGCAGGAAGCGGCCGCCGCCGCCCCTGACGTCCAGGACGATCGCCCCCGGACGGAACCCGCGCACGGCCCTGACCGCCTCGCCGCCGCCGAGGCTGCGCACGTCCCAGCGGCGCATCGCGCGGGAGAGGGACTGGCCGAGCGGGCGCTCGTCCACGACGAGGACGGCGTACGAGTCGCGCGCGGATCCGGGCGTGACGGTCGAACCGGTCGGGTGCATGCCGGAGACGATGCCGGTCGTGCATGAGGTTTGTCTGAGGACGGCTTGTGACGCGCATGAGGATGCCGACGCGTTGTCCCTGGAACAAGCGGAAGGGCCCGGCCGCCGGCCGAGCCCTTCCCATCCCTTGAAGCGCGATCACCGTTCCTGCCGCTACCCGGAATGTGCGGCTTATCACTCTGAAGAGTCGGTTCTTTCACTAGACCTTGACTGTGGTCGAGGTTTTAGGCTGCCTTTCATGAGCGGAATTCTGGTGACCGGCGCGACCGGCAACGTGGGCAGGCATGTGATCTCCTCCCTGGCGGAGGCCGGGCACGAGGTGCGGGCACTGGTCCGAGACCCGGCCCGGGCGGTGCTCCCGGAGGGCGTCGAGGCCGTACGCGGCGACCTGGCCGACCCCGGCAGCCTTGAGACCGCCCTGCGCGGCGGCGACCGGGTGTACCTGATGTGGCCCGGCATCCCCGTGGATCCCCGGGTGGTGACCACGGTGGCCGGGCGCGCCGGGCAGGTCGTGTACCTGTCGGCGGACGTGCCCGACCTGGCGGACGGCGAGCCCGCCACGAGCTACCACCAGGAGATCGAACGGCTGATCAGGGCGTCCGGGACGCGGTGGACGTTCGTCCGGGCCATCGACTTCGCCACGAACACGCTGGCCTGGGCCGCCCAGATCCGGCAAGGCGTGGTCCGGCTCCCGTACGGAAAGGCCGCCAGATCGCTGATCCACGAGCGGGACATCGCGGACGTCGTCGCCCACGTGCTCACCACCCCCGGCCACGACGGCGCCAAGTACCTGATCACCGGCCCCGAGTCGATCACCCAGGAGGAGCTGGCGCGGACCGTCGGCGAGGAGATCGGCCGCGAGGTGCGCTGGGAGGACCTGCCGCCGGAGGTCGCCCGCGAGCAGCTGACGGCCGCCTGGGGGGATCCGGCGTTCGTCGAGGCCCGGCTCAGGGCGTGGGAGTCGTTCACGCACACCCCGGAACGCGTGACCGGCACGGTACGGGAGCTGCTGGGCCGGCCCGCGCGCACGTTCCGCTCATGGGCCCGCGACCACGCGCCCGACTTCCGCACGCCCTGAGGCCCGCGCCCACGGTGGCGCACGCCGGCGCGCCTAGAGGCGTGGGCGGCCCGAGACGCAAGGCGCGCCTACGCGGTCAGGCTCACCGCCGCGATCGTCTCGCCCATGTCGTCGAGCAGGTCGGCGACCACCGGCCCGGCCTGCAACCGCCAGGCGAGCGCCTGCAGGCCGTGGCCCGGCACCGGCACCTCCCGCCCGCCCAGCCTGACGGTCTCCACCTCGGCCGACAGCCGCAGCAGCCCGTAGGCCACCCACCGCTTCGGCCGGGGGAACCAGCGACCCGCGTTGGTGTCGAGACGCCCGTTCTCGTCGGTCAGCCCGTGCTCCTTGAACACCGAGACGCCCTGCCGGTGGGCCAGCAGGTCGTCGCTGCGCGCGGCGGACATGCTGTCGCCGGCGCGCAGCGCCCAACGACCGCGGCGGAACGACAGCAGCCAGACGTCCACCCAGGACAGGCCGAAGCCGTCCAGGCGGGCGAAGGCGGTCGCCGCGATCCGGTCGCCGACGTACAGGGAGGCAGGGGTGAAGCGGAAGCGTCCGCTCAGGTTGCCGGGAAGGGACCTCGGCAGCCCGTGATCGATGAGTCGCAGGCTCTCGACGGCGGGGTTGTACCCAAAATCATGAGTACGTTCCACAGGCTCACCATACACACGGACGCCCCGGATGAAAGGCACGCTTTGTTCCCAGTTGGTGAATGATGATGCTCATGGACCGAATTGAAGCTTCTGACCGTCGCCGGGCCCTGGTGCTCGGGGGCGGCGGCGTGGCGGGCATCGCCTGGGCGACCGGCGTGCTGGCCGGGCTGGCCGACGAGGGCGTGGACGTACGGGACGCCGACCTGATCGTGGGCACCTCGGCCGGCTCGGCGGTCGGCGCCCAGGCTCGCAGCCGGCTCACCGTCGAGGAGCTGTTCCAGCGGCAGGTCGATCCCGCGCTGCAGGCCAGGGAGATCCCCGCGGTGTTCGACGCGGCCTCCTTCGCGGCCGCCCTCCAGGGCATCCTGGCCGGCGCCCACGACCGGGACGAGCTGCACCGGCGCATCGGCGCCTGGGCGCTGGAGGCCCCCACGGTCGGCGAGGCCGAACGGCGTGCGGCGGTGGCCTCCCGCCTGCCCGAGACCGACTGGCCGCAGCGCCCGCTCGTGCTGGTCGCGCTCGACGCGGCGACCGGTGAGACCCGCCTGTTCGACCGGGCGTCCGGGGTTGACCTGGTGGACGCGGTGACGGCCAGTTGCGCCGTGCCCGGGGTCTGGCCGCCGGTCACCATCGAGGGCCGCCGCTACGTCGACGGCGGCGTGCGGTCCAGCGACAACGCCGACCTGGCGGCGGGCTTCGAACGCGTGCTGGTGGTCTCGCCCCAGCCGCCCGGCGCTCCCGCCTCACCCTGGACGTCGCTCGAACAGGAGGTGGCCCTGCTGCGCAAGGAGGGCTCCGCGGTCGAGGTCGTCAGCCCGGACGAGGGCGCCGTCGCGGCCATGGGCGCCAACCCGCTCGACCCCGCCGTACGGTCACCGGCGGCCCACGCCGGCCGCGAGCAGGGCCGGCGGGTGGCCGCCGTCGTCCACAGCCTGTGGACCTAGCCGGCCGCGGCGCGCTCGGCGAGCGGGCGGCGGCGCAGCGCCGGGTCGGTCAGTGACGCCGGACGCCACGCGCCGTCCGGCTGGTACATGTCACGCCCCGGCGGGACGATCTCGTCGATCCGGTCGAGCGCGGCGTCGTCGAGCGTGAGCGCGGCGCCCTTCAGCAGGTCGTCGAGCTGCGCCATCGTCCGCGGCCCGGTGATCACCGAGGTGACCGCCGGGTGCGCGGCGGCGAAGGCCACGGCGAGCTGGGGGAGCGTGCAGCCGAGGTCGTCCGCGAGCTCGACCAGCTTCTCGACGGCGTCGAGCTTGGCGGCGTTCTCCGGGATCGACGGGTCGAAGCGGTGGGGGGTCAGCGCGGCCCGGCCGGTGGTCAGGTCGATGTCGCCGTTCTTGCGGTAGCGGCCGCTCAGGAAGCCCGACGCGAGCGGGCTCCAGGTCAGGACGCCCATGCCGTACCGGCGGCAGACGGGCAGCAGGTCCTTCTCGACGCCGCGGGCGAACAGCGAGTACGGCGGCTGCTCCGTCCTGAACCGGTGCAGCGCCCGCCGCTCCGAGACCTGGTGAGCCTCGACGATCTCCGCCGCCGGGAACGTCGAGCAGCCGAACGCGCGGATCTTGCCCTGCCGCACGAGGTCGGTCAGCGCCGACAGCGTCTCCTCGATGTCGGTCGTGTGGTCGGGCCGGTGGATCTGGTAGAGATCGATCCAGTCGGTGCCGAGCCGCCGGAGGCTCTGCTCGACCTCCTTCATGATCCACAAGCGCGAGTTCCCGGACCTGTTCGGCCCCTCGCCCATCCGGAAGTGCACCTTGGTGGCCAGCACGACGTCGTCGCGGCGGCCCTTCAGCGCCTTGCCGACGATCTCCTCGGACTCGCCCGCGGAGTACATGTCCGCCGTGTCCACGAAGTTGACGCCCTGGTCGAGGGCGGCGTGGACGATGCGGGCGCAGTCGTCGTGGTCGGGGTTGCCGACGGCGCCGAACATCATCGTCCCGAGGCAGTGGACGCTCACCTCGATGCCGGTGCCGCCGAGTACGCGGTAGCGCATTGTCATAGTCCGCGACTTTAGGTCCTGGAGTCCACTCCACCTCAAGGGCTCGACGGCAGGTGTGACAGGGGCGGCCAGGGGCACCGGAGGCGCATGGGGATGGTGACGGTGTCGTCCTGGCGCGAGCTGGACGACGCGATCAGCGCGGCCGGCCACACCGAAGGCCCGGCCCACGCGCACTCGACGCTGGTCTTCCGTGGCCTGGCGAAGAGCACGTACTCGCACGTGCACAGCCTGGCGCGGCTGGCGGGCGACTACGCCACCCTAGAAACCCACTTGATACGAAATTTCAGAAAATATGCGCACAGGGCCGCCCCTGGCCCTTCTGTCTGGGACTGGCTGGCTCTCGGCCAGCACCACGGCCTGCCCACCCGCCTCCTGGACTGGACGTTCTCCCCACTGGTCGCGCTGCACTTCGCCACCGCGTCCTGGCCCGGCGACGACGCCGTGCTGCTGGCCGTCGACTGCGCGGGCGCGCACCGCCTGCTGCCCAGGCCGCTGCGCGAGGTGCTCGACGGCGAGGGCGCGCTGCTGTTCAGCACCGAGATGCTCGCCGAACGCGCCGCCGGTCTGGCCGGCTTCGACGCGCTCGGCCGCGACCGGCCGTTCGTCGCCTTCTTCGAGCCGCCGTCGCTGGACGAGCGCATGGTCAACCAGTCGTCGGTGCTGTCGGCGATGTCGGGGGCGACGTACCAGCTCGACGACTGGCTGGCCGAGCATCCCGGGCTGTGGCGCGGCTGGTCGATCCCGGCCGGGGTCAAGGTCGAGATCCGGCGGCGGCTCGACCAGGCCGGGATCACCGAGCGGGTGCTGCTGCCCGGCCTCGACGGACTGGCCGAGTGGCTGCGCCGCTACTACTCGCCGGGCAGCGTCGACGTGCCGGCCGGTGGCTCCAGCATGTCCGGGCCCGAGCGCCTCGGCCAGCAGGAGGGCCGCATGAACGACTGACCGCCGGGCCCGCCGCTCACCCGGGCAGCGTGCCGCGCACGGCGTCCTGGCCGGGCAGCGTGCCGCGCACGGCCTCCTCGGTGCGGCCGATCACGGTGCGCCCGTCGTCGGCGGTGATGATCGGCCGCTGGATCAGGATCGGGTGCGCCGACAGCGCGGCGATCCAGCGCTCGCGGGCGTCCAGGTCGCGCGGCCAGGCGTCGAGGCCCAGCTCGGCCGCGACAGGCTCGCCCGTACGGGTGATGTCCCACGGCTCCAGCCCGAGCCGCGCCAGGACGGCGCGCAGCTCGTCCGGCGACGGCGGGTCCTCCAGGTAGCGGCGGACCTTGTAGTCGGCCGACTCGGCGTCGAGGATCGACAGGGCCGAACGGCACTTGGAGCAGCCGGGGTTGATCCAGATTTCCATGACGCCGAGGCTCTCACGCCCGGACGCCCGGCGCGGGTCAGCCGGCCGACGAGTCGAGCCGGGCCTGCAGGCCGTCGAGCACCCGGTCGAGGCCGTAGCGGAAGTCCTCCTCCCGGACGCGCTCCGGGTCGTCGAACCCCTTGGCCTCGTACTCCGCCCGCATCCACGGGTGGTCCTCGAAGGCCTGCTCGGTGATCGGCCGGACGGCGTCGATCCACTCCTGCTCGGTACGGCCGCTGCGGGCCAGCGTCGACAGGTAGGCCGCCTCGCTGATGGCCACGCCGACCACGTACGCCAGCACGGTGTTGACCGCCCGGTCGGCCTCGCCGGGGACGAACCCGGCCGAGTGCGCCAGCGCCAGCAGGTCCTCCGAGCGCCGCATCACGTTGGGCCCCAGGTTGGTGAGCCCGACCTGGCCGAGCACGGACCCCATCCACGGGTGGCGCAGGATCACCGACCGCAGGCTGTGGGCCGACCCGGCGAGCCCGTCGCGCCAGCCGCCCGCCTCCTCGACCGACGGCACCCGCAGCTCGCCGTAGACCTCGTCGACGACCAGCTCGATCAGCTCGTCCTTGTTGGCGACGTGGCGGTAGAGGGAGGTCGCGCCCGCGTCGAGCCGGGTGCCGAGGCTGCGCATGCTCAGCGCCTCCAGCCCCTCCTCGTCGAGCAGCGCGACGGCCTCGGACACGATCCGGCCGAGGCTGAGCGCGGGCCGCTCCCGCTGCCGGCGCTGACGGACCCAGACCGAGGGGACAGGAGGCTGCGATGCTGGCATGACCCGACCCTAGCGCACGCTGTACGCATCAGCGAACACCTGCTTGCGTACATCTCTTTCGTATGCGTACAGTGTGCGCATTCCGAGAGCGACGTACGCAAGTCGAAGGGGAGAGACCCATGAACCGCCGCTGGTGGATCCTGGTGGTGTTGTGCCTCAGCGCATTGGTGCTGGTCGTGGACAACATGGTGCTGACGGTGGCGGTCCCGCCCCTGGCGGCCGACCTGGGCGCCGACGCCCAGGACCTGCAATGGATCCTCGACTCCTACATCCTGGTCTTCGCCGGCCTGCTGCTGACCGCGGGCAGCCTGTCCGACCGCTACGGCCGGCGCCGGGTGATGATCATCGGTCTGGCCCTCTTCGGCGCCGCGTCCCTGCTGGCCGCCTACGCCGCCGATCCGGCGCAGCTCGTGGCGGCCCGCGCCGCGATGGGCGTCGGCGGCGCACTGATCATGCCGAGCACGCTGTCGATCCTGATCACCGTGTTCGACGAGGCCGAGCGCCGCAAGGCGATGGCCGTCTGGAGCGCGGTGGCCATGATCGGCATGATCGGCGGCCCGGTCCTGGGCGGCGCGCTGATCGCCTGGTTCTGGTGGGGCGCGGTGTTCCTGATCAACGTGCCGGTCGCGCTGCTGGCCATCGTCGCCTCACTGCTGCTCATGCCCGAGTCGAAGGGCCCCTGGACGAAGCCCGACCCGCTGGGCGTGATCCTGTCGGCGACCGGCATGTCCGCCCTGGTGTGGACGATCATCGAGCTGCCGCACGGCGTGTCCTGGCCGGCCCTGGCCCTCACCGTGCTCTCCCTGGCCGGCTTCGTGATCTGGGAGCTGCGCACGCCGCATCCGATGGTCCCGCTCGCCCTGTTCCGCGACCGCACGTTCAGCGGCGGCAGCTTCTCCCTGACCCTCGTCCAGATCGGCAACGGCGGGCTGCTGCTGGTGCTCACCCAGTACCTGCAGTACGTGCTCGGCTACACGCCCACCGCGGCCGGGCTGGCGTTCCTGCCGATGGCGGTCGCCTCGCTGCTGTTCAACGGTCTGGGCGCGAGCCTCGGCGCCCGGCTCGGCAACCGTCCCATGATCGTCACCGGGCTGCTCGTCTGCGCCGCCGGGTTCGGCCTGCTCGCCACGGTCTCCGCCGGCAGCGGCATCCTCCTCACCGGCACGGCCCTGTTCGTGATGGGCGCGGGCGGCGGTCTGGCGATGCCCGCGGCCATCGCCGCGCTGATGGGCACCATCCCGCCCGAGCACGCCGGCGTCGGCTCGGCGCTCAACGACACCATCCAGCAGGCGGGCGCGGCGCTCGGCGTGGCCGTCCTCGGCAGCGTCCTGGCCGGGGCCTACACGCGGGGGATGCCGGCGGGCGCGCCCGAGGCGGCCCGGCGCTCGATCGGCGACGCGCTCGCGCTCGGCGACGCCGGTCTGGCCCAGGCGGCCCGCGAGGCGTTCACCTCGGCCATGTCGGCCGCCTTCGGGATCAGCGCGGCCGGGGTGGTCGCCGCCGCCGTCCTGGCGCTGGTCGTGATGCGCGGCGAACGCGAGCCGGCCCAGGAACCGTCCCTCACCGCGACCCACTGAAAGGAAGATCCTCATGAACGACGCCCCCGTCACGCTTCCCGTCACCCGCTCCGCGGGCTGCCCCTTCGACCCGCCCGCGGGCCTGGCGGAGCTGCGCGAGCAGGCGCCCGTCACCCCGCTGGCCTTCCCCGACGGCCACCGCGGCTGGCTGGTGACCGGCCACGCCGAGGTCAGGGCGGTGCTGGCGGACCGGCGGTTCAGCTCCCGCTACGAGTTCCTGCACCACCCGACGGCCGCGATGGGCCCGCTGCCGGCCGCCCCGCCCGGCGACCTCACCGGCCTCGACGCCCCCGAGCACACCCGCTACCGCAGGCTGCTCACCGGCAGGTTCACCGTCCGCAGGATGAACCTGCTCACCGAACGCGTACGCCAGATCACCGCCGACCACCTGGACGCCATGGAACGCCTCGGCCCGCCCGCCGACCTGGTACGCGTCTTCGCCCAGCCCATCCCCGCGCTGATGATCTGCGAGCTGCTGGGCGTCCCGTACGCCGACCGCGACAACTTCCAGCACCACGCCGCCGCGCTGACCGGGGTGGACACCGACGAGCAGGAGCAGTTCGCCGCCTACGGCGAGCTCCAGCGGTACATCGACGGCCTGGTCCAGGCCAAGCGCGACGAACCCGCCGACGACCTGCTCGGCGACCTGACCGCCACCGACCTCACCGACGAGGAGCTGGCCGGCGTCGGCACCTTCCTGCTGGCCGCCGGGCTCGACACCACCGCCAACATGCTCGCGCTCGGCACGTACGCGCTGCTCAGCGACCCCGCCCAGCTCGACGTGCTGCGGGCGGAGCCGGAGCGGGCGCCCCGGGCCGTGGAGGAGCTGCTGCGCCACCTCACCATCGCCCACACCGTCGTACGGGCCGCGCTGGAGGACGTCGAGCTGGCCGGCTGGCTGATCAGGGCCGGCGAGTCGGTCGTCGTGTCCCTGTCGGCCGCCAACCGCGACCCCCGCAGGTACGCCGACCCCGACCGCCTGGACCTGCGCCGCGACGCGACCGGCCACCTGTCCTTCGGCCACGGCATCCACCAGTGTCTCGGCCAGCAGCTCGCCCGGGTGGAGCTGCGCACGGCACTGCCCGCGCTCGTCACCCGCTTCCCCGGCCTGCGCCTGGCCGTCGCGCCCGAGGAGGTGCCGGTGCGCGCCGGCACCGACGTCCACGGGGTGCTCAGTCTCCCGGTGCGGTGGTGACCGCACGGACTATCATCGTGATCATCCTGGCCGGGTACCACTGCGCGTCACCGAGGCGAAAGGACCGCCATGTCCGGGGAGACCAGCAGGCGAGAGCAGACCGAGGTCGTCGTCATCGGAGCCGGTCCGGCCGGGCTGACCCTGGCGAGCCTGCTCCGCCAGGCCGGCGTCGGGTGCGTGGTGCTCGAACGGCAGAGCCGCCCCTACGTCGAGCAGCGCCAGCGCGCGGGCATCCTCGACCACCACGGCGCCCGCGTCTTCGAGGAGTGGGGCCTGGCCGACGCCGTCCTGGCGGGCATGCCGCAGGAGACCAGGTTCGAGTTCCGCGTCGACGGCGAGCGGCGCTTCCTCGACGTCCCCGCGATCACCGAGGGCAGGACGGGCCGGCTCGTGCCGCAGCAGGTGCTCGTCGGCAGGCTGCTGGCACGGCTCCTTGAATCCGGCGGCGACCTGCGGTTCGAGGCGGCCGAGGTGACCCCGCGCGGCGTGGACGGGCCCGCGCCGGCGGTCACCTACCGCGACGCGGGCGGCGTCACCCACGAGATCGCCTGCTCCTACGTCGCCGGCTGCGACGGCCATCACGGCGTCAGCCGGGCCGGCGTGCCCGCGCACGCCCTCACCACCTACTCCCACGACTACGGCATCGGCTGGCTGACGGTGCTCGCCGACGTCCCGCCGCCGGGCTACCCGCTCATGGCGATCACGGCCCACGGGTTCGCCGCCCACTTCCCGCGCGGCCCGCGGGCCAGCCGCTTCTACCTCCAGTGCACCCCCGACGCCACCGCCGCCGACTGGCCCGACGAGCGGATCTGGGCCCAGTTGCGGCTGCGCCTGGCCGACGACGGCCTGCCCGACGGCCCGATCGGGGAGAAGGCGTTCGTCGAGATGCGCAGCCACGTCGTCGACCCGATGCGCTACGGCCGGCTCTTCCTGGTCGGCGACGCGGCCCACATCATCACGCCCATGGGCGGCAAGGGCATGAACCTGGCGGTGGCCGACGCCGACGTGCTGGCCCGCGCGCTGCGCGCCGCCCTGCGCGAGGGCGACGAGGAGCCGCTGGCCGCCTACTCCGCCACCTGCCTGGAACGGGTGTGGCGGCACCAGGAGTTCTCCCGCTGGATGACGGAGATGACCCACGAGGCCGGCGACGAGACGCTGGCCGGGCCGTTCCGCCGCCGGCTGGCCAGGGCGCGGCTCGACCGGCTGTTCACCTCGGGCCCGGCGGCCCGCGCCTTCGGCGACATGATGGCGGGCGGCTGAAGTTGACTTGAACCGCGGTTCAAGTACGACGATCGTCCCCATGAGGATTCATCACCTGAACTGCGGATCCGTACGGACGATCGAAGCCACCTACGACGGCCCGCCCGCCACCCCCGCCGTGAACCACTGCCTGCTGGTGGAGACCCCGGCCGACGGGCTCGTGCTGGTCGAGACCGGGCTCGGGCTCGGCGACGTGCGCGACCCGGCCGGCACGCTGGGCGCCGACTGGGTGGCCATGGCCGAGCCCGCACTGGACGAGGAGGAGACCGCCGTACGCCAGGTCGCCCGGCTCGGCTACCGCCCGGACGACGTGCGCCACGTCATCGTCACCCACCTCGACGTCGACCACTGCGGCGGGCTGCCCGACTTCCCCGGCGCGCGGGTGCACCTGCTGGCCGCCGAGCTGGAGGCGGCGCTGGCCGAGGCCCCGAGCTACCGCTACCGCCCGGCCCACTGGGCGCACGGCCCCGACTGGGTCACCTACACCCCGGAGGCGAACGACGACTGGTTCGGCTTCGCCTCGATCAAGCTCGACGGCCTGCCCGAGGACATCAGGCTGGTCCCCCTCGGCGGGCACACCGCCGGGCACACCGGCGTCGCCGTCCGCGACGGGGACCGCTGGCTCCTGCACTGCGGCGACGCCTACTACTACCACCGCGAGCTCCGGCAGGACCCGCATCCGCACCCGCTGATGGACGTCGTGCAGACCCGCTCCGAGGTCCATCACGACCTGCGGCTCGGCACCCAGGCCCGGCTGCGGGAGCTGGTGCGGGACCACGGCGACCAGGTGAGCGTCTTCTCGGCCCACGACCCGTGGGAGCTGGCCGCCGCGGTGGCCGGTTGATCAGACGCGGTCGGCCGCGATGAGCAGGTACTGGAAGCTGCCGTTCTTGTAGGCGTCGAGGAAGGACTGCTCGATGCCCGTGGCCAGGTGGGTGCGGGCGCGCAGCTCCCAGTACGGGATCGTGGCCGCCGTCAGGTCGACGACGCTGACCGGGACCAGCCGGTTGGCCGCCATCTGCTCGAAGTACGTGCTGCGGGGGTGGATGTCGCAGATGTAGTGGGCGTTGATCTGGCTGACCGCCCGGGACGGCAGGCCGTAGGCGTCGTTGTAGCAGCCGGTGACGCAGACGTACCGGCCGCCCCGGCGCAGCAGCCGGGCGTGCTCGGCGAACAGCAGGGACAGCTCGACGTACATGGTGCTCTCGTTGTTCCAGCTCGCCTGGAACGATCCAGTCTCGAAGCCGGTCTCCAGCATGTTGCGGAAGTGGAAGCGCACCTTGTCGTCGACGCCGCGCTTCTTGGCCTGGTCGTTGGCGAAGGCGACCTGCGACTCGGAGATGGACACGCCGTCGACCTCGCAGCCGTACCGCATGTTGACCAGGAGGCTGCTGCCGCCGCGGCCGGAGCCGGCGTCGAGCACCCGGTGGTGGGGTTCGAGCGGGCCGAGATGGCTGATCAGCAGGTCGGCCTGGGCGGTCTCCAGGCGGTGGAGCTCCTTGACGATGCGGTCCTCGCGGGTGTCCTCGGGGCCGTCGAGTACCGTCCAGTTCACCTCGCCGATGCCGTAGTGGTGGTGGTACAGGCCGTCGACGTCGCCCAGGCGCAGGTTGACCGGGTTCTTCTCGGCGTTCCAGTAGCTGGCGACGGAGTGCTGGTAGTGGCTCGTGAGGACGGGGGACTGGGTGTTGACGGTCACCTGGGAAGAGCTCCTTTCCGGCCGGGGGCGGCCGGTCGTCATGAGTGGTAGCGGCTGCTGCTGCCGTGCCATTCGAGGCAACCGGCCATCCAGCCCTGGGCGCCGCGCAGGAATCGCTGCAGTTCCACGGACGGAACGGCGGCGAGCTCGCGCTGGCTGGTCTCGAAGCCTTTGACGAAGTCGTTGTGCAGCGCGACGGCGCGTTCGGTGGCCTCGCGCGCGGAGCACTTCTCCTCACCCGCGATGAGCAGGACGACGTTGGAGTCGGGCAGCTCGTCGGCCGCCTCCCGCGCGACCGAGTGGAGGTCGTTGACGATGACGCTGGCCGTGCCGGCCTGCATGAGCGCGGTGTGGAAGCGCCGGTCGTAGAACAGGTTGGCGGGCAGCTCGTAGGCGGCGACGACGTCGATGAGGGTCATGGAGGTGTAGAAGCTGTCGTGCTGCCGGGCCGCGAGGTAGCGCCAGACGGGCGGCGGGGTCTCCAGGTAGCGCCAGGCGGCGTAGGCGGTCCAGCTCACGTACATCTGGAAGGTGGTGTTGCAGGCCCGCATGACCTGCGACGGGGTGCCGTGGCGGGACAGGTGGCCGGTGGCCGAGCGCAGGGCGACCAGCACGGGGTCGGCCTCGATCGCCGCTTCGAGCTGCTCGGTGTACACGCCGGCGGGCGGGGGCGGGTCCATGGCCGACATGACGAGCGCCAGGCGCGGCGGCAGCTCCGTCGGGCTCGCGCCGAGGTCGGTCTCGTCGGCGTAGTAGTCGTCGGCCGCCCACCAGGCGGTGTTCAGCTGCGCCGCGATCAGCAGCAGGTCGGGGTCGTCGCTGTCGGGGTGGGCGAGCATCGCCAGCCGGCCGAACCCGGTGGCGGCGAACTCGTCCATCCGCCCGGCGTGCAGGCCCACCTTCTCGGCCCACGCCACGAGCCGCCGGTCGACCTCCGCGCCGAGCGCCGGGTCGTCGCGGACCGTCTCGGGGCAGTAGAGCGGCGGGTAGGAGCCGTCGCCCCACTCCCGCTCGACGTAGGGGACGGGCGCCGGGAGCTGCCGCGGCGCGGGGACCGGCGCGGGGATCGATGCGGGGGGTGGAAGGTGGAGCGCGGAGGTTCCGAGGCCGGTGGGGCCGGTCGGGAGCCGCGGGACCGCGGCGTGCTGGGGCATGGCGCGCCTTCCCTGAGGAGGAGCAGGACATTACCGAAAGTAGTTATTCAGCTACTAAAAGTAGAGTAGCCAATCGGTAATGAGAGCCTTACCCTCCGGGAGGCGCACTCTGCCGGTCAGGGCCTTGCGTGCAGGCTTTCGAAGTCTTCGAGGCTCTTGCGGTAGAAGGCCAGGTCGTCCTCCAGCTTCGCCCGGGTCAGGCGCTGCGGCTCGCTCTCGCGCACGGTCCTGCCCAGGTCGCTCCAGAAGGCGTCGGGCGGCAGCTCGGCGGCCCCCGGCGGGAAGAACTTCAGCGCCTCGGCCAAGGCGTCGGCGGCGAAGCGCCAGCCGGTCGCCACGGCGTCGTACTGCTCGGGGGAGGCCGGGCCGGCGGCGTAGAACAGGCCCTCCTCCAGGGCGCGGCTCGCGTACGTGGTGGCGATCAGCACCCACTGGCCGGGGTCGAGCAGCTCCGACAGGCCGGTGCCGAACGTCGCGCCGGTCTCCCTGGCCCCGCGCTCGGCCTCGACGGGGACCTCGACCTCCACGTCGCCGAGCCGCACCCGCAGGCTCTCGGCGTCCTGGGTGACGGTGGCGCCGCGCGAGGCGCCCGGCGTGCCGGAGTGGGCCACCAGGTCGATGTAGACGTACGCCTCGACGAGCGAGCGGCCCAGACCCTGCTCAGGCATACTCACCCGCCAGCGACTGGTAGGTGTCGCGGACGACCAGCAGCCGGTCGAGCTGGAACCTGCCGGGCTCGGCCGCCCGCACCCCCTGCCCGCGTTCGGACCAGAACCCGTCGTCGGGAACCGCGTCCGCGCCCGCCGGCACGAACTTGACGACCTCCTCCACCGCCGCGGCGGCGATCCTCAGCGTGCGCAGGGCCTCGGCCCGGTCGGCCACCGGCACGTCGCTCGCCGTCAGGTCGGCCACCCACAACCACTCGCCCGCGTCGAGCAGCTCCGACGGCTCGGGGCCGCCGAACGTCGGGAACCCGGCGGGCATCACCGGACGCTCCGGCAGCCCGAACACGAACTCGCGCGGCGTGCCGCACTCCTCGCACGAGCCGAAGTAGCGGTTGACCAGCTCGCCCTCGACGTCGACCAGCCCGTTGCGCCAGGTCGTGTCGGTGGACCCGCAGGCGCAGGGGTTGAGGTCGAGGTAGAGATGCGCCTCGTCCCTCGTCCGCGCCACCGCGAAAGTCATAGCCGTCCTCTCCTCGGGGTTCTCATGATGCCCGACGTCCCGCCTGTCACACCGCCACCGCCTCGGGATCCGGCGTCACCGGCGGGGTGTCGTTCAGCCGGAGGCCGCACACGCACGGGCCGTCGTCCGGGCACACGCACTCCGCCTCGGGCCGGTGCCAGCCGGTCGCGTTCGCCAGCACGCGGATCCGGTCCAGCAGGGCGGGCAGGTCGCGGGGGCGGCGGCCGTCCGCCAGGGTGGCCAGCTCGGTGGCCACCTGCGGCGGGAGCAGCCGCAGGATCTCCGGGCGGGCCTCGGTGACCAGGTCGAACAGCACGCCGAGGCGGCCCGGACGCTGCCTGGTGTTGGCCACGCGGGCCTGGCGCACGGCCTCGTGCAGCTCGGCCAGCTCCTGGCTGTCGGCGGGCGGCAGGCCCAGCGCGCGGGCGACGGCGGCGGCGGCCGTCCCTGCGGCGGCCCGCTCGTTCGCGCCGACCGTGCGGGCCGGGTCCACGTCGAAGGTCAGCACGCCGGGGTCGGGCTCGCCGGATCCGGGCCGCCGGACGTCCACGGTGATGGGCGCCCGGCCGGGCAGCACGATGTCGAGCAGGCCGGGGCCGTGGATCACGGCGCGCCCGCCCATGAGGGCGGCGGCCCGTGCGACGGCTCCGGCGGCGGCCGTCTCGGGGAGCGTCGCGTGGCCGCGGATCGCCGTGACGTGCGCGGGCGTGAGGTCGCCCGAGCGGGACAGCTCCGCCAGCCTGGACGGCGCGCCCTGGTGGTCGCCGGTCAGCCCCAGCCGCCGGGCCTCCTCCTGGAGCGCCGCCCGTTCGGCGCGCGAGCGGGTCGGGCCCGCCTCGGCGACCGCCCGCGCCAGCCCGCGCAGCCGGGCCAGCGCCGCCGCCTCGGCCGGTCCGGGCCGCCCGCCCTCGGCGGGACGGTTCTGCGCCGGACGGCCGGTGGCCGGGTCGCCCGCGAGCGTGGCGGCATGGGCCGCGACGTGCTCGGCCACGGCCGTCGCGGCCCGGGAGCCGGCGTCGGCGGGCACCCGCAGCGTCAGGTGGCCGGGAGCGCTCGACTCGACGGTCACCCCGGTCGCGCCGGGCGCGGCCTCGGCCAGCGTCAGCGTGAACTCGCCGCCGGGGGCGGTCACCGTGAACGTGTCCGCCGGCCCCGCGTGCGGGGTCGCGCCGTTGACGGCGCCCGGCGTGATGGCGGGCACGCCGGCGATCTCGGCCAGCTTGCCCAGGCCGGGCGGCGAGGTGTCCAGGCCGGTTGCTGAGCCGCCGCTGAGCAGGCGGGCGATCCGGCTCTGCGGCTCGGCGGCGACCGGCGCGCGCGGCCCGGTGCCCCACGGCGGGGCCGGCGGGGTGTGGCCGCGCCGGCGGATGTCCTCGGCGACGGCGTCGATCGCCGCCGCCAGGCGCTCGCGCCGGGCCGGGTCGGTGGTGGCGTGCCACTTGTCGGACAGGTGGGCGTGCTCGTCCATGCGGGGGAGCAGGCACAGGTCGGTGCCCTCGGTCTGCTCGCCCTGCGGCGACGTCCTGAGCACGCCCTGCGGCATGCCGGCGGCCGCCGCGGTCGCCGTCTGGACGACGTGCGAGAGGTCGTGGACCAGGACCGACGACACCAGGTCCGGGTGCACGCGCCCCCAGATCCGCAGCAGGTGCGGCTCCTCGGCGGTGCCCGCGCGCGGCACGGTGACCGCGTTCAGGCCCTCGCCCGGCTCCCCGACCTCCACGCGGACGTGCTGGTCAGGCGCGCCGGGCACCTGGACGGTCAGGACGTCGCCCCCGGTCCAGCCCACGTGGGCGGCGGCGCCGCCGAGGTCGACGGCGGACAGGGGCTGGCCGCGCAGCTCGTCCAGGCTCAGGTCGGGAACCCCTTCGGGGCGGGCCGACCTGCTGAACGGCGTGTTCTCGATCGCGGGGGACGGCATCCCGGCGGCCGGCGTCACGCCCTGCGCCACGCTGCCGCCCACCGGGTTCGTGTGCTCGGCGGCAGCGGCGGGGGCGGGGGCGGGGGCGGGCCAGGCGGGCGGCGGGGCGGGCGCGGGGAGGGCGTCGAGGGCGGCGAGCGCGGCCTGGACCTGCTCGGTGAATGTGCCCTCCGTGCTCGGGTTCATGTAGACGTCGCGCAGGTTCAGCCCGGCGCCGGCGGCCGCGTCCAGCAGGTCGGGCGCCAGGCCCGCGAACGCGTCGGCGTAGCCGCCGTCGGCCGTCTCGCTGTACACGGAGCCGTCCGGCAGGACGCGGTAGCGGTGCAGGCCGTCGGCCTCCCGGACCGCCACCCTGGCCACCTCGCCGCGGTCGCGGGCGGCCAGGCGGGCCTCCTGGAGGGTCTGGATCGGGTTCTGGTTGTCGGAGGCGGGCACGAAGGTGAACGTCGCGGGCGGCGGGCCGCCGGGGCGCGGCGGCCCGAGCCGTACGCCCGCCGCCATGCGCTCGCGCAGCTCCTCGATCTCCTCCCCGAACATGACCACGTCCACCTCGCCGGTCGATGCGCCCGGCAGGTGCACGGGGTCGCCGACCGGGTGCTCGTTGCCGTCGCGCAGCCGCGCCATGTACTGGAAGTCGAGGTCGTAGTCCACCCGCAGACGTACGGTGTAGAGCTTGCCCTTCTCGAACATGCTGCGCTCGCGGCGCGCCCCGTGGTGGTCGCTGACGTTCTCGGACGTCTGCTCGCCGCCCTTGACGCCGCCGTTCACCCCGGTCGACTTGTCCGACCCCTTGACGCCCCAGCCCACCGGGGTCGTGTGCCCGCGGGAGACGGTCACGTTCTGGGCGTCGGCCTGCCGGTCGACCTGCCCCTTCTCCCCGTCGTACGGCCCGGCCACGATCGTCAGGTCGGACGTGCGGGCGTGGACGGTGACCGTCGCGCCCTGGTCCTTGAACTTCTGCCTGGACACCGGGACGAGCGGCTCGCCGGCGGGGTCCGTCATCCGTTCGAACGCGGTCAGCAGCGCCGACGGCGCCAGCCGCCTGATCAGCTCGGGACGGCGTTCCTGGACCGCCGCCGCGCCCAGCATCTTGGTGAGCTGGGCGGTGACGACCTCGTACAGGCTGGGCTTGGCCGGGTCCTCCCGCAACGCCTGCGTGAAGAAGCCGGGGTGCAGCTCGGCCTGCCGGGGGTCGGTGTTCCTGACGACCGGCCCCGGATCCTCGGCGACAGGCCTGGTCATGCCGGTCGGGACGCGCCGCACCAGCGTGGCGTTGTAGACGACCGGCGGCGTGGCGCGCGGCCTGCGCCGGAGCCTGTCGGCGGTCTTCTTGGCGCCGGCCGGGATCCTGCCTCCCCGTACGGGACGGCGCTCCACCTCGATGACGACCCGCATCTGCTGCTCCACCTGGGTCAGCCCGTTGAACAGGCCGATCCGCTGCAACCGCGTGTTCTGGTGGTTGGTGGAGCCGGAGTACCCGCGTCCGCGGTCGGTGGACAGGCCGCCGCCCTGGCCGCCGGCCGGATCGCCGGTGCTCGAATCCAGGCCGGCCGAATAGGACCCGTTGTACGACTCCGAATGCGTCTGGTCGGTGTACCGGTAGTGCTGGACGATCAGACCGGCCTGCGACGTCTGGCTGAGGAGCCTGGCCGTGCGCGGGTCGCCGACGGGTTCCAGGCGTACCCTGACCGTCACCTCCTCGGCCTGCGTCACCTGCGCGCCCTGCTGGACGTGGTAGCTGCGTTCGAAGCCCCGCGACGACCACATGTCGGTGACGTGGATCACCGCGGCGTCCTCGGAGAAGTCGACGTTCAGCTCTTCGCCGAGGGTGGTGCTCTCCTCCAGCGCCCCGGGCACGGCGTCCTGCACGGCGCTCCGGACCGCGTCGATCACGTCGACCGGGTTGCCGTTCTCGTCCGTCAGGGTCAGCGACTCGGTCGCGCTCGCGCCCACCGACTGGTCGTACGGCGGTGCGAGCACCACGTCCCTGGAGCGTTCGAGCTGCTGGGCGGCGTCGTCCAGGGCCTGGTCGAGCTTCTCCTGCGGGCTTCCCGGGGCGGGGGAGCCGAGCCCGGCGACCTCCTTGAGCTTGGTCAGCAGGGCCTGCGGGGTATGGCGCTCGGTGTACTCGTTGGTGACCCCCGACTGCGCCATGTCCTTGACGTAGCGCTGCACCAGCGGGACCGCGATGCTCCGGTCGAGGGCCAGGCTGCCGTTGAGGAACCGCTCGACCGCGTCGCCGACCAGGTGGAGCGGCAGGTCGAGGTCGCCTTCCCCGTACATCAGCAGCGCGTCGTCCTCGGCGACGGCGAACAGCGCGGTGCCGGAGACGGTCTGCGTCCTGGGCCCGCTGACGGGGATGCGCTCGCCGGTCGGCACCCCGTGCTCGGCGCTCTCGGAGCCGGTGAGGGTGAGATCGACGGTGCTGCGCAGCATGTAGTGGCGGCCATACTTGATCACCAGTTCCTCGCTGCCCCAGATGTCCAGGAGCGAGGTGGACTCGGACGTGCCGCCGGACCGGGAGGGCAGCGAGAGCGAGCCGCCGTCGCTGGTCGTGCCGCCGTCGTCGAGGTCGGAGGCGCTCGTCGACATCCCCGCGGACAAACCGGACGAGCCGCCCCACGAGATCCCCGCGCTGCCGAGCCCGAATTTGATCTTGCCGGTGACGGGGTCGAAGAGGCCCAGCACCTCGGTCTCGCCGATCTCGCCGGACACCGACAGCGACGAGCGCGTGGGGCCGCCGTTCGGCCGGATCGCGCCGTCCGTGGTGAACGGTCGGTTCAGCAGCTTCGGATGGGCGACCAGGTTGCGCACGTTCAGGAACGTCATGAGGTGCTGGAGGGCCACGGAGTCGGCGGTCGTGCCGCGTGGCAGCACCTGGCGGGCCGCGTCCAGGGGACGGCCCACGTCCACGTGCAGCACCTGTGCGATGGACCTGAGCTTCGGGGTCATCCGCCCGATCGGCGTGGGCGGCGTCTCCTTCGTCGACGGGAGCAGGTCGGCGGCGAAGACGAGCCGGGCCGAGCCCTCGGTGGTCGCGATCGTCGTCGTCGTGCCGTTGTGCAGCAGGTCGGCGGTCATGCGGTGGCCCAGCTTCAAGATCGCGACCGGGCCGCTGCTCTCCTCCAGGGTCACGATGTTGGTCGTGCCGCCGGCGCTGGAGCCCGCCGTACGGGTGCGGTTGCCGCCGCCGTTGACGCCGACCTCGTGCGTGAGGCCGTCCTGACCCTTGTTCGGGCCGTCGCTCTCGCTGACCGACGCGCCGCCGCTGTACGTCCTGGACCTGCTGATGCCGCGGGCCGAGGTGTCGGAGCCGATGTCGAGGTTGACCACCGTCTGGGTGTCGGTGTGCCCGACGTAGGTCACGTCGTCGAAGTCCTGCTGCAGCGACAGGTGCAGCATGTAGTGCTCGGGGGCGGCGTTGAGACCGTGCAGCGTCAGGTCGAGGACGATGCCGTCCTGAGCCAGGGAGTCGTAGGCGGCGCGGATCCGCTGCTCCGACAGTTGCTCCATGAGCTCCTGCCGGTTGAGGATCTGGCTGGCGCGGGCGAGATCGTTGGTGGCGTACTCCGGCACGCCGTTCACGACCTTGGGGATGACCCCCCGCTTGGCCAGCTCCTCCAGGACCTTCTCCCGGAATTCCGCCAGCCCCTCGATCTCCTCCACCAGCGCCGGGCCCGCGCCGCGCATCTTCCCCGGCCCCTCGCCCAGCCATACGGGCAGCTCCGGCTTGCGGCCGGGCGGCGGGGCGGGGTTGGGGTCGCCGCGCAGGACCGGCACGCCGTTGGCGTCGGTGACCGGCTGTCCGTTCTTGCGGACCAGCGCGGCGCTGTCCACGGGCAGGCCGAAATCGAAGGCGGCCTTCTCGCGCATGTCGGCCAGCGCCGTGCTGCGCACCGGCGTCAACGTGACGGGCGGCTCGCCGAACCGCTCCACGGTGAACGTGGTGACCACCACGAGCCGGTAGCTCTGCATGGGGTGGGTCATGCGGCGCACGCTGGGGTGGATCGCCTGCTTGTTGGCCGTGGCCGAGTACGACCGCGACGCCCCTCTCGCCCCGTTGGCCTTGGGGCCGATCTTGGGCTGGTACCCGCCGAGATCCACGGCCGCCAGCCCGGGGGCGTTGAACCCGGCCGAGGCGCTGCCTTCGAGCGAGGCGCCCGAGGACGCGCTCGCGGGTGTCGCGACGAAGTCGACCAGCACCTCCTCCTCCCACTCCTCGGAGGTCGAGCCGCCGACCGGCTCGGAGAGCTCCACCACGACCCGGCTCTCGGCGCGTACCCGGACCTGCGGCTCGCCGTTCTTGGTGAAGACGCGCTCCAGCCCCTCGTTGACCGCGGTCCGCAGGCTGTGGGGCAGGTTGTGGGTGACGAACCCGCGCAGCGCGTCGCGGGCCGAGGTGCCGATCTCGGCGTAGTCGCCGCCGAGCACGTCCGCGAGCATGTCGACGGCGCCTTCCAGGTCGCTCATGCTCTGGACGACGACGTTGGGCATCTCCTTGCGGCGCTTGGCCCTGTCGATCCACTCCAGCCTGCGCGGCGGCTGGTCGGTGGCGGAGTGCGAGAACCACAACCGCTGGCTCGAAGAGTCACCGGGAGCGCCGGAGTCGACCGTGACGGTGCCCCGCCAGTTCTCCTCCTGGCCGGTGCGGATCTCGGCCGTCCAGGTGGCGGCGGCGTCGAACAGCAGCGACTCGCTCCGGTTGTCGGTGACCGAGCCCGTCTGGGCGAACATGCCGGCTCCGCCGCCGTTCGACCAGTTGCGCCCGATCGAGGCGCCGATGCCGACGCCCAACAGCTCGGTCATCATCCGCGTCGCGGTGTCCTCGGGCAGGAACTGGGCCAGGACGCTGGTGTCGAAGCCCATCGACAGCCCGCCGCTGCCCGCCTGGGTGACCGAGGCCGTACGGCCGGCCTGGTGGAACAGGCCCACCATCATCTCCGACCCCTTGATGGCCGGATCGAGCACCTCGACCAGGTCGGCGAGCGTCAGCTTGATGCGCACCTCGGCCGCCTTGCCGTGCTGCCCCACCTGCACGACGAGGCCGTCGGCGGAGACGGCCTTGTGGAAGTCCGCCCGGATCGCCCTCTCCAGCTCGTGCGTCGTGAACCTGTGGCCGATGCCGTTGTCGGCCAGCAGGTCGTTGACGGCGGTGGTGAGGGCGGACACGTGGGCCAGCCGGCCCGTCGGCTGGGCCGCGGCCAGGTTGATCTCCTGGGGCAACGCGGCGGCCAGCGCGTCCAGGTACGCGGCGTGCTGCCGCAGGACCTGGTTGGCCAGCCGCTCGGCGACGGGCCGCATGCCGACCGGCCCGGCGGGCGCGCTCGGGTTCTCGATCTCGTTCAACGCCGTGAGCAGCTGCTCGTACGTCTTCCGGGTCCGGGTCGCCTCGCGCAGCGCGACCTCGTACGCGTCGGCGATCCTGGTGTGCCGTTCCCGGGTGGCGCGATGGGTGCGGCTCTCCGCCCGCGCCTTGCGCGCTCGCTCCGCGTGGCCCTGGTCGTGCTGCCTGTCGGCCTTCCGCGCCTCCTGCCGCGACTTGCGGATCGCCTCCTTGGCCTCCTCGGCGCTCTTCCGCTTGGCGTCGATCTGCTCCTGCATCGCCGCCTCGGCCCGCTTGAGCGCGTCGATGACGGCCGGCAGCTCCTCGCGCGCCGGGCGGCCCTGCGGCAGCGGCGGCGCGTGCGTGGGCCGGGACCCCGGCTTGGGGGCCCACGGCGGCAGCGGCGGGGTGTGGCCGCGATCGCTGAGCTGGCGGGACACGCCGTCGATGTCGAGGGCGAGCAGCCGCTGCTCCTGCGGCGTCGGCGCGGCCTGCCACTGCTCGGCCAGGAACGCCAGCTCGTTGAGCTGGGCCTGGGCGCACATGTCCTGCGTGGGCTCGCTGGTCGCCGGCTTGCGGCGCAGGAAGCCGCGCCGCTCGGGGGCGGTGTCCTCCTGGAGCTTCTGCAGGGTGTCGGTGATCTCGTGCAGCCAGACCCGGGAGACCTGGCTCGGGTTCATGCCGGGGGCGAAGTGCACGACGTGGGCGTTCTGGGCGTCCTCGCCGGTCGAGAGCTCGGTCTCGCCCATGAGCCCCTCGGTCATCTCGCCGATGACCGGGCGGAAGTGGTGGGTGCCGTTGTTCCTGGTCCGGACGACGAGCGTGCCGTCGGCCGACCAGGTGATGTCCTCGACGTCCTGGTTGAGGAAGTGGGACGTCCGCAGCGCGTCGGCGCCCGCCTCGACCTCGTCGGGCTGCAACGAGGTGCCCGGCCGGGCGTCGGGGACGTGCCGGGTGCCCGGGACGGGCCTGGACGTGACCGTGCCCGGCCTGCTCGTGGCGGGCTGCCGGGTCTCGCCCGTCTCCTGGGCCAGCAGCACCAGCGCGGTGGCCTCGGCCTGCAGCTCGTCGGCGTCGGTGACCTCGTCGGCGCGGGTGTCCAGGGCGGCGCGCACGCGTCTCATGGTGGCGGCGCGGATCACCCGTACGGTGCCGTCGGGGTAGGGGATGAGGAGGTCGCCGTTCGGGCCGACGACCGCGCCGGGGAAGTCCACGGCGAGCGAGTTCATCAGCGCGTTACGGGCCCGGACGGTCGCCAGGACGGGCGTGGGCGGCGGCGCGTCGTCGGGGGCGGCGGCCGACGTGGTGGCGGGGGTGTCGTCGTTCTGCGGGGCGGCCGCCTGCTGCTGGTCGCCCTGCTGCGCGGTCGGCCCCTGCCGGTTGTCCTGCTGCGGGTTCTGCTGGGTGTCGGGCTGGGCGTCCTGCTGGGCCGCCGGGGCGGGCTGGGCGTCCTGCCGGGGGGCCGGTCGCCGCTGGTCGTCCTGCCGGGTGTCCTGGGAGTCGTCCTGGGACCGGGAGTCGTCCTGGGAGTCGTCCTGGGTCTGAGGGGCGGCGGTCTGCGGGGCCGGGGCGGAGCTGCTCTTCGCCTTCGGGTCCGGGGTCTGCGGCGTCGTGTCGGTGTTCGCCGCGGCGTCGTCGGCGGTGTCGTCGGTCGAGTCCTCGTTCGTCTCGGCCCGGGGCTCGCGGTCGGTGTTCTGGCGGTCGTCCCGCGAGGTGGAGCCGCGGCGCGGGCCGGCGTCGGAGTCGGGGGCGGAGGTGGCCGGCGTGCCGCGCCTGACGTCGTCGTTCTGGCTGGAGGAGGGCGCCGCCCCGGTGGACACGACGGGCCCGCCGCCCGACGGGGCCGGCCCGCCGGCCGGCGGGTTCCCGACCCCGGCGCTGGGGTCGCCGCCACCCGCGCGGGCCGCGTCGGTACGGGCCGCGCTGTCGTAGGCCGAGGCCAGGGCGGTGACCGGGTTGGCCAGCGTGGTGTACACCTCGGGGTTGAACGGGCTGATCGACCCGGTACGCCCCGCGCCGCCCATGAAGCCGCCCAGGATGGAGTCGGTCGTGAACGGGTTGTCCCACTGGCCGTACACCAGGCCGTTGGCGAAGAAGCTGCCGACCGGGGAGGCGATCGTGTTGGTCAGGCCGGTGGTCATCGCGCGGCCGGGGAAGCCGGGCATGTGCCGGGTGAGGCGGGAGATGGGCCCGGACAGCGCGGTGCCGGCGAGCGCGCCGCCGCCGGCGCCGATGATCGCCGCCTGGGACTTCTTCCAGTCCCATTCCTTCCTGGTGCCCATCTGGATCTGCTGGTACTGGGCGGCGGCGTCGATGAAGAACTCCTCACCGATCTCCTCGACCAGCTCCTTGCCGATCGCGGAGCCGAGCAGCCGGGCGATGAGGCCGCGCCCGGTGGCGCCGCTGAGCGCGGTCACCCGGGCCAGCTTGCCGGCGCCCACCTCCCTGGCGCCGATCATGGCGAGCCGGACCAGGATCCGGCTGATCGCCGCGCGGCCCGCGGCCGCGTACGGCCCGATGATCGCCGTCGAGGCGCCGGCGCTGAAGAAGGCGACGAAGAGCGCGATGGCGATGGCGACGACCGTGACCCAGAACGCCACGTTGACGGACAGCTTGGAGTACTGGGTCTCGACCGCGAAGTTCTCCGACTGGCCCAGGTAGTCCTGCGACTTGCCGGCCGTGCCCGCCATGCCGGCCCCGTGGCCGTACAGGTACTTGGCGCGGGAGACGAAGTCGGCGCTGGCGGGCGAGGACCAGCCGGTCGCCACGGTGCGCACGGCCGAGCCGGCGCGCGGCGCGGTGGCGATCGCCCCGGCGGCGAGCGCGTGGTAGGCATGGGCGAGCTTGGACATCCCGCTCTCGCTCGCCTCCGGCCACTTCTGACCGGCCGACAACATCGGGATCAACCAGTTGGTCACCCAGTCGGGCAGCACCTCGGTCTCCCAGACCGGCTCCACGTCCCGGTCGATGCGGACCGGGGGCTGGACGGTGGGCACACCCGACGAACCGTGGGAAGTCGGCCCCTGGGGACCGGTGGCGCTGTGCGTCACGCGTCAGACCTCTCGCGCTTTGAGGTCTTGCTCGATGGCGGCGTCCACGCCGAGGGTGTTGTCGATGCTCGCGCGCAGCCTGGCGCTCGCGTCGATCATCTGCTTGGACAGCTCGACGCACTGGTTGAGCATGCGGTTGGGGCCGTCGTCGCGGAAATGGGAGTCCTTGAACGCCTGGCCCTCGGCGCCGTTGCCCCAGGGGGCGGCGGCCAGCGCCTCGACGACCGCGGCGACCAGCCGCGCGGACTCCTTCTCCCAGTCCTCGGCCACGGTGGTCCACTGGGAGATGCCCGAGTCCACGACGGGCTTGATGATCTGGGTGCCGTCCCAGGGCCTCATCGGGCGCCTCCCATGCGGTCGGCGAGCCGGGCCATGACGGTTTCGAGGTCGCCGCTCAGATGCGCCTCGAAGTCCTCGCGCGGGATCACCGGCTCGAAGATCTCGGTGACGCGCTCCTGGGCGCGCTCGGCGGCCAGCCGGGTGGTCTCGGCGATGGTGTCGGCGAGCTGCCGGGCGTCGGGGCGGCGGTAGATGCGGGGGTCGAGGTCGAGCCGGATCAGCTCGCCGCGCGAGCCGACGGTCACCGACACCAGGCCGTCCCGCGAGGTCTCGGTCACCTGGACGGCCTTGGCCTGCTGGTGCAGCTCCATGCCCACGTCCTGGATCTGGCGGAACATGTCGCGCAGCTCGTCGCCGTATGCCCGCATCCCCGCCACGTCAGGAGAATCCATGACACCCCCGCCCCCATGCCGCGTGTTTCTTACGTCACATGCACCTTTCAGGTCAGTTTCTGTCACATGAACAACAGGAGACAAGAGTCAATCTTCAAAAAGGCCCATCCTGTGGACCTATCGCCACAATTTCCTCACGGAGCTCCGTGATCTCCGTCCGCGGGGCCCAGGCCCGGTACACCCCCCGCTCGACGCGCTCCAGCCCCAGCGCGAGCGCGGCGGGCGCGGAGCCGCCCAGGTATTCGAGCAGGAGCAGGCCGTCCCGCTCGTCGTGCACCTGGAACCGCTCGCCCCGCCAGGTGCACTCCGTGGTGACGAACTGCAGGGACGCGCACTCGGTGACCGGCACCGTGCGGACGTGGCAGCCGGGCTCGACCTCCTCGAAGCCGTCGGCCGGGCCGGTGGTGCGCAGGCGCACCCACAGCTCAAGGGGGTGCGGCTCGGGGCTGGCCACGTAGTCGGCGCCCCGCCAGTGGGCGCGGTAGAAGTGCCGGCTCATGCCGCCGCCTTCCGGCCGATGAGCAGCCATCGCCGCAGGTCGCCGTGGTAGAGGGCGCGCCGGTGCTCGGTGCCCTGATGGGTGAGCTCCCAGATCTCCGCGCCGTGCGGCAGGCCGACGCCGTACACCTTGTACTCGCGGATCACCTGGTCGACGTTGGGCACCAGGCCCATGCCCACGAACGGCGGCTCCTCGACCACCCAGCCGGCGACCGCGTCCCGGCCCTCCTCGTCGAGCCCGCCGTACGGGGTGCGGTAGAGGTCGAGACCGACGGGATGCCAGCGCAGGATGTTCAGCGAGCCGCTCTCGGTCAGCATGTCGCGCTGCCCCAGCGCGTCGGCCAGCACCGTGGGCGTGGCGATGTGCGAGACGTCGAGGGCGTGGTGGCAGTAGCCCGAGACGCGCGGCTCGGCCGTCGCCAGCAGGACGCCGATGTCGGCGGGGGACAGCAGCTTCTGCACCACCGGCACCCCCGACCCGGGTGCGAGCCGCAGGTCCTGGACGAGCGTGGGCACCGCCAGCCTGGCCAGCGTCCCCGGCTCCAGCAGGAACGAGGCCGCGAGGCCCGGGTTGATCGCCAGCCCCCATCGCGGGTCCGGCCAGCCGGCCGCCAGCTCGGCGGGCGAGACGATCCGGCAGTGCGTGGCCAGGCCGCCGGTCGCGGTCACCATCGCCTCGACCGAGGTGAAGGCAAGCACCCACGTACGGCCGGAGTCCGTGGCCGTCGCCCAGGCGGGCGGCTCGGTCCCGGCCGCCGCGGCGGCGGTGATGGGCAACGCCAGGTCGGCGTCGCGGAGCAGGCCCAGGCACAGGGCGGTCCGCCCGTCCTGGTGGGCCGCCCACAACTGTTCCTCGAACGGCGTGGCCGGCAGATGATCAGTGGACGTCATCCGCCCAGTGTGCCCGCTACAGCTCCAGGCGTACGCCGTAGGTGGTCAGCCAGACGTTCAGATCGAGCGCCAGCTCCAGGCCGTACCTGCTCATCGTGGTCGTCACCTTCTCGGCCGGCGCGAAGGCGGCCTCGCGGACGGCGTCGGCGTCGAGCAGTTGCAGCACCGGGGCGTCCTGGTCGGCGGCCAGCTCGCGCAGCGCGTCCCGGAGCGCCTGCTCGTAGCCGACGTCCTGGGTCACCGGGTACGGGGCCTTGACCCGGCGCACGATCGGCTCGGGCAGCAGGTCGGCCCCGGCCGCCCGCAGCAGGCTCTTCTCCCTGCCGTCGAACGTCTTCATCGACCAGGGCGTGTTGAACACGTACTCGACCAGCCGGTGGTCGCAGAACGGCACGCGCACCTCCAGCCCGACGGCCATGCTCATCCGGTCCTTGCGGTCGAGCAGGAAGGGCAGGAAGCGGGTCAGGTGCAGGTAGCAGATCTCGCGCATGCGCCGCTCGCGGGCGTCCTGCCCGGCCACGTGGGGCACCTCGGCCAGCGCCGTACGGTAGCCGTCGGCGGTGTAGGCGTCCAGGTCGAGCTGCCGGATCAGCGACTTGTCGAGCATGTCGGTCGGCTGCTGCTCGCGCATCACCATCGCCAGCCACGGGAAGGTGTCGGCCTCGACCGTCTGCGGCAGGTGGAACCAGGCGTACCCGCCGAAGATCTCGTCGGCGGACTCGCCGGACAGCGCCACGGTCGAATGCTCGCGGATGGCGCGGAACAGCATGTAGAGGGAGGAGTTCATGTCGCCCAGGAAGCTCGGCGCGTCCCAGGCGCGCACGACCGAGGCCCGCAGCCCGGGGTCGGCCAGCTCCGCCGGCCCGAGGACGATGTCGGTGTGCTCGGAGCCGACGTGCTCGGCCAGCATCCGCACGAACGGCCGGTCGGGGTCGCCGCGGTACTCGTCGGCCCGGAAGTGCTCGGCGTAACCGGCGTAGTCCACGGCGAAGGAGCGGATCGGGCCGTGCGTCCTGGCCAGCGCGGTGACGACGCTGGAGTCGAGGCCACCGGAGAGCAGCGTGCAGAGCGGCACGTCGGAGATGAGCTGCCGGCCGACGATGTCGTCGAGCAGCTCGCGGACCGTGCGCACGGTCGTGTCGAGGTCGTCGGTGTGCTCGCGGCCCTCCAGCGACCAGTACCGGCGCAGCCGCGCGCCCTGCCGGCCCACGCGCAGGAGGTGGCCGGGCGGCAGCTCGCACAGGCCCTTGTAGACCGACCGCTGCCGGACGGTGGCCATGCTGAGGAGCTGGCGCAGGCCGTCGAGGTCGACCACGGGCGGGGCCAGCGGGTTGGCCAGGATCGCCTTGGGCTCGGAGCCGAACAGCACGCCGTTGGGCAGGGGGTAGTAGTACAGCGGCTTGATGCCCATGCGGTCGCGGATCAGCACGAGCTCCTGCGTGCGCTCGTCCCAGACGGCGAAGGCGTACATGCCGTTGATCCGGTCGGCGACGCCCTCTCCCCATTCCAGGTAGCCGCGCAGCACGACCTCGGTGTCGGTCCTGGTGCGGAAGCGGTGGCCCTTGGCGGCCAGCTCCTCGCGCAGCTCGCGGAAGTTGTAGACCTCGCCGCTGTAGGTGATGACGGCCAGGCCCTCGGCCTCGATCGGCATGTGGCCGCCCTCGACGTCGATGACGGCGAGCCTGCGGTTGCCGAGCGCGGCGTGCGGTTCGAGGTGCAGGCCCTGGTCGTCGGGGCCCCGGCAGCTCATGGTCGCGGTCATGGCGAGGGCGGTGGCCTCTTCGCCGGTCAGGTCGCGGTCGAAGTCCACCCATCCGGCGATGCCGCACATGCGAGGGTCCTCTCAGACGCAGTCCTGGTAGTGCTCCCCGGCGTCGGTCTGACAACTTGCCTGACGCTCTCGCAACATAACCGCGCGGAGCTGATCGGTCCATACCCGATCAATTGCCCCCGAAAGCGGTCTGGGCCCGCACCCCCGAAGAGGTGCGGGCCCAGACGCGGGCTGCGTGAGGTCAGGCGGGAACGATGTTCTCGGCCTGCGGGCCCTTCTGGCCCTGCACGACGTCGAAGGCCACCTTCTGGCCCTCGGTCAGCTCACGGTAGCCACCGTTGGAGACGATGTTGGAGTAGTGGGCGAAGACGTCGGCGCCGCCGCCGTCCTGCGCGATGAAGCCGAAGCCCTTTTCCGAGTTGAACCACTTCACGGTACCGGTAGCCATAACGATCTCCTTCAGATGACGTGCAGAGACGGGATCCGCACCGTGCGGATCCCCGTGTCGCCGCGATGAGCCCATCCCGGAGATGACCGGAAAACAAAAACGCACCTGAAAGTCCAGCTAGGTCAGGTGCGCACAAAGTCTTTTATGGGTACCACAACTGCAACGGGATTAAAGCTAGCACACGATCTGCTCCGGAGGCAAACGCGGGGCGGTTCACCGCGGGTCGCGGCGCAGCGGATGGCCGGGCGGCACCTCCACCAGGACGATGCGATGCCCGTCGGGGTCGGCGATCCACATCTCGACCAGGCCCCACGGCTCCAGCCGCGGCTCACGCAGCACCGTGACGCCCGCCTGCCGCAGGCGCTCCTCCTCGCGCCCGACGTCGCGCACCTGCAACCAGATCGACAGCGTGCCGCCGGTCGCGGGGCCGTCGGAACGCCCGGCGACCTCAAGGAAACCCTGGCCGAGGAAGAACACCACGCCGGGATCGTCGTCGGGGCCGAACTCGCGGTAGACCGCCAGGCCGAGGGTGTCGGCGTAGAAGCGGCGGGTCCGGGCGGGGTCGGTCGGCCGCAGGAGCACGCGGCTGCTCAGCACGTCCACGAGGTCATCGTAGGCCGCGGCGGGCGCGGCGGCCCGGAAACCGCCGGGAACACGTCGTGGCCCCGGAACCCGTCATGGGGTTCCGGGGCCACGCATCCTGACGTGTCTGGCGGGACTCGGCTCACGCGGGCCCGTCAGGCGTTCGGGGGCTGGTCGCCGAGCCGGCGCTGGAGGTCGGCGATCTGCCGTTCCAGGTCCGCGACCTGCCCGGACCTGGGGTCCGCGGGCGGGCTGAACTGGCCGTAGCGCACCGACCTGGTCGGGTCGCCGCCGGGCTGGTCGTAGGAGGGCTGCTGGTGAGGGGGCTGCTGGAAGTGGGCGTCCGGGGCCGAGCCGTACGGGCTCGCGGCGTGGCCGTTCGCGCCGTACCCGCCGGGGCCGTAGCCGTCGCCGCCGTGGCCGTACGGGCTCTGGGCCGGCTGCACCGGCTGCATCGGCGGCGAGAGCTGGGCCTGGGCCGCCGGGAGCTGCTGCCACGGGGGCGGCGGCACCGCGCCGTACCCGGGCTGGGGCGAGATGACGGCCGGCTGGGGCCGCCGGCGTCCGCGCAGGACCTTGACCACGACCGCGACGAGCACCAGGAGCAGCAGCACGCCGGCGCCGATCAGCACCCACATGAGGATCGGCTTGGGCGTCTCGTCCTTGCCCGCGGAGATCGCCTGCTGGGAGTCGCTGATGTACTTGGCCACGTACGGGTGGTTCGGGAACAGCGCCTGGACCTCGCGGAACTTCGGCAGCGCGTCGGAGTAGTAGTGCCGGAAGAAGTCGTTGAGCGCCTCGTTGTACCGGGTCGTCGTGACGGCCTGGGCGGGCTTGACGTTCTTCTCGCCGAGCTTCTCCTTGATGATGCCGACCGGCAGGACGAAGCTCTCGCTCTCCGACGCCTCGCCGCCCTCGCTCACCGTGCCCGCGATCAGCATGCCGACGACCTTGCCGTCCTTGCTGAACACCGGCCCGCCGGAGTTGCCGTGGTAGGACGGCGCCTGCGTCTGGATGTACGGCACGCCGGTCTGCGTGGTGCGCTTGGCGTTGTACGGGCCCTCGGTCAGGGCCGGCTCCAGCTTCGACTCCAGGCTGAAGAACGGCGTGTTGGTGACCAGGCCGGGGAAGCCGCTGATGTAGAGCGTGTCACCGGTGCGCACGTCGGCGTCGTCGCCGAGCGGCACGGTCGGCAGGTTCTGCTGGCCGTTCACCTTGAGCAGCGCGAAGTCCTTGCCCGGGTAGCTCTCGCCCACCGAGACGAGCTCGGCCGGGACCGCCTTGGCCGTCTTGTCCACGCCGCCGCCGGGCAGGCTCTGCATGACCGACAGGCTCTGCTTGAGGTTGCTGAGCTGCATGTGGGTCGAGTTGAAGGTGACGTAGATCTGCTGGGCGAGCTTGAGGATCTCCTCGTCGTTCTTCAGGTCGCCCAGGCCGCTGATGATCTCCTTGGCGTCCTGCTTGTTGAACTTGGCCAGCGCCTGCTGGGCGAAGAGCTGGCTGAGCTCGGTCTCGCCGACCTGGACGCAGTGCGCCCCGGTGACCATGTAGCCGTCGGGGGTGACCCACCAGCCGGTGCACATGCCGCCGACCTCGGCCTCGACCGTGCGCATCGGCGTGGTCGAGGACACGTAGGTGTCCACGTTGGCGGCGATCTGCTGGAAGACCCACTTGCCGATGCTGCGCTCGTCCGAGGAGATCTTGCCGGACTGGACGGCGGCGACGGCCTCCTGGACGATCTGGTTGTAGGCCGCCTCGTTGATCGTGTTGGACGGGACGGACACCGTCGCCGTGTAGGTGAAGCTGGTCAGCTGCACCGCGGGCTGCGTGCGCGCCGCCAGCCAGGTGCCGACCGGGATGTCGGGCCGCTCGTCGGGGGCGCCGTCGGCGGCCGCCGGCAGCGCGGGCAGCATGACCGCCGCGACGACCGCCGCACCCGCGGCGACCCTCATCAGCCTTTTCCTGAAATATCCGCTCACAGGCGGTAATGATGAGTCAGCCCTCTTGTTCCTGGCTTGGAGCCGACTGGGAGCCCCCTCCAAGCCCTGCCAGGACCGGCGCCGGAGGGGGCCGGCGCGTCAGGACGCCGAGGGGCCGGTGACCACGGTGAGGTCGGCGTCGAAGTCGCGGTCGAGGGGGAAGACCGGCCGGGCCAGCCGCTCGTACGGCAGGCGCTGCAGGTCCTGGTCGACCCCGCCCGGCGTGAGCGCGAGCAGCCAGTCGCCCGCCGCGTCGAACAGCTCGGGCTCCAGGTAGCCGATCTTGACCGTCACCACGTCGAGGTCGTCCACCCGGACGCCCAGCCGGGCGTAGGAGGCCAGCTCGCGGTACTGCATGCGCCGGGAGGTGACGAACACGCTCAGACCGCCCACCCGCACGCTGACGCACCGCCCGCCGTCGGGGTCGTCGGCGACCGCCTCCAGCACGCCCTCGATCGGCAGCGGCCCCGGCTCGCGGGCGTCGATCCGGCCGCCGACGCGCAGGCTGACCGGCGAGCCCGGCGCGAGGCCGGCGACCTGGGCCACGGCCTCGGGACCGACCAGCGAGGCGTACACCGCGCGGACCGAGCCGCCGGCGATCTCGGGACGGGCCAGCATGCGTTCGAGGGCGAAGGTGACGTCGTCCGCGCCGCCCGCGCCGGGGTTGTCGCCCGAGTCGCTGATGAAGAACGGGCGCCGGGCCGGGTCCTTGACCGCGATCAGCGCCTGGTCGAGGCATTCGTCCATGGAACCGGTGGGCGCGACGAAGGTGAAGGCGTCGCGCGCCGCCCAGAACTCCTCGCCCAGCTCGCGGGCGGCCGCGGCGGTGGCGGCGGCGTCGGTGCCGGTGGCGACGACCGCGCCGCGGCAGCGGGGCTCGTCGGCCCAGGCGAAGCCGATCCAGACGGCCGCGTCGATGACGCCGTCCCTGGCCTCGATCTCGGGGACGCGGGCGTAGAGGCCCTTGGCCGGCTCGACGCGCGTGCTGGTCATCTCGCCGGGCAGCAGGATCGGCACGTGCACGAGCGCCTTGTGCGGACGCTGCCCGCGGCGCAGCGCCGCCACCAGGTTGCGCGCGGCGCGCTCGCGGGTCTCCCACACGTCGACGTGCGGGGCGGTGCGGTAGCAGGTGAGCAGGTCGCAGCCGGCGAAGAAGCGGTGGGAGACGTTGCCGTGCAGGTCCATGGCCGCCGAGACGAACGGCTGCCCGCCGGTCACCGAGCGGACCACCGTGATCAGGTCGCCCTCGGCGTCCTCCAGCCCGACCACGCTCATCGCGCCGTGGATGTCGAGCAGGACGCCGTCCACCGGGCCGGCGGCGGCCAGCCCGGCGGCGATCTCGGCCGCCCAGGCGTCGTAGGTCTCCCTGGCCACGGCCCCGCCGGGCAGGGCGCGGGCGTGCACGAGCGGGATCCACTCGACGTCGGCCGCCCACGGCTCGGCGAGCCAGCCGTACCGCGCCAGCAGGGCGTCACCGCGGGTGACCTCGAAGTCGGCGGCGGTGCTCAGGTGCGGGGAGAAGGTGCTGGACTCGATGTGCACGCCGCCGACGGCGACGCGGAGGGGACGGGACACGGGCGGGGGACTCCTTGCCTAGGAAGGGCGGACGTCGGCCGAGGCGCGCACGAGGTGCCCGAGGCCGATCAGGGCGGCGTCCGGGCCGGCGGCGCTGGCCTCGATGGACAGTGACTGGGTCATGGACGGCAGGCAGCGCTTGTAGAGCATGCTCCGGGCGGCGGCCACGTAGACGTCGAGGCTGGACAGCGCGCCGCCGATGACGACGGCGTCGGGGTTGAGGAAGTTGACCAGGCCGGACAGGGCGACCCCGAGCAGCTCGCCGGCGTGGCGCACCAGGGTCACGACGGACGGCTCGGCGTCGACGGTGGCGGCGACGACGTCGCGCGGCGTGCTGACCCGCAGGCCGCGGTCCTTGAGCTGGCGGACCAGGGCGGCGCCGCTGGCCACCGTCTCCAGGCAGCCGCGGCTGCCGCAGGAGCACTCGCGCTCGCCGCTGTCGGCCACCCGCACGTGGGTGACGTCGCCGCTGAGGCCGCGCCCGCCGCGGTAGATCTGGCCGCCGCTGACCAGGCAGCCGCCGATGCCGGTGCCGGCCTTGACGTAGATCATGTCGCCGGGGTCGCGGCCCCGGCTGACGTACTCGCCGATGGCGGCGGCCTTGGCGTCGTTGTCGACGACCGCGGGCACGCCGAAGCGCTCCCTCAGGTGGGTCTGGGCGTCGAAGCCGCTCCAGCCGGGCATCCGGGCCGGGCCGATCAGCCGGCCGTGCGGGTACTCGACCGGGCCGGGCAGCGCGACGCCGATGCCGAGCAGCGTCTGGCCGGGGGCCTTGGCCGTGCTGAGCTGCTCGTACGCCCGCCAGATGGCGTCGAAGACCCGGCCGGGCCCTTCCGCTATGTCGGTGGCGATCTCCCGTACGGCCATCAGCCGGCCGTCGGGCGCGCACAGCCCCACGCGCGCGTGCTGGGCGCCCAGCTCCGACACCGCGAAGGCGCCCGGGACGTCGCGCAGCCGCAGGATGCGCGGCCGCCGCCCGCCGGTGGAGCGGCCGACGCCCTCCTCCAGGATGGCGCCCTCCTCCAGCAGCCGCCGGACCACGCTTGAGACCGTGGACGGAGCCACCTGGAGGGTCTCCACCAGATCGGCGCGCGACGTCGCCGCTCCGCTGGCCAAGAGGCTGAGCGCCTGCTCGCGCAGGTTGGCGGGACTCGATGGCTCCGGCATGCCGCTCCTCTTTCAGGCCGGTTCCCCGGCAGGCCCGTCGTCGCAACAGAGCCCCATCATGAGGCACCGGCGACTTCGACTCTAAACCGAAAGAAGTCAGCGAACAAAGCTAATTAGTTCCGTTGACTTCATGCGGGACCATCTATACATTCTCCGCATCGAACGCACCAGGCCCCCCGGTAAGCGCAGGGCGCCGTGCGACGTCAACCGAGGAGATCCCATGGGGAGCAGATTCCACCGGCGCGGGCTCCGCGGCACCGGCGCCCTGGCGGGCGTGCTGGCCCTCGGGCTGGCGCTGACCGCGTGCAGCGGGTCCGCCGGCGGCGCGCAGAAGGGCGCCCAGAGCGGGGGCCAGAGCAAGGACGGCGTGACCGTCGCCCTCAGGACCCCGAACTGGATCCTGCCGATCTCGGCACCCGGCTTCACCCAGGGCGAGAACGTCATCTTCGGCTCCGCCCAGTACCGTCACCTGTACGAGTACCTGCTGGACGGCTCGGCGAAGTACAACATCGACCCCGGGCGCTCGATGGCCGAACCGCCCGAGGTGAGCGACGGCGGCAAGACGCTGACGATCACGCTGAAGGACAACACGTGGTCCGACGGCAAGCCCGTCACCACCCGTGACATCCAGTTCTGGTGGAACCTCGTCACCGCGAACAAGGACAAGTGGGCGTCCTACCGGGAGGGCGGCTTCCCGGACAACATCGCCGAGTTCAAGGTGAAGGACGACAAGACCTTCTCCCTGACGACCACGAAGACGTACAACACCGGGTGGTTCGTCGGCAACCAGCTCAACCGCATCGTGCCGCTGCCCCAGCACGTCTGGGACAAGGACTCGGCCACCGGCAAGGTGGGCGACCTCGACACCACCCCCGAGGGCGCCAGGAAGGTCTTCGACTTCCTCACCGCCGCGTCGAAGGACCCCAAGACGTACGCGACCAACGAGCTGTGGCAGGTCAACAGCGGCCCGTGGAAGCTGGAGAAGTACGTGCCGAACGGCGAGGTCGTCCTCACCGCCCGCGCGAACTACTCAGGCAGCGACAAGCCGAAGCTCAAGTCGGTCACGCTGCGCCCCTTCACCAGCGACGACGCCGAGTTCAACGTGCTGCGCGCCGGCCAGATCGACTACGGCTACGTGCCGCCGGCCAACCTGTCGCAGCAGAAGTACCTGGAGTCGAAGGGCTACCAGATCGCCCCCTGGTACGGCTGGTCCATCACCTACCTCCAGCTCAACTTCAACAACCCCGACTCGGGCCCCCTGTTCAAGCAGCTCTACCTGCGTCAGGCCCTCCAGTCGCTCATCGACCAGCCGACCATCAGCAAGGCCATCTGGTCCGGCATGGCGGCCCCGACCTGCGGCCCCGTCCCGGCCAAGCCCGGCACGAACGGCTCCAGCGAAGGCTGCGCCTACCCCTTCGACCCGGCCAAGGCCAAGCAGCTCCTGGAGAGCCACGGCTGGCAGGTGACCCCCGACGGGCAGACGACCTGCCAGAAGCCGGGCACCGGGGCCGACCAGTGCGGCGAGGGCGTCAAGTCCGGCGCGAAGCTGGCCTTCACCGTCACCAGCCAGACCGGCTTCGCCGCGACGACCAAGATGTTCGCCGAGATCAAGTCGCAGATGTCCAAGCTGGGCATCCAGCTCACCATCAAGGAAGTGCCGGACTCGGTCGCGGTCACCCCGGCGTGCAAGCCGTCGGACTCCAACTGCTCGTGGGACATGTCGTTCTTCGGCTCGCAGGGCAGCTGGTACTACCCGGCCTTCCCCAGCGGCGAGCGGCTGTTCGCCACCGACGCCCCGGTCAACCTGGGCAGCTACAGCGACCCCGAGGCCGACAAGCTCATCGAGGCCACCCAGTTCGCCGACGACGAGGCGACGCTCAAGGCGTACAACGACCGGCTGGCCCAGGACCTGCCGGTGCTGTGGATGCCGAACCCCGTCTACCAGATCTCTGCGTACCGCGCCGGGCTCCAGGGCGTCACGCAGGACCCGATGAACAACATGTTCTTCCAGGACTGGTCCTGGAAGAGCTGAGACCGTCCCCGACTCCGGCGGCCCGTGCGGGGGTCGCCGGGGTCCCTGGAACAAGGAGGGGCCCCGCGTGGCCCGGTATCTGATCACCCGCTTGGGCCAGGCCCTGATCATCGTCGTGCTGGTCACGATGATCACGTTCGTCATCCTGCATCTCCTGCCGGGCGGCGCGGCGCGGGCCACCCTGGGCAAGGACGCGACGCTGGCCCAGCTCGCGGCGTTCGACCACGAAATGGGCTACGACCGCCCCTGGATCCAGCAGTACGTCATGTACATCGGCCGCCTCCTGCGCGGCGACCTCGGCTACTCCTTCCAGCTCAACCAGTCGGTGGCCGAGGCCATCGGCCAGCGGCTGCCCAAGACCATGGTGTTGTCGTTGTTCTCGACGATGCTGGCCGTCGTCGTCGCCATCCCGCTCGGCGTCGTCCAGGCGATGCGGCGCAACCGGTGGCCCGACTACACGATCACCACCCTGTCGCTGCTGGCCTACGCCACGCCGATCTTCTTCATGGGTCTCATGATGATCATTCTCTTCTCGCAGGTCTGGCCGATCCTGCCGCCGGAGGCCTCGCAGGGGTTCACCCTCGGCGAGGTGCTGGCCGACCCGGCCGGGCTCGTCCTGCCCACCGTCACGCTCGCCGTCGTGACCGTCGCCGTCTACTCGCGGTACGTGCGCTCCTCGATGGTCGACAACCTCAACGAGAACTACGTGCGCACCGCCCGCAGCAAGGGCCTGTCGGAGGCGCGCGTCGTCGCCCGGCACACGCTGCGCAACGGCCTGTTCCCGGTCATCACCCTGCTCGGGATGTACCTGCCCGCGCTGTTCAGCGGCGCCCTGGTCGTCGAGGCCCTGTTCAACTACCCCGGCATGGGCCAGCTGTTCTGGCAGGCGGCGCTGAAGCGGGACTTCCCGATCCTGTTCGGCGTCACGCTGATCATCGCGATCGCGACCGTGCTCGGCGCCCTGCTCGCCGACCTGCTGTACGCCGCCGTCGATCCGCGCGTCCGGCTCAGGACGGCGGCCCGCTCATGACCGCGCCCGCCGCGGCGACCGGCACGCCGGTCCCCGCCGAACAAGAGGCGCCCGTACGCGGCCAGTGGCGGCAGGCGCTGACCGTGTTCGCCGAGAACCGCCTCGCCCTGCTGGGCCTGATCATCTTCATCGTGCTGGGCGGCCTGTGCTTCCTCGGCCCGCTGTTCTACCGGACCGACCAGGTGCACACCGACCTCGCCTCGGTCTACCTGCCCCCCGGCACCCCGGGTCACCCGCTGGGCACCGACGGCGTCGGCTACGACCAGCTCGGCCGCCTGCTGCTCGGCGGGCAGACGTCCATCGTGGTCGGGCTGGCCGCCGGCGTGCTGGCCACGGTCGTGGGCACGATCTGGGGCGCCATCGCCGGCTTCACCAGCGGCTGGGTGGACGCCGCCATGATGCGGGTGGTCGACGCGATGATGTCGATCCCCTCGCTGTTCCTGTTCATGCTGATGGCGACCATCGTCACGCCGACCGTGCCGATGCTCATCCTCATCATCGGCGCCTTCGCCTGGCTGGGCCCGGCCCGGCTGGTCCGCGGCGAGGCGCTGACCCTGCGCTCGCGCGAGTACGTCCAGGCCATGCGGTCGATGGGCGGCACCGGCGGCCGGGCCGTACGGCGGCACATCATCCCCAACGCCATCGGCACCGTGATCGTCAACGCCACCTTCCAGGTCGCCGACGCCATCCTGTACGTCGCCTACCTGTCCTTCCTCGGCCTCGGCGTGCCGCCACCCGCGGCGAACTGGGGCGGGATGCTCTCCGACGGCCTGGCCAACACCTACAGCGGCTACTGGTGGCTGCTGTACCCGCCCGGGATCGCCATCATCCTCATCGTCCTCGCCTTCAACTTCATCGGCGACGGGCTGAGGGACGTCTTCGAGGTCCGCCTCCGGCGGCGCTAGGAGGAACGGAACATGAGCCCTTTGCTGCGCCTGCGCGACGTCAGCACCGACATCCCGCTGCGTCAGGGCGTCGTGCACGCCCTCGACCACGTCAACCTGGAGGTGCGGCAGGGCGAGACGCTCGGCATCGTCGGCGAGTCGGGCAGCGGCAAGACCATGACCGCCCTGTCGATCATGGGCCTGCTGCCGTCCGGCGGCCGCGTCGTCGGCGGCGAGATCCTGTTCGAGGGCCGCGACCTGCTGTCCCTGCCGCCCGCCGAGATGCGCAGGATCCGCGGCGTCGAGATGGGCATGGTGTTCCAGGACCCGCTCACCTCGCTCAACCCCACCATGCGCATCGGCGCCCAGGTCGCCGAGCCGCTCCGGGTCCACCAGGGCGTCGGCAAGGCCGAGGCGCGCGAGCGGGCCGTGGAGATCCTGCGCCGGGTCGGCATGCCGCGTCCCGACAAGATCGCCGACGCCTACCCCCACCAGCTCTCCGGCGGCATGCGCCAGCGCGTGGTCATCGCCATGGCCCTGGTCTGCTCGCCCCGGCTGCTCATCGCCGACGAGCCGACCACCGCCCTCGACGTCACCACCCAGCGCCAGATCCTGGAACTCATCGACGACCTGCGCGAGGAGTTCCAGATGGCGGTCGTCCTGGTCACCCACGACCTGGGCGTGATCGCCAGCCGCGCCGACCGGGTCGCCGTCATGTACGCCGGCCGCGTGGTGGAGTCCGCGACCACCGCCGAGCTGTTCCGGCAGCCGCGCCACCGCTACACCGAGGCCCTCATGGAGTCGCTGCCCGGCGCGGCCGAGCACGACGACGGCGCGCTCTACAGCATCCCCGGCCTGCCGCCGGACCTGTCCCGGCCGATGACCGGCTGCCGGTTCGCGCCCCGCTGCCGCTTCGCGACCGAGGAGTGCCGCACCACCGACGTGACCCTGACCGGCGGCGAGCACCAGCACGCCTGCCTGCACCCGGTGCTCCAGCCGCGGGCGCGCGCCGAGGCCGCCGGGCCGCGCCCCGACCGGGCCCGGCCGCAGGCCGAGGCCGCGCCGATCCTGTCCGTCCGCGACCTGGTCAAGAACTACGACGGCACGGGCTCCCTGGGCCGTAAGGCGCCGCAGGTCAGCGCCGTGGCGGGGGTCGGCTTCGACGTGCGCCCGGGCGAGACGTTCGGGCTCGTGGGCGAGTCGGGCTGCGGCAAGTCGACCGTGGGCCGGCTGATCGTCGGCCTGGAGGAGCCCACCTCCGGCCAGATCGTGGTGGACGGCGCCGACATCGCCACGCTCGACCGGCGCGCCCGCCGCGCCATGCACCGGCGGGTCCAGCTCATGTTCCAGGACAGCTACGCGGCGATGAACCCGCGCATGCGCATCGACTCCATCCTGGCCGAACCCCTGGAGATCCAGCAGGCCGGCGACCGGGCCGGCCGTCGCTCCCGCATCGGCACCCTGCTGGACCAGGTGGGCCTGCCGCGACGGGTGCTCGACCGGTACCCGCACGAGTTCTCCGGCGGCCAGCTCCAGCGCATCGGGCTGGCCAGGTCGCTGGCCCTGGAGCCGCGGCTGATCGTGTGCGACGAGCCGGTGAGCGCGCTCGACGTCTCCATCCAGGCCCAGGTGCTCAACCTCATGCGCGACCTCCAGCGCGAGCTGGGCCTGTCGTACGTGTTCATCAGCCACGACCTGTCCGTCGTGGACTACATGTCGGACCGGATCGGCGTCATGTACCTGGGCAAGCTCGTCGAGGTCGGGCCGGCCCGCGACGTCGTCAGGAAGGCCCGGCACCCGTACACGCAGGCGCTGATCGAGGCCGTGCCCTCGGCCGAGCCGGGCGTGGCGCCGCGCACCAGCGTCGCCATCAAGGGCGAGCTGCCCAGCGCGCAGAACCCGCCCTCGGGGTGCCGGTTCAGGACGCGCTGCCCGCTCGCCCAGGAGATCTGCGAGACCGAGCCGCCGCTGGCCGGCGGCGAGCACCGGGTGGCCTGCCACTTCCCGCTGCGCGCGGCGGAGTGAGGCGGGCCGGCCGTCGATCGTCAGCGGAGGGGATGGGCGCCCGGGTGCTCGTCCCACCACTGGCGGAAGGTGGGGTTGTCGTCGATGTGGTCCTCGAAGGCGGCGGCGAGCCCGCGGTAGATGGCCGCCGCCGCGTCCGCGCCGATCAGGTCCCTGCGCCAGGCCATGACCAGGTGCCCGACCTGCGGCTCGCCCGCCAGCGGCCGTACGGCGGTGCCCTCCGGCACCGGCCAGGTCGGGTCCACCAGGCGCACGCCCAGCCCGGCGGCGACCAGCGGGCGGCCGGCGCCGCTGGGGGCGTCGTAGCGCACGTCCGGCTCGAAGCCGGCGGCCCGGCAGGAGGCGCGCAGGGCGGCCAGCGAGCCGTCGTCGGCGCCGGGCGGGCTGATCCAGCGCTCGTTCCTGAGGTCGGACAGGTGCACCTCGGGCTGCTCGGCCAGCGGGTGCCCGGCGGACATGGCCACGAAGATGGGATACCTGGGCACCAGCGTGCGGGTGACCACCGGCGGCGTGAGGGTGACGTCGAACCCCTCGATCATGCCCATGAGCGCGGCGTCGAGCTGGCCGTGGGTGAGCGCGTCGGCGAGCTGCACGCTGGACGGCTCGATGCGCAGGGAGATCGACCGGCCGGGTAACGCCTCGCCGACCCGGTCCACCACGCTGGCCACGCACGCCAGGTGGCTGCACCCGAGCCGCAGCCCGGTGACGGCCGGGTTCGCGTCGTGCAGGTCGCCGAAGAGCGAGTCGATCTCCGACAGGACGATCCGGGCGCGGGCGATGACCTGACGTCCGAGCTGGGTGGGCTCGACGCCGTTCCGGCTGCGGGTGAACAGCTCGCCGCCCACCATCTCCTCGATCCTGCGGAGCTGGGTGGTGATCGCCGGTTGGGACAGCCCGAGGCGGGCGGCGGCTTTGGTCACGCTGCCGGCCTCGGCGATCGTACAGACCATTCGGAGATGCCGGAGATCCAGGTCCATAGCTCAGGATTATGTGACATGTGATGGCTCTTGGCGACGCCTTCGGAACGCCCATAGGCAACACTTATGCGGCGTCGTATGACCACGCCCTCCGGACGGCCCGCACACTCGTACCCGACCTCGCATCCATGCGGATACCCCCCGGAGGTTCTTGTGCGCAAGGTCCTGCACGGCTGGCGGATGATCGTCCCCCTGGCCGCATTAGCCCTACTCACGCCGTTCGCCGCGACACCGGCGAGCGCGGCGGCCGAACCGCCCCCGGCCGCCCGCCTCGCGGTCCCGGCCGACGACGCCCCGCACGTCGCCAAGTCCCGGCTCGACACCCGTGACCGGGCGCCCCGGCCCGCGGCCAAGGACGCCCTGCGCCGCGACTACGACGAACCCGCCACCCAGCCGGAGCACGCCAGGCCGTCGGCGCGCAAGAGCGTCGCCGCGGCCGCCGCCTGCAACGTCTCCGACTTCACCAGCCGCACCGGCAGCGCCCTGGTCCAGCAGATCAAGTCCAGCGCCACCGACTGCGTCAACACCCTGTTCAACCTGAGCGGCACGGACGCCTACAACGCCTTCCGCGAGGCGCAGATGACGACCGTCGCCTACGCCCTGCGCGACAACTCGGCGAACTACCCGGGCGACAACAGCACCGGCACCGCCCAGCTCGTCCTCTACCTGCGGGCCGGCTACTACGTCCACTGGTACAACTCCGGCGACGTCGGCTCGTACGGCCAGGCCCTCACCACCGCGATCCGCTCCGGCCTGGACGCCTTCTTCGCCAGCTCCCGGTCCTCGACCGTCAGCGACGCCAACGGCGAGGTGCTGGCCGAGGCCGTCACCCTCATCGACAGCGCCGAGCAGAACGACCGCTACCTGTACGTCGTCAAGCGCCTGCTCGACGGCTACAACAGCTCCTACGACGCGTCGTGGTGGATGCTCAACGCGGTCAACAACGTCTACACCGTGCTGTTCCGCGGCCACCAGGTGCCCGCGTTCGTCACCGCCGTGCAGGCCGACCGCAGCGTCCTGGACTCGCTGAACTCCTTCGCCGCCAACCACCTGAACCTGCTCGGCACCGACCGCGCCTACCTCGCCTCCAACGCCGGGCGCGAGCTGGGCCGCTTCCTGCAGCACACGACGTTGCAGGCGGTCGTCCGGCCGCTGGCCAAGAACCTGCTCGGCCGCAGCTCCATGACCGGCGCCACCGCGCCGCTGTGGGTGGGCGTGGCCGAGATGACCGACTCCTACGACAAGGCCAACTGCTCCTACTACGGCACCTGCGACCTGGCGAACCGCCTGACGGCCGCCGTGCTGCCGATCACCCACACCTGCAGCGCCAGCATCAGGATCCGGGCCCAGGAGGTCACCTCCAGCCAGCTCGCCGCCACCTGCGCCAGCCTGGCCAACCAGGACGCCTTCTTCCACAACCTGGTCAAGGACAACGGCCCGGTCGCCGGCGACAACAACACCACGCTGGAGGTGGTGGTCTTCGACTCCAGCACCGACTACCAGACCTACGCCGGCGCGATGTTCGGCATCGACACCAACAACGGCGGCATGTACCTGGAGGGCGACCCCGCCGCCGCGGGCAACCAGCCCAGGTTCATCGCCTACGAGGCCGAGTGGCTGCGCCCCGACTTCCAGATCTGGAACCTCAACCACGAGTACACCCACTACCTCGACGGCCGGTTCGACATGTACGGCGACTTCAACGCCGGGGTGAGCACGCCGACCATCTGGTGGATCGAGGGCTTCGCCGAGTACGTCTCCTACTCCTACCGCAAGGTCGTCTACGACGCGGCGATCACCGAGGCGGGCAAGCGCACGTACGCGCTGAGCACGCTGTGGAACACCACCTACGACCATGACACCACCCGCATCTACCGGTGGGGCTACCTGGCCGTCCGCTACATGTTCGACAAGCACCCGGCCGACATCGCGACGCTGCTCGGCTCGTACCGGACCGGCGCGTGGAGCACCGCCAGGTCGTTCCTCACCGGCACGATCGGCAGCCGCTACGACTCCGACTGGAACACCTGGCTCGCCGCCTGCGCGGCCGGGGCGTGCTCCGGGGGCGGCACCGGCAACCAGGCGCCCACCGCGAACTTCACCTCCACGGCCAGCGGGCTGACGGCCGCCTTCACCGACACCTCCACCGACTCCGACGGCACCATCGCCGCCCGCCGCTGGGACTTCGGCGACGGCGCCACCTCCACCGCGGCCAACCCGTCGCACGCCTACGCGGCGCAGGGCACGTACACCGTCACGCTGACCGTCACCGACGACGGCGGCGCCACCGCGACGACGTCGAAGCAGGTCACGGTGTCGACCGGCGGCGGCTCGACGCCTGAGTGCACCGCCTCCGACACCCGCACGCTCGACAGGAACTGCAAGCGCAGCAACCTGTCGGCCACCCAGGGCAACTACGCCTACCTCTACATCTACCTGCCCCCGGGCACGGCCAGGCTGACCATCACCGCCTCCGGCGGCACCGGGAACGCCGACCTCTACTACAACGCCGCCACCTGGGCCACCACCTCGGCCTACACCCAGCGCTCCACCGCGTCGGGCAACGCCGAGACCCTGGTGATCAACAACCCGCCCGCCGGTTACAACTACATCAGCCTCCACGCCGCGCAGACCTTCTCGGGCGCGAGCGTCAAGACCGAGTACTAGACCGCCCGGGCGCCGGGGCCGGCGAACCCTCTCCCGCCGGTCCCGGCCCGGGCCCTCTCACCTCACTGGAGTGATCCGTGACTCTCCGTAACGTGCTGACCGCGGGGCTCCTGCTCGGCGTGGCGGCCTGCGGCGGCGGCGGCAAGGCCGCCGCGCCCGCGGCGGCCGGGGGCGGGACCCTGACGATCCTGTCCAACCAGGACTTCTCCCACCTGGACCCGGCCCGCAACTGGACGATGCCCCAGATGGACTTCGGCATCCGGCTGCTCTACCGCACCCTCACCACCTTCAAGGCGGGCAGCCACGAGATCGTCCCGGATCTGGCCACCGACCTGGGCACCGCCTCCGAGGGCGGCAAGGTGTGGACCTTCACCCTCAAGGACGGCGTCAAGTACGAGGACGGCACCCCCGTCACCGCGAAGGACATCAAGTACAACGTGGAGCGTTCCTTCGCCCCCGAGCTGCCCGGCGGCCCCAACTACGCCCAGCTCTACCTGGCCGGCGCCGACGGCTACAAGGGCCCGCTGAAGGGCAGGCACCTGGACTCGATCGAGACCCCCGACGACCGGACCATCGTCTTCCGCCTCAAGCGGCCGGTCGCCGAGTTCTCCTCCACGGTGACGCTGCCGACGTTCGCGCCGGTGCCGGCCGCCAAGGAGGCCGGCGCGCAGTACGACAACCGGCCCTTCTCCTCCGGGCCGTACAAGATCGAGCGCTACGACCGGGGCAAGGAGATGGTCCTGGTGCGCAACCCGCACTGGTCGGCGGCCACCGACCCGGTGCGCAAGGCCGCGCCCGACCGCATCGTGGTCAAGCAGGGCCTGCGGCAGGGCGTGATCGACGACCGGCTCATCGAGAGCAGGGGCGAGGACGCCACCTCGATCGCCTACACCGACGTCAGCGCCGCCAGCCTGGCCAAGATCCTGCCCCGGCCGGACGTGAAGTCCCGGCTGGTCAACGCCATGTCCGGGTGCACCGACATGATCGGCTTCAACACCTCCAAGCCGCCCTTCGACGACCCGAAGGCCCGGCAGGCGGTGCACTTCGCCCTGGACAAGCAGGCGCTCCAGACCGCCGCCGGCGGCCCGGCCATGACCTCGATCGCCACCTCCTACCTGCCGCCGGCCCTGTCGGGCGGCACGCCGCAGGACGTGTTCCACCTCCCGCCGACCGGGGACGTCGAGAAGGCCAAGGCCCTGCTGGGCGGCAGGACGCTGAACGTCCGGATGACGATCTCGACCGGCGACAAGGCGCTCGGCGAGGCCGTGCAGGCGTCGCTGAAGCGGGCGGGCGTCGAGGTCGTGCTCACGCCCGTCGATCCGTCGGTCTACTACGACACCGTCGGCGACACCGCCAAGACGCCCGACCTGTTCACCTACGGCTGGTGCCCCGACTACCCGTCCGGGGCGACGTTCCTGCCGCTGCTGTTCGACGGGCGCACGATCGTCGAGAAGGGCAACTCCGGCAACGTCTGGCAGTTCCGCGACGAGGCGGTGCAGAAGCGCATCGACGAGATCCAGGCCATGAGCGACCCGAAGGCCGCCGAAGCCGCCTGGGTCGAGCTCGACCGGCAGGTCATGCAGTCCTCGCCGGCGGTGCCGTACGCGTGGGACCGCAAGCCGATCCTGGTCGGCAAGGACGTCTCCGGCGCGGTTGGCCATCCCGTCTGGTCCGGGCAGCTCGACTTCGCCGTCCTGGGGGTGAGGCAGAAGTGAGGAACGGCTACCCCGGATACCGGCGGAGCCGGACATGACGGCGACGGTCGTCGCGGCGAGCCCGCCCGCCCGGCTGGTCAGGAAGCGCCTGCTGGGCGGCGCCGCCACCCGTTTCGCGCTGGCCGTGGTGACGGTCCTGGTGCTGGTCGCGCTCGCCGCGCCGCTGCTCACCAAGCTGAACGGCTGGCCGCCGGACGCCTTCGACCCATCCGCGATCGACCAGGAGCTGGCCGGCGTGCCCAAGGGGGCGCTGGGCGGCGTCAGCGGCGAGCACTGGCTCGGCGTCGAGCCCGTCAACGGCCGCGACGTGTTCAGCCGCATCGTCTACGGCGCCCGCGTCTCGCTCATGGTCTCCACCCTGGCCACGCTGGTGTCGGTGCTGCTCGGCACCGTGCTCGGGCTGCTGGCCGGCTACCTCGGCGGCTGGGCGGACGCGGTGATCAGCCGGACCATGGACCTGCTCATGTCGTTCCCGAGCCTGATCTTCATGATCGCCCTCATCTCGGTCATGCCCGACGGCGACCGGATGGTCCTGCTGGTGTGTGTGATGGGCGGGTTCGGCTGGCCGTACATCGGGCGGATCGTGCGGGGGCAGGCGATCTCCGTCAAGCACCGCGAGTACGTGGACGCCGCCCGGGTCGGCGGCGCGCTGAACGGCGTCATCGTCTTCCGCGAGATCATGCCCAACATCACCGCGCCGATCCTCGTGTACGCGACGCTCGCGGTGCCCGCCAACATCGGCACCGAGGCGGCGCTGTCCTTCCTCGGCGTCGGGGTGCGCCCGCCGACCGCGTCCTGGGGGCAGATGATCCAGGAGGCGATGCTCTGGTACGAGGTCGACCCGATGTACCTGCTCGTCCCCGGCACCTGCCTGTTCCTGACCGTGCTCGCCTTCACCCTCCTCGGTGACGCCCTGCGCGACGCCATCGACCCCAAGGGGGCGGCACAGTGACGTCGTACCTGGCCAGACGGGCCCTGGCGGTGGCCGGCGTGCTGCTGGTGATCTGCGCGGTGACCTTCGTGATCTTCTACGTGCTGCCGTCCGACCCGGCGGTCCAGGCGTGCGGCAAGACCTGCACGCCCGAGCGGGTCGCCGAGGTGCGCGCGCAGATGGGGCTGGACCGGCCGTTGTGGGAGCAGTTCGGCGGCTACGTCGCGGGCATCGTCGCCGGGCGTCCCGGCTGCCACGTGCCCTGCCTCGGGTTCTCCTACCAGAACGCCCTGCCGGTGTGGGACCTGCTGATCGACCGGCTCGGCGCCAGCGCGTCCCTGGCGGTCGGCGCGGCCCTGCTGTGGCTGGCCGTGGGCGTCACGGTCGGGGTGGTCTCGGCGCTGCGCCGGGGGAGCGCCCTGGACCGGACGCTGATGATCGCCACGCTGACCAGCGCGTCCCTGCCGGTCTACTTCGTGGCGATGGTGCTGCTCCTGCTGGCGGTACGGGTGACCGGGCTGCTGCCGTACCCGGCGTACGTGCCGCTCACCGACGACCCCGCCGCCTGGGCCGGCAACCTGATCCTGCCCTGGGTCACGCTGGCCGCCCTCTACGCCGCCATGTACGCCCGGCTCACCCGGGCGCAGATGATCGAGACGATGGCCGAGCCGTACATCAGGACGGCCCGCGCCAAGGGCCTGCACGAGCGGACGGTCGTCGCCAAGCACGGCATGCGCGCGGCCATGACTCCGGTCGTCACCGTCTTCGGCATGGACCTGGGCGGCCTGCTGGCCGGCGCGATGATCACCGAGACCGTGTACGGCCTGCCCGGCGTCGGCCGGCTCGCCTACGACGGCATCGTCAAGTCCGACCAGCCCGTGATCCTCGGCACGACGCTGCTCGCGGCCTTCTTCATCGTGCTGGCCAACCTGCTCGTGGACCTGGTCTACGCGGTCATCGACCCCAGGGTGAGGTACTCGTGATCCTTTCCGTGCGCGACCTGTCGGTGAGCTTCGGCGACGTCCGGATCGTGGACGGCGTGTCGTTCGGCGTCGAGCGGGGGCGGACCCTGGGCGTCGTCGGCGAGTCGGGGTCCGGCAAGTCCGTGACCGCGCTGTCGCTGCTGGGGCTGCACCGCCGGGCGACCGTCGCCGGGTCGATCGAGCTCGACGGGGAGGAGCTCGTCGGGGCGCCGGCCGAACGGCTGCGCCGGCTGCGCGGCAGCGCGGTGTCGATGATCTTTCAGGATCCGTTGTCGTCGCTGCATCCCTTCTTCACCGTGGGGGAGCAGATCGCCGAGGCGTACCGGCTGCACCGCGGGGCCGGCCGGCGGGCGGCCCGGGAGCGGGCGGTCGAGATGCTGGCCGAGGTGGGCATCCCGGAGCCGCGGCGGCGCGCCGGGGAGCATCCGCACCGCTTCTCGGGCGGCATGCGGCAGCGGGCGATGATCGCCATGGCACTGGCCTGCGAGCCGGGCGTGCTGATCGCCGACGAGCCGACGACGGCGCTCGACGTGACCGTCCAGGCGCAGATCCTCGACCTGATCGCGCGCATCCAGCGCGAGCGGGGGCTCGCGGTCGTCCTGATCACCCACGACCTGGGCGTGGTGGCGCGCATGGCCGACGACGTCCTGGTCATGTACGGCGGCCGGACCGTGGAGCACGCGCCCGCCAGGGAGATCTTCAAACGGCCGCTGCACCCGTACACGCGGGCCCTGCTGGACTCGGTGCCGGGCGCGGCGCCGCCGGACCTGGCGGACATGACGGCGGCGCCGGGCCGGGCGCGGCTGCGGGCGATCGCGGGGGCGCCGCCCTCGCTGCTCGCGCCACCGCCCGGCTGCCGGTTCCACCCGCGCTGCCCGGCCGCCCTGGACGTCTGCGCGACCGCGCGCCCGCCGCTCACCGGCGACCCCCACCGGGTCGCCTGCCACCTGGAAGGAGCCGACCACTGATGCTCTCCGTGCGCGACCTGCGGATGACCTTCTCCGGACGCCGCGGGCAACGGGTCCGGGCGGTGGACGGCGTGAGCTTCGACGTGCCGGAGGGCCAGGCGCTCGGCCTGGTCGGAGAGTCGGGCTGCGGCAAGTCCACCACCGGGCGCATGATCGTGCGGCTGCTGGAGCCCACCGGCGGGACCGTCACCTTCGACGGCCACGACATCACCCATCTGGGCCCCCGGGCCCTGCTGCCGATGCGTGGCCGGCTCCAGATGATCTTCCAGGACCCGTACGCGTCGCTCAACCCGCGCCACACCGTCCGGCAGATCGTCGCCGGGCCGCGCCGGACGGTGGACCGGGACGGCGTCGTCGAGCTGCTCCGGCTCGTCGGCCTGGACGCCGAGCACGCCGACCGCTACCCCCACGAGTTCTCCGGCGGCCAGGCGCAGCGGATCGGCATCGCCCGCGCGCTCGCCTCCCGGCCGCGTCTGGTCGTCTGCGACGAGCCGGTCTCGGCGCTGGACGTGTCCATCCAGGCCCAGATCGTCAACCTGCTCGCCGACCTGCGGGCCGACCTCGGGCTCGGCTACCTGTTCATCGCCCACGACCTGTCGGTGGTGCGGCACATGTGCGAGACGGTCGCCGTCATGTACCTGGGCCGGATCGTGGAGACCGGCTCGTCGGACACCGTCTACGCCGATCCCGCCCACCCCTACACGCGCACGCTCCTGTCGGCCGTGCCGGTGCCCGATCCGGAGGTGGAGGCCGCGCGGGAGCGCATCGTCCTGCAGGGCGACCCGCCCAGCCCGCTCGCGCCGCCGCCCGGCTGCACCTTCCATCCCCGCTGCCCGAAGGCGCAGCCGTTGTGCCGGACCGAGCCGCCCGTGCTCACGACGGTCAGGGGGCGGCAGGTGAGCTGCCACTTCCCGGAGGAGTGAGCAGGCTCGCGTAGAGATCCCGGAAGGCGGCGACGGCCAGAGCGGTCGTCGCCGCCAGTACTTTCCTCTCATCGTGAACCGCCGGAGCGGAGGGACGCGACAGAGAGGCATGACACCGATGAACGGGCTCCCGTGAGCGAGCACGAGACGTGGCAGGACGCCCGGCTGCTGGCCGCCGTGGCCGACGGCGACCGGCGTGCGCTGGAAGTCCTCTATGCCCGGCACGCGCCCTGGCTGCTCCTCCGGCTCACCCGCCGCTGCGCCGACCCGGCCGTGGTGGACGAGGCGGTCCAGGACACCTTCGTCGCGGTCTGGCGTACCGCGCGCAAATGGAACGGTCGGGGCGAGGTCGCGGCCTGGATCTGGGGGATCGGCGTGCGCCGCCTGCTCGACCAGCTGCGCCGCCGCCCCGCGGCGGCGCTGCCCGCCCACGAGCAGGTCATGGTCTCCGCCGAGGAGCAGGTGCTGCACGGCATCGAGTACGGCGAGCTCGGCCGGGCGCTCAACCAGCTCTCCCCGGAGCTGCGCGCCGTGGTCCAGGCGACCGTCCTGGACGGCCTGACCACCCGCGAGGCCGGGCGCCTGCTCGGCATCCCGGCCGGCACGGTCAAGACCCGGATGATGCGCGCCCGCGCGCTGCTGAGGGAGGAACTGGCGTGAGCGCCTGGCACATGGACGACGGCATGGCCGCGGCGTACGCGGCGGGCGAGCTGGCCGCGACGCCCGCCGCCTCCGTCGAGGCCCACCTGCTGGCCTGCGAGCAGTGCCGGCTCCTGCTGGCCCCGCGGGTGCCGCAGGCCCGCCTGGACCGGGTCTGGGACGACATCGCCGACGCCGTGGACGCGCCCGCGCCCCGCCCGGTCGAACGGCTGCTGCGGGCCGCCGGGATGCGCGAGCACACCGCCCGCCTGCTGGGCGCCACGACCTCGCTGCGGCTGCCGTGGCTGGCCGCGAGCGCCGTGGCGCTGTTCTTCGCCGCGCTGGCCTCGAGGGAGACGACCCGGTGGGGGCTGCTGACGTTCCTCACGCTGGCGCCCGTCGTGCCGGTGGCCGGGGTCGCCGTGGCCTTCGGGCGGGACGGCGATCCGGCGTACGAGATCGGGCTGGCCGCGCCGTACTCGACGTTCCGGCTGATGCTGATGCGGGCCGCCGCCGTGGTGGCGACGTCGTCGGCGCTGGCGCTGGCGGCCGGGCTGACCCTGCCGGGCGGCGGCTGGGCGACGGCCGCGTGGCTGCTGCCCTCGCTCGCCCTGACCTCGCTGACCCTGGCGCTGTCCAGCCGGTACGACCCGCGCCGCTGCGCCGTCGCGGTGACCGTGCCCTGGGTGGCCGCGGTCGTCGCCACGAACGTGCGCGAGCCGGACCTGGCCATGTTCGGGGCCGCCGGGCAGGCCGGCTACCTGGCCGTCATCGTGCTGTCCGTCGTGCTGCTCGCCGTCCGCCGCAGGGAGTTCTCATGATCGAGGCAGTCGGCCTGGTGAAGACCTACGGCCGCCACCGGGCCCTGGACGGGCTCACCCTCAGCGCGGGCAAGGGCGTCACCGGCCTGCTCGGCCCGAACGGCGCGGGCAAGAGCACCCTCGTACGGGTCATGGCGACCGTCCTCGCGCCGGACGGCGGCGAGCTGCGGCTGCTCGGCCGCGACCCGGGCACGGGCCGGCTGGAGATCCGGCGGCGGCTCGGCTACCTGCCGCAGGAACTGGGCTTCCAGCGCGGACTCACCGCCTTCGAGTTCGTCGACTACGTGGCGGTGCTGAAGGAGATGACACACCGCCGGTCCAGGCACGACGAGGTGCGCCGGGTGATCGAGGAGGTCGGGCTCACGCCCGTGAGCGGCAGGCGCGTCCGTACGCTGTCGGGCGGCATGCGGCGGCGGCTCGGCATCGCGCAGGCCCTGCTCGGCGAGCCCGAGCTGATCCTCCTGGACGAGCCCGCCGCCGGCCTCGACCCGGAGCAGCGGCTGCTGTTCGGCGAGCTGGTCGCCCGGCTCGGCCAGGACCGCGCGGTCGTGCTGTCCACCCACCAGACGGAGGACGTCGCCGCCCTCTGCGACCGGGTGGTCGTGCTCAAGGGCGGCCGGTGCGCGTTCACCGGCACCCCCGCCGAGCTCCGGGCGCTGGCCGACGGGCAGGTCTGGGTGTCGGCGGAGAAGGTCGGCGGCCGCTCGCGACGGACCGGCGACGGCCTGTACCGCGGCCTCGGCCCCGCCCCCGGGGACGCCCGCCCCGCCGACCCCACCCTGGAGGACGGCTACCTGCTGCTCCTCACCGGCGCGACCACGGAGACGACGGCATGACCCGCCACGTGAGCCCGGTCGCACCGGGCGGATCCGACGAGCTGGAGAACGGCGGGGGCGCCGCGCACCTGCTGCCCTCGCTCGCGCTGGCCGAGACCCGGCGGCTGATGCTGCACCCGCTCGCGATCACGGGCCTGGCCCTGTACCTGGTCGGCCTGGCCACCACGGAATGGGCGCCCCGGCCCGCCTACAGCGCGCTCACCAACGAACTCGTCCTGCCGCTGGGCGTGCCGGTGTTCTTCGCCGCGACGCTCACGGCCTCGGCGACCAGACGCGCGGGCACCGACGAGCTGCTGGCCGCCACCCCCGCCGGACGCGACCTGCGCACCGCGGCCTCCTGCCTGGCCGCGCTGGGGCCGTTCCTGCTGGCCTGCGCGATGCAGGCCGTCCTGGCGACGGTCTGCGCGGTCGCCGGCGTCGAGCTGGAGCGCTTCCCGAGCCCGTACGAGATCGCGGCCGGGCCGCTGTGCGTGCTCGGGGCCGGCACGCTGGGGGTCGCGGTGGCCCGGTGGCTGCCGTGGCCGGGGGCGTCCGTCCTGGTGATGCTGGCGCTGGTCGCCGTCAACGGGGTGGTGGAGCCGCTGCACTCGACGCTGACCATGCTGGGCTTCTACGTCGAGTTCGCGCGGTGGGGGCCGCCGCCGTACCTGGAGGCCGTGGGGTTCGTGTCCGGTTCGCCCGACTGGCACGCCCTCTACCTGCTGGCGCTGAGCCTGGGGGCCGGGGCGCTGGCGATGACCCGCGACTCCGCCCGGCGCGGGCTCTGGCTCGGCGTCGGGGCCGTCCTGCTCGCGACCGCGGCCGTCGCCGCCACCAGGCAACTCCCATGACCCTCGTGCGGGCGCCCGGCGCGCGGGGCCGGCCGCGTGCGCTGCTCGTGCCGGTGTCTGGTGTGCGGGGCCGGGCGCGTGCGCTGCTCGTGCCGGTGTCCGGTGTGCGGGGCCGGGTGTTCGCGTTGCTGGTCCGGGTGCCCGGGGTGCGTGGCTGGGCGGGGGCGTCGCTGGTCCGGCGGCTGCGGCGGGCCGTCGCCTCCACCGGGCCGCAGGCCGCGCTGGCCGCCGTGGTCGAGCTGGTACGGGACGGGCTGCCGGCCGCCGGGGTCGCCGTGGAGCTGCCCGGCGTCCGGATCGCGGCGGGCGAGCCAGGACCGGTGGCCTGCGACGTGCCGCTCGTATGGCACGGCCGGGCGGTGGGCCGCCTGCTGATCACCCCGTCCGCCGACCCGCGGGCGGTCGCCGCGATCACCCCGTACGTCGCCGGCGCCGCCCACAGCATGGCCGTCACCGCGGACCTGCGCCGGGCCGGGGAACGCGTGCTCGCCATCCGCGAGGAGGAACGTCGCCGCCTCCACCACGACCTGCGCGAAGGGCTCGGCCGGGCCCTGCGCGACCTGGCCGGGACGGTCGACGCCGCCGCCACCGGCCACCGCACCGACCCGGCGGCGGCCGACCGGCTCCTGCACGACCTGAGCGCCGCCATGAACACGATCAGCCAGGAGATCAGAGCCCTCCTCCAGGACCCGGGCCCGCGCCCCTGGGTGCCGTCGCCGCGGCCGGTGACCGTGGCCCGCGCGCCGAGCGCCCGTACCGAGACGGCCAGGGCCCACCCGTCGCTGACCGCGATCAGCACGATCACCAGGTAGCGTCGGCCGCCCGCTCATGCCCGCCCGACCGGCCGGCCGGCGGTCATCGCTTCGGGGTCACCCGTACGACGGCGCGGCCGCGGTCGAAGGAGAGGAAGCGCAGGACGACGTCGTTCAGGGTGAGCGTGGTGACGCCCCGGATGTAGCCCGAGCAGCCCCCGCCCTCGTCGAACTTGCAGGTGGACGCGCCGCCCTGCTCGCCCTGGGAGCTCATGTCCCCGCCCCCGGTGAAGTCCGCCTCCCACGTGACCTTGTCGCCCTGGACGCTCCCGACGGCGAACCGCGAGACCCCGTGACGCTGCCCGAACTTCAGGACGTCGCCGGCCCGGAGGGTGACCTCGCACCGGGCGTCCGCGCACCCGCCGACCTCCCGCCCGCCATCGCCCGCGGCGGCACCGGAAGACGACCCGTCCGGCGCGGACCCGTCCGGCGCGGATTCGGACGCGGCGGATCCGGGCGGCGCGGACGCGGACGGCGACGTGCGCCCGGTCGTACCGACGGGACCGGCGCATCCGGTCAGCGAGCAAGCCAGCAGGAGTACAAGCCACTTGACCATGGCAAACACCCTAGGCTCCGGGACGGACCTGGCCCCGGAGCCTCGCCCGGCGCGCCGCCGCACGACCTCAACGAGTGACGCGCAGGGCCCACTCGACCGAGTCCGGGGCCTGGACCCGTACCGTCATGGTCTTCCTGCGGCCCAGGTCGAGGCGGTTCATGACGGGGCTGATCAGGTCGTCGAGGCAGGTGAAGGGCATGTCGACGCCCGGCTCCAGGATGATCTCGGCCTTGCCCGCGCCCCGGCAGCGGAACAGCACCCACAGCTCGTCCCTGCCGGGCGGCACGTCCCCCACGACCATGCTGCCCTTCCTCGGCCCCGCCTTGAGCACGGTCGTGGTGCCGGCCTCCACCCCCGGCAGGCGCACGGCCTCGCGACGGGGTGAGGGCGTGCTCGACGGGGTGGTGTCCGGCCGCACCGCCGCAGGACCGGCCGGCGGCGCGGCCGTGCAGGCCGTCGCCAGCCACAGCAGGCAGCAGGAACCGACGAGAGAAGCCGTTTTGCGGATCGTCATGCCGAGCTCCCTCTTGTCTGGCGCACCGGCCGGCGCACGCGCGGGCCGGTGCGGATGGAACTGGGGCGGAACGGGATGGAACGCCCTGATTTACGTGAGGCATTCGTCGAAGTACTCGATACCCGCCGGCCGCACCGGCCACGTCACCGGGCGGCGCCGTTCTCCGGTGTCGCCGCTGGCGTTGCTCATCGCCGGTCAGGGGTTCTCCGGCTTCGGCGACCAGTTCTTCGTCGTCGCCCTTCCCGGGATCGTGCTGCTGCGGCACGGCACCGCGACCCTCGGCACGGTGCTGACGGTCTACGGGGTCTTCCGGCTGGCCGGGCTCGTGCTCGGCGGCCCGCTCGCGGACCGCTGGACGCCCAGGCCGGTCATGCTGGCGGCCGACGTCGTGCGGGCCCCGGCCGCCGGGCTGCTGTGCGCCCTGGCCTGGGACGGCGCGGACCGGCTCTGGGCGCTGGCGGCGGCCACGGCGGTGCTCGGCCTGGCCGGGGGCGCCTTCCTGCCGGCGAACTTCGCCGTCATCCCCGACGTCGTCGAGGAGTCGCGGGTCCAGAGCGCCAACAGCCGCAACTACGCGACCGCGCAGGCCGTCGCGCTGACCGGGCCGGTGGTCGCGGGCGTGTTCGTCGCCCGTCTGGGCCCCGGGCCGGCGCTCGCCGTGGACGCGGTCTCGTTCGTCGTGTCGGTGGCCACCTTGTGGTTCGTCCGGCCGCGCCCTGACCGGGTGCGTCCGGAGCGGGGCCGCGGCGGGCCCGGCATGTGGGCCGTCGTGCGCGGGTTCCCGCTGTTCAGGGTCATCCTGACGCTGGCCGCCGTCGGCAATCTCGGGTTCGCCGGGATCCTGGAGGTCGGGCTGCCGGCGCTGCTGCACGAGAGCGCGCCGGCCACGTTCTCCACCGCGTACGGGATCGTGCTGGGCGCCTTCGGCCTCGGCGCGCTCGCGGGCAGCGTCACGGCGGGCCTGCTGCGCGCCCCGCGCAACCCGGTACGGGCGGCGGTCCTGCTGATGCTCCCGCAGGCCGCGCTGCTCGGCGCGGTCGGCCTGGTCGAGGGCCGGGTCTGGCCCGCGGCGCTCTTCCTCGGCGCGGGCGCGGCGAACGCGGCGGGCAACGTGCTGCTGATCACCGTCGTGCACACCACGCTGCCCGCGGAGGTCCGCGGGCGCGTGTCCGGGGCGCTGCTGGTGGCCTCGTTCGGGCTCTTCCCCGTGGGCGCGCTGCTCGCGGGACTCCTGGCTTCCGCGGCCGGTCCGAGGTCGGTGTTCCTCTTCGGCGCCGCCCTCGTGGCCGCGGCAGGTGTGGCCGGTCTCGTCTCCGGGCCGGTCCGGGCATTCGCGAGAGGGGGTGAATCGCATGACGTACGAGATGAACGACCTGGGCACTGAGGCGCCGGTCGAGGTGAGCTGGATCATTTTCTGATCCCGGCGACAGGCCGCGGCAAGCGGCAGTCAGCACGAGGGCATCCGGGGGGAACGGCCGGCCCCCGGATGCCCGTCCGGCCGTTTCCGGCCCCACAGCGCAGAAGGACGAAGGAAGATGCCCGTTTCGCTCGACAGACTCATCCGCGTCAAACCCATCTACCCGGTGTACCGCCTGGACGGCGCCCGCTTCCGGATCGGCGCCCAGGCGGGCGTCACCGTCGACTTCACCGACCCGTACGGACAACTCTGGACCCTCGTCGAAGCGCTCGACGGCACCCGGACGCTCGGCGAGGTCGCCGCGGCGGTGGGCCGGGCGCACCCCGGCATCGGCGTCGAGGACGTGCTCGACGCGGTACGCGACCTGGACGGCCGCGGCTTCCTGGAGGACGCCCGCCCCAGCCCGTACGACGGCGGCGACGCCCGCCGCTACCAGGGCAACGTCAACTACTTCAGCCACTACGCCGGCCTGTCCGCCGCCCGCGAGCAGCCGCAGGACCGGCTGCGCGGCGCCCACTGCGTGCTGCTCGGCCTGGGCGGCGGCGGCTCGTACATCCTGCCCATGCTGCTGGCGGCCGGGTTCGGCCGGATCACGGCCGTCGACTACGACCGGGTCGAGCTGAGCAACCTGAACCGGCAGTTCCTCTACCGGGAGAGCGACCTCGGCGCGTACAAGACCGCGGTGGCCGCGCGGATGGCCAAGGAGGTGAACCCCGACGTCGAGTTCGCCGCCGTGCAGCGCAGGATCGGGTCGGCCAGCGACGTCGCCCGGCTCGTCCGGGGCGCCGACGTCGCGATCTGCGCGATCGACGAGCCGCCGTTCGTGGCGCAGCGCCGGGTGAACGCGGGCTGCGTGCAGGAGGGGGTGCCGTACGTGTGCGGCGGCTCGTTCGTCACCCGCGGCCGGCTGTTCTCGGTGCGTCCGCACGAGACGGGCTGCATGGACTGCCTGCACCTGTACTACTCGCGCGCCGACCCCAGCTACCTCGCCCAGCTCGCCGGGGCGCTGCGGGCCGAGCACGGCCGGGTGACCCTCGCCTTCGCCCCGCACATCGCGCTGGTCGCGTCGCTGATCACCGGCGAGGCGATCCGGCTGGTCACCGGCCACGCCGAGCCGATCGCCCTGGGCCGCCAGCTCGACGTGCACTTCGAGACCGGCGAGCTGGAGGTCATGTCCCAGTGGCCGCGCGACCCGGACGGCTGCCCGGTCTGCGGCGACGGCGCCGACGCGGCCTCGTTCGCGGTGTGGGCGGAGGCGGAGAGCGGCTCGCCTATGCTTCGATAGATGGACGTCATCCATCCCCCCAAACTCAAAGCGGGCGACGTCGTCCGCGTGATCGCGCCGGCCTGCTCGCGCGCGATGGTCATGGAGCACGACCACACCGCGATCATCGATGCCCGCTTCGCCGAGCTCGGCCTGACCCTCACCTACGGCCGCCACGTCGACGAGCAGGACGCCTTCAACTCCAGCAGCGTCGCCTCCCGCGTCGCCGACCTGCACGACGCCTTCGCCGACCCGTCGGTGGCGGCGATCCTGACGGTCATCGGCGGCTACAACAGCAACGAGCTCCTGCCGCACCTCGACTGGGAGCTGATCCGGGCCAACCCCAAGATCCTGTGCGGCTACTCCGACATCACCGCCCTGCAGAACGCCGTCCTGGCCCGCGCCGGGCTGGTCACGTACTCGGGGCCCCACTGGTCGACGTTCGGGATGCGCGACCACTTCGAGCAGACCCTGGAGTGGTTCGCCGCCGTCCTGTTCGGTGACGCGCCGGTCGAGCTGGAGGCGTCGAAGTTCTGGACCGACGACCCGTGGTTCCTCGACCAGGACGGGCGCGAGCCGATGCCCAACGAGGGCTGGTGGCCGCTGCGGCCCGGCGCCGCCGAGGGCCGCGTCGTCGGCGGCAACCTCTGCACCCTGAACCTGCTGCAGGGCACGCCGTACATGCCGTCGCTCGACGGCGCGCTGCTGATCGTCGAGGACGACCTGGAGTCGCACCCGGCGATCTTCGCCCGCAACCTCACCTCGCTGCTCCAGGTCCCGGGCGCCGAGACCGTCCGCGGCCTGGTGATCGGGCGGTTCCAGCAGGCCAGCCGGATGACCCGGGCCCTGCTCGAGCAGATCGTCGAGACGCAGCCGGGGCTGCGGGACGTCCCCGTCCTGGCCAACGTCGACGTCGGCCACACCAACCCGCTGGCCACCTTCCCGGTCGGCGGCCGGGCCCGCCTGACGGTCGGCCCCGAACCGTCGCTGACCCTCACCAGCCACTGACCTCGACCGGCCACTGACCCTCGACCGGCCACTGACCCTCGACCGGGCGGTGACCCTCGACCGGGCGGTGACCCGCCGCCGCTAGGACGCGGCGGCGGGCTCGCGGCGTGGGGCCGTGGCCTCGGCCAGGGCCTTGCGCTCGGCCTCGACCAGGGTGCGGCATTGCGCCGCCTCGGCCTCCACCCGGGCCTCGTCCCAGCCGAGCAGCCCCGCCATCAGCCGGGCCACCACCGGGGCCGCGTCGAGCGCGGCGGGGATCGCCTCGATGAGCATCCTGGTCCGGCGCGACAGGACGTCCTCGGCGTGCAGCGCGCCCTCGTGCGTGACGGCGTACACCACCTCGGCCCTGATCCACGGGCAGCCCTCCACCAGCGGCTCGCCGAGCGAGCGGTCGTCGTCGACCAGGGCGAGCACCTCCATCGCGAGCGCGCCGTAGCGCTGGACGAGGTGCTCCACGACATCGGCGTCCACGTCATGGTCCTCGGCCAGCCGCCGTACGGACGCGCGCACCGCCGGCAGCCCGTCCGCGCCGATCAGCGGCAGCCGGTCGGTGACCGACCCCGGCACGTCGAAGCCCTCCAGCGCCGCGTCGACCACGTCCTTGGCCATGACCCGGTACGTGGTGAACTTGCCCCCGGCGATCGTGGCCAGGCCCGGCGCCGGCACGTCCACGACGTGCTCGCGGGACAGCTTCGTGGTCGCCGAGCTCTCGTCGGCCGCCACCAGCGGGCGCAGGCCGACGTAGACGCCCACCACGTCGTCGCGGGTCAGCGGCCGGGCCAGCACGGCGTTGGCGTGGTCGAGGATGTAGTCGATGTCCTCGCCGGTGGCGGCCGGCTCCTCGCGGTCGCCGTCGTACTCGGTGTCGGTGGTGCCGACGATCCACCGCCGCCGGGTCCACGGGATGATGAACAGCACGCTCTTCTCGGTCGGGATGATCATGCCGGTGGACGAGGCGATGGCCTCGCCCGGCACCATGACGTGCACGCCCTTCGACATCCTGACCTTGAAACCGGCCGGAGCCGAGCCGGGCAGCCCGTTGATCGGGTCGGTCCACACGCCCGCGCACACCACCACGGCGTCGGCCCTGACGTCCAGGTCGCGGCCGGTCTCCTCGTCGTGCACGCGGGCCCCGACGACGCGCTCGCTGACCTGGTCGCGCAGCATCTCGACGACCCGCGTCCGGGTGGCGACCACGGCGCCGTGCGCGGCGGCCGTCCTGGCCAGGGTGAGGGTGAAGCGCGCGTCGTCCACCTGGGCGTCGAAGTAGATCATGCTGCCCGACACCGCGTCCGCGCGCAGGCCGGGCGCCATCCGGCGCGACTCCTTGACCGACAGGTACCGGTGCCGGGGCATCGGCCGGCGCATGCCCTCCAGCGTGTCGTACAGGGTCAGCCCGGCCCCCACGTACGGCCGCTCGATGATCCCGTGCTGCAGCGGGTACAGGAACGTGACCGGCTTGACCAGGTGCGGGGCCAGCCGCGAGACCAGCAGGTCGCGCTCCTTCAGCGCCTCGCGGACCAGCTTGAAGTCGAACTGCTCCAGGTAGCGCAGGCCGCCGTGGATGAGCTTGCTCGACCTGCTCGACGTGCCGGCGGCCAGGTCGCGGCTCTCCACCAGCGCGACCCGCAGCCCGCGGGAGGCGGCGTCCAGCGCGGCGCCCGCGCCGGTCACGCCGCCGCCGATCACCAGCACGTCGAAGGACTGCTCCGCCAGCCGGTCGATGGCTGCCTGACGGTTCCTGGCGTCCATCGCCCCGGTCATGTTCATTGATCCCCCGAACAACACTTTGTGCTCATACGCTCACGATCCGTATACCTTTCCCCGATCGGGGAATGGCACACAACGCCGACACCACGAAAGCGGGGGCAGCGGTGGTCGAACGTGTCAAACGACTGGAACTGGCCGGTGAGCTCATCGCCGAGTTCGCCGGCACGATGGTGCTCATCCTGTTCGGGGTGGGCGTCGTCGCCCAGGTGGTCGCGGCCGGCATCGGCAATCACGACAGCATCGCCTGGGCGTGGGGGATCGGCGTCGCGCTCGGCGTCTACGTCGCAGGCCGCGTCACCGGCGCCCATCTCAACCCGGCCGTCACGCTCGCGTTCGCGGCCTTCCGCGGGTTCCCGTGGGCCAAGGTGCTGCCGTACTCGCTGGCGCAGACCGCAGGGGCGTTCGCCGGGGCGCTGCTGGTGCGCTGGAACTACACCGAGGTGCTGAACAAGGTGGACCCCGGGCACACGCTGAAGACCCAGACCGTCTTCTCCACCCTGCCCGGCAACGGCTCGCTCCCGGTCGGCGCCTGGGGCGGGTTCCGCGACCAGGTCATCGGCACCGCCATCCTGATGTTCGTCCTGTACGCCCTGTCCGACTCGCACAACCTCGCGCCCGGCGCCAACCTCGGCCCGGTGGTCATCGGCCTGCTCATCGTCGGCATCGGCATGGCGTGGGGCGCCGACGCCGGCTACGCGATCAACCCGGCGCGCGACTTCGGGCCGCGCCTGGCCAGCTTCCTCACCGGCTACTCCGGCGCCTGGCGCGACCAGTACGGCGACCTGTACTTCTGGGTGCCCATCGTCGGCCCCCTGCTCGGCGGCCTGGCCGGCGCGGGGCTCTACCAGCTCATGATCGCCCGGTTCCTCCCCGAGCCCGAGCCCGACATCGAGGACGCGGGCCGCGTCTGACCCGAACGGAGGAGAACGACCATGCCCGATTTCGTGGGGGCCGTCGACCAGGGCACCACCAGCACCAGGTTCATGATCTTCAATCACAGCGGCCTGGAGGTGTGCAAGTTCCAGCTCGAACACGAGCAGATCCTCCCCAGGGCGGGCTGGGTGGAGCACAACCCGATCGAGATCTCGACCAGGACCTCCGCGGTGATCGAGACCGCCCTCCAGCGCACCGGGCTGCACGACACCGACCTGGCCGCCGTGGGCATCACCAACCAGCGCGAGACCACGGTCGTGTGGAACCCGCGCACCGGACGCCCGTACTGCAACGCCATCGTGTGGCAGGACACCCGCAGCGCCAGGATCGCCGCGCAGCTCGAACGGGACGGCCGCGGCGAGGTCATCCGCAGGAAGACGGGCCTGCGGCCGGACGCCTACTTCTCCGGCGGCAAGATCCAGTGGATCCTGGAGAACGTCGAGGGCGTGCGCCAGGCGGCCGGGCGGGGCGAGGCGGTCTTCGGCAACACCGACACCTGGACCCTGTGGAACCTGACCGGCGGCTCCCGCGGCGGCGTGCACGTCACCGACGTGACCAACGCCAGCCGCACCATGCTGATGGACCTGGAGACGCTGGAGTGGGACGACGAGCTGCTGTCCTTCTTCGGCATCCCGCGCGAGATGCTGCCGGAGATCCGCCCGTCCTCCGAGCCCGCCTCCTACGGCACGACCAGCCGGTACGGCGCGTTCGGCGGCGAGGTGCCGATCACCGGCATCCTCGGCGACCAGCAGGCGGCCACCGTCGGCCAGGTGTGCTTCGCGCCGGGCGAGGCCAAGAACACCTACGGCACCGGCAACTTCATGCTCCTCAACACCGGCACCGACCTCGTACGCTCCGATCGCGGCCTGCTCACCACCGTCGCCTACAAGTTCGCCGGCCGGCCGGCCGTGTTCGCGCTGGAGGGCTCGATCGCCGTGACCGGGTCGGCCGTGCAGTGGCTGCGCGACCAGTTGCACATCATCCGCTCCTCCGCGCAGAGCGAGGACCTGGCCCGGCAGGTGGACGACAACGGCGGGATCTACTTCGTCCCGGCGTTCTCGGGGTTGTTCGCGCCGTACTGGCGGCCCGACGCGCGCGGCGCGATCGTCGGCCTGTCCCGCTACAACAGGGACGCCCACCTGGCGCGCGCCACGCTGGAGGCCATCTGCTACCAGAGCCGGGACGTCGTGGAGGCCATGCAGCAGGACTCCGGCGTGGTGCTGGACGTGCTCAAGGTCGACGGCGGCGTCACCGCGAACAATCTGTGCATGCAGCTCCAGTCCGACATCCTGGGCGTGCCGGTCAGCCGTCCCGTGGTGGCCGAGACGACCGCGCTGGGCGCCGCGTACGCCGCCGGGCTGGCCGTCGGCTACTGGAAGGACACCGACGAGCTGCGCGCCAACTGGGCCGAGGACCGGCGCTGGAACCCGGAGTGGAGCGACGAGCAGCGCGAGAAGGGGTACGAGGGCTGGAAACGGGCGGTGAGCCGCACCCTCGACTGGGAGTCCTGACCGCCCCCGAAGGCGCGTGACGCCCTTACCGTGCGCTTACCGGGGCCGCGCCCAGAATGGGGTCTCCAGCGGAAGGAGACAGCGTGCGATTACCGTCCCATGCCGGCCGGACCCCTGGTGGCCACGCTCCGCCCGGCAGGGCCGCGGCGCTGTTCGGAAAGCTGGGCATCCGCGCCCGCCTGACGTTCACCTACGGATCCATGCTGTTCGTCGGCGGGACGCTCCTCCTCACCGTCGCCTACCTGCTGCTGCGCGCGGTGCTCGACGGCGTGGAGTTCTCGCTGGACGTGCCGCCGGGCACCCCCGACGAGCTGGTGACGGTCTGGCGGCACCAGATCGAGATCCAGGCCGTCAAGCTGGACGAGCAGATCCTGCGCCGCATGGTCCAGCAGTCCGTGCTGATCCTGCTGGGCGTCGGCCTGTTCGCGCTCGTCTTCGGCTACCTGGTCGCCGACCGGGCGTTGCGGCCCGTCGCCAAGATGACCGCGACGGCCCGCAAACTGTCCGAGAGCACGCTGGCCCACCAGCGCATCGACCTCCAGGGCCCGGACGACGAGCTCAAGGAGCTGGCCGACACGTTCGACTCGATGCTGACCCGGCTCAACAGCGCCTTCAACTCCCAGCGCCGCTTCGTCGCCAACGCCTCACACCAGCTCCGCACGCCCCTGACCATCAACCGCACGGTCCTGGAGATCGCGCTCTCCGACCCGGCGGCCTCGCCCGACCTCAAGGCCCTCGCCCGCACCCTGCTGGAGGTCAACGCGCGCAACGAGAAGCTCATCGAAGGGCTGCTGCTCCTGGCCAGGAGCGAACGGGAGCTCGCCCGCAGGAAGCCGGTGGACATCGACGACGTGGCGCTGACGGCGGTGGAACAGCTCACGCCCGTCGCCGACCAGCGGGGCGTGACCGTCGTCTCCCGCCTCGGCGGCACCACCATGGCGGGCGACCCCGTCCTGCTGGAACACGCCGTGGGGAACCTGGTGGACAACGCCATCAAGTACAACCTCCCGCAGGACGGGCAGGTCTGGATCAGCACGGAGGAGACGCTGAGCGGCGAGGTCGTCGTCAGGGTGGCCAACACCGGGCAACCCGTGCCGGCGTACGAGGTGGGCAGCCTGTTCGAGCCGTTCCGGCGGCTCAACGCCGATCGGGTGGACTCGGCGAACGGCTCGGGGCTCGGGCTGTCGATCGTCCGCGCGGTCGTCCAGGCCCACGGCGGCGAGGTGACCGCGACCCCGCGCGAGGGCGGCGGCCTGACCGTGACGATAAGCCTTCCCGGCCGCTGAGGCGGCCCCGCCCGGCCCCCGATCCGGGCGCGGGCCGCCCCGCGGGCGGGTCGATCACATGCCGGACGGCGGGTACGCCTCCGGGTGCTCCTTCGGGTCGGGCATCTGGTCCCAGGACGGGTCGTCGATCACCTTGCAGGGCTTGGCCGGCCCGTCGACCAGGAAGCCGCTGAACTGCCACAGCACCCTGGGCTTCTCGGGGCCGGAGGTCTGGTCGGCGTTCTCGGTGAACTCCAGAACGGCGGTCTGCCCCGCCTTGATCCGCTTGGGGTCGATCCGCACCCGGCCGTCGCCCATCCGGAACGTCTTCGCGTTGGGGCTGTTGTCGAACGCGTCCTTGATCTTCTTGCGGACCGCGGGGTCCTTGCTCTGGAGCTCTTCCTTGGTGAAGGACGGGCCGGCGTCGGCGGGGGCGCGGTCGGGGGCGCAGCGGGTGCCGGGCTTGAGGTAGGAGACGTCGGCGGGCACGCCGAGCGCCGCCAGGTCCTTCTCCACCTGGGCGGGGTCGCGGAACTCGTTGATCTGCAACGTGATCGTGCCGTCGGTGTTCTTGGTGAGCGCGTAGGCGGGGGCGTCCGAGCCGTTGAGGAACGGCGTCACGACCGCCGCGGCGGCCGCGACGGCGGCCACCGCCGCGCCGGTGAGCAGGCGCCCCCTGGTGCGCCGGCGCCGTACCCCGTTGCGGGCCTCGATCTCGGCTTTCAGTTCCATCAGTACGTGCTCCTTGAAGTTCATCGCATTCCTTCCATGACGAAGGGAGCCATCTCCGGCACGTCCATGAGCGCGTGGCGGGCGCGGTGCAACCTGGCCCGGGCGGCTCCCTGCCGGATGCCCAGGGCGGCGGCGGCCTCGCTGATCGTGAGCTGGTCGATGACGACCAGTTCGAGCATCGCGCGGTCACCGTCGGGCAGTCCGGCCATGGCCTGGAAGGCCCGTCTGGCCAGGTTCTCGGCGTCTATCCGCGCCACGAGCTCGGCCACGTCGTCGGAGTCGAGATGCCGTCGGCCGCCGACGCGATCGGCCAGCCTCAACTCCTTGTACGCCCGCCGCCGCTCGGCCGAGAGCGTGTTGCGCGCGACGCCGTACAGCCAGGCGATCTCACTGCCGCGGCCGGGCCGGTAGGTGTGGGCGGAGTCGAGCACCGCCATGAACACCTCCGCCACCAGGTCGGCGGCGGTGTGGGGATCATCGACCCGGCGGGCGAGGAACGAGGTGACCGCATCGACGTGGCGCCGGTAGAAGGCCTCGAAAGCGTCCGGATCTGTAGCGATATCCGGCTGTTTGCGACGCACCGGCCGTGCTCCCTTCGTCGATTACACCCCTTCTTGGTCAGTAGCCGAGAAAACGTTATGAGAGCCAACAGAACAGACGTCTCGCCCCGGCTCTGACGACGCCGGGCGCGGTCTTGCTACGTTGCCCGGCATGGGCCACGGAACGAGATCACTGAGCCGCGCGGACGTCACCACGGCGCTGGTCACCACCCTCGACGCCGCCGTCGCCGTTCCGCTGCCTGCACGCTCCCGCCTGGCTCCCGGGGAGCGACCAGTACTTCGCCAGGTTCGCGGTGAACGGGGTGGAGGTCGAGCTCAGCACCGTCGAACGGCAGGCCGGCTCGGACGCCCTGGAATGCGTCGGCGAGGGGCCGTGGCGGCATCACGTCCTGGTCGCGTGCGGTCCGCACCAGGTGCCGGCGGTACGGCTGGAGATCCGGCTGGCCACCGAGCTCCTGCGCGAGCGCGCCGACCGGTACGGGCCGCTCGTCGGCCACCTGCGCACCCACGGCTTCGACCCCGCCCTGCTGCGCCGCGCGATGGACGCCGCCGGCGTCCCGGACGCGCGGCGGCGTCAGATCCTGGAGGGCCTCCGGGCTCAGGACCGCGAGAACTTCTTGAACAGGAAGAAATAGAGCTTGATGTACTGCCCGACGAGGATGCCGTTGATGATGGTCCCCTCGCGGATGAACTGCGGGCCGCCCAGGAAGATCAGCCCGATCGCCGCGGAGACCACCAGCAGCGTGCAGTCGAAGCCGGTCTTGAGGTTGCCCCACTTGAAGCCGGTGCGCTTGAAGACCGTGTTGACGAACATGTCGACCGGCATGAGCACCAGATTGGCGCGGATCATCAGGAACAGGCCGAACGCCAGCGTCGCGTCCGCGACCACCAGGAGCACGAACTTGGCGGCGTACGCGTCCAGCGCGATCCAGCTCGTCAGCATCAGGTTCAGATCGAGGAACGTGGCCAGCACCAGGGCCGGGATCAACGACAGGAAGTTCCTGAGCTTGAAGTCCTTCGGCAGGACGAGATAGGTCAGCAGCAGCATCAGCAGCTCAAGGGCGAAGTTGAACGTCCCCTGGCTGATCGAGGGAAAGACCAGGGTCATCGTCCGGGTGAGGCTGCTCTGCGGCGAGATGCCGATCCCCGCCCTGATGGCCAGGCTGACCCCCAGGGTCAGCAGGTAGATGCCGGCGCCGTAGGTGATCCAACGCCGCACCAGACTTCCGGTGTCGACGACTCCGGCCTCTTTTTCATGCTGTAGCACAGTTGCCTCCTTGACTGTTGGCTGTTCCGGCCGGAGCCTGCCGGACGACGTGGTGCCCGCTTCTCAGAGCAAGGCTCAGACCATGAACCCGAAGCGGTCGAGTGAGATGAACAGGGTCAGGAGCTTGTTGACGACCGGCTCGCCCTCGTTGTGGTTGCCCAGCTTCTCCAGGGCGGCGTCGATCGACCGGGTCGCCTCCACCAGCTCGGCCAGGCTCATGTCGGCCATCACGCCGTAGATGTCGAGCGGCAGCGCGGCCCGCACCTGCCCGTCCTCGGTCACGAGGCAGCCGCCGACGAAGGCGTCGAGCTGCCGGAGGTTGTCGCACATCTCGGCGCTGTCGCTGCCGACCACCACGAAGTAGGCGAACGGCGCGGGCCAGAACGTCGACACGGCGCCCCGGTCGATCGAGACCCCCTTGAACAGCCCGTTGACGACGTGCCGGGTGCCGTCCGCGTAACGCTGGACGACGGAGATGCGGTTCAGCCTGACACCGTCCACCTCGGGCACGACGGCGCCGTCCGCGTACGGCACCCAGACCTCCTGGGAGAACTTCAGGTGGCCGCGTCCGTAGACGTCGAAGAGCAGGACCTTCGCCCTGGTCCCGTCCTCGGAGAGCTCGATGGGCGTGAGGTCGAGCTGGTCGGGGGCCAGGTCGGCGAGGCCGGGCCGGGGCTCCTGCACCATGACCGAATAGTCCAGATCGACCGGCTTGAGGAGCTTGCGGTCCTTGGCGACCAGCTCGCCGCCCTTGAACACGTACAGCGGGTTGATCTTCGACAGGCTGTCGGTCAGCACGATGTCGGCGAAGCGGCCCGGGGCGAGGGAGCCGAAGTCGTGATCCATGCCGAAGGAGCGCGCCGAGTACAGCGTGCCCATCTTGATCGCCTGGATCGGGTTGAGGCCCATCTCGACGGCCAGGGAGATCACCCAGTCGATGTGCCCCTTGGTCAGCACCCGGTCGACCGAGATGTTGTCGGCGCACATCTGGAAGTTCTCGGCCGGCCAGCGGCGCCTGACGATGGCCCGCAGCATGGTCCTGATCACCTCGGGGCTGCCGACGCCGAACTTGATCTGGGTCTGGAAGCCGTACCGGATGCTCTTCTCGATGTCGTCCTCGTTCCAGACATCGTGGTTGTTGTGCGCGCCGATCGCGGGCATGTAGTTCAGCAGCATGTCGGGCAGCGCCGTCACGCCCCAGTGGCTGTTGACGAAGCCGCCGTTGGCGCGGCCCAGCGCCGACTTGCGGAAGTCGTCCTCGTTGCCCGTCATGTAGGACAGGTGGGCGAGCTCGCCCAGCCCGATCACCGGGTCCATCTTCAGCATGGCGTCGGTGACCTCGACCGACGTCTTCTTGCCCGGCGCGAAGGCGTAGATCCGGTAGGGCAGCTTCTCGTAGTCCTTGAACAGCGCCGCGGCGGCCTCGACGGCCTCGTCCCCGGCCGCGCTGGCGAAGTCCAGGGTCTCGGCGAAGATGGTGGTCGTGCCGCTCGGGACGATCGCCTCCCCGAACGCCGCCGGATGGGCCAGCTGGGCGTCGAAGTGCAGGTGCGCGTCGATCAGCCCCGGGATCGCGTACAGGCCCTGGCCGTCGAACACCTCGCGGACCCGCACGATCGACTCGTCCGGGTTCAGCGCGATGATCCGCTCGTCGTAGACGAGGATCGAACCCTGGAAGACGCTCTCGCTGTGCACATCCAGCACGCTGAGGTTGCGCAGCAGCAGGTCCGCCTCCCTCTCCCCGCTCAGGATGTCGAAGACCGCCCGCACGTGGTCGTAGTGGACCGAGACCCGGTCCGTCCCACCGGCCTGGCCCGTCTTCTCCTGCTGGAGCATGATTTTTCCTCGCTTCATTGCTCGGCTGTTGGATTCCGCTCGCGGAACGAGACCCGAGGACGCGGCTCCGGGATGCCGGCGGCCGGTCGCGGAGTTTCATCAGAGGGCCGCCGTGGCCGTGTCGCTCGTACGCGCTGTGGCTATGAAATGGCACAGCACCGTTGCTGACAAGCAGCCGTTTTCGCACGGACTGTACTCTTTTCGCGCACGGTCCAGCCCAGGGAGGCCCCATGCTCCACTCACGCGTGCTGCACTACATCGACGAGGTCGCGCGGTACGGCTCCATCCGGGCCGCCGGGGCGCGGCTCCACGTCGCCCCGTCGGCCATCAACCGGCAGATCCTGATGCTTGAGGAGGAGCTCGGCGAGCCCCTGTTCGAACGCCTGCCGCGCGGCATGCGGCCCACCCCGGCGGGCGAGGTCCTCCTCGCCCACGTGCGCAGGACCCTCCAGGAGTACCGCGAGGCCGTGACGGAGATCCGCGACCTGCAGTCACTGCCGAGCGGCGAGGTGGTGATCGCCACGATGACCGGCCTGGCCAGCAGCATCGTCTCCACCGCCACCGTGAACTTCCACGCCCGCCACCCCGAGGTGCGCATCTCCATCCGCGCCCTGTCCACCCACGAGATCCTCCGCGCGGTGGCCGACAGCGAGGCCGACCTGGGCCTCGGATTCAACGTCCCGTCTTCGCCGCAGCTCGAACTGTGCTGGCAGATGGACACCCGGCTCGGCGCGGTCATCGCCCCCGCCCACCCGCTGGCCCGCCTGGAGTCCATCCCCCTGGCCCAGTGCGCGGCCTACCCGCTCATCTTCGCCGACCGCTCGATGGTGATCCACGGCATCATCGCCGACACCTTCGCCGAGGCCGGCCTGAAGGTCGAGCCCGCCTTCCACACCAATTCGATCGAGACGATGAAACGCCTGGCCGCCGCGGGCGAGGCCATCGCCTTCCTCAGCCGGTTCGACATGGCCGAGGACCACCACAACGGAACCCTCGCCTTCCGGCCGGTCCGCGACCGCGCCTTCAGCAACAACATCCTGTCGCTCGTCCGCCGCGAGAAACACGGCCCCGGCCCCGCCGCCCTCCTGTTCGCCGAGGAAATCATCCAAACCCTGGAATCCGTGGCCCAACCCTCCGACGAACTCGTCAGGGACGTTCGGCGGGCGTGAACTCGTCCATGAAGCGGCCGAATTCGAGGTCGTAATAGACCCGTGCGATGGGCTCCTTTGTCTTCACGTCGGCCCGGCGGAGGTGCACGGTCCCGAAGGCGTTCAGCCGGCCCACGAGACTGCGGTACTCGCCGGCCATCAACCCGTCGATTCCGCGAAAAGGGTCAGCGTACGATCACGCCGGGATGTGCGGCCTCGAAGGCGGCGAGGCCGTCGGCGGTGAGCCGGAGGTGCAGGCCGCCGGCGACGTCCACCGTCAGGGGCTTGTCCTTGCCGTAGAACACCAGCGAGACATCCAGCTCCAGGTAGGTGTTGTCGTGCGTCTCCTCCATGAAGTTGCGCTCGACGATGTTGGCGTTCCGCGACGCGGCCTCGTCCGCCGTCTTCACGCTGCCGCCGACGCCGCCGAAGCCGAGACCACCGTCCTGCGCCCCGGCGGACCCGCCTGCCCGCGCCGCCACGCCCCGGCCCTGCTCCTGGCCGTGCCCGACCGTGCTCATGGTCTGGGCGTAGACACGCTGCTTGACCAGCGCGGTGGTGATCTCGCGGGCTCCGGTGACGTCGATGCCCACCCTGCCGATCCCCGGGATCTCGTACTCGTGCGCCAGCAACTGCTCCAGGTGGGCGCGCATGGTCCGTTCCTTGGCGGCCTCGGCGAGTGACATGCCGGCCGGACGGGAGAGCTCGAACCCGTCGGGCCGGTCGGCCAGGGACGGGACCTCCTCCCGCAGCCTCGGCGGCACCGCGCTCACCGGCGCCCATTCCTCGACCAGCGAGGCGGCCGGGAACGCGACCTGGCTGACGTCCCCCCTGGGCACGCCGTCGCCCAGGGTGGCGGACATCCGGTTGGGCCCCGCCGCGTCCGTCCAGCGCGGATCCGCCGCGACGACCGGCGTACGCCCCGCGACCGGCGTGCCCTGCGGCACCTCCGTGGTGAGGTGGCCCGGCACCAGGACGCCGACCTCGCCGTCCACGACCGCCCGGGACGTCGAGGTGACCCCGGCGTGCCGGTCGAACAGCCTCCCGGCGCCGTCGTGCCCGGTCACCTCGCCCACCTTGAGCAGCACGTTGCGGGCCACGTTCTGCACGGGCTCCAGGAGCGGGCGGACCGGGACGTGTTCGATCGTGATCTCGTACCGGACCGGATGCCTGAACTCCTGCGGGGCCTCGCGCGTCTGGTAGCGGTTGATCTCCTTCGCGATCGTCCCCTGCCCGTCCACGGTGTGGGAGTCGCGGGAGTTGGCGAACCCCACCTCGCCTCCCCGGAGCTCGCCGTCCGAGGACTCCATGTAACGTCCTATCGCCTCCGCGCCACGGTCCGTCCCCGACTCGCGCACGCTCAGGTCGCCGCTCAGGCGCTCGTTGCGCAGCATGAGGCCGGCGTCCGGACGCTCGCCGACGTGCACGCCCTCGCCGACCTCGGCCGTGACCCGGATGCCCACGCGTTCGGTGACCCGGCCGTTCTCGTCCGTGACGAACAACCAGGAGGACACGCCGTTCCCGCGAAGCTCGCCCAGTTTGGTGCCGAGCGCGCCCTGGCCGTAGTTGCCGCGCAGGTGCTCGGCCACCGGGTGGTTCGTGAGCTCCTGGCCGGGCGGGAGGAGGCCGTCGCGGCGCAGCAGCTCCACGATCTGCGGCAGCACGCCGTCCGCGTCGAGGTGCTGGACGTAGGCGGTGTTCAACGCCGCCTCGGGCGCCGCGTAGGCCCGCGTCGTGTCCCCGGCCGGCCTGGGCTCCACGGTCTCCGGGCCGTCGAGCCCGTGCCGGCGGGCCACCTCGTCGGGCAGCACGAGGTCCATGATGTCCTCCACCCGGACGTACGTGGTCGGGCCCTGCTCGACCGTTCCTCCGCTGGTCCGGCTGGGGGTGACCTCCAGGACCAGGTCCGCGCGGTACCAGTGGGAGGTGCTGCCGTCGGAGTAGGTGACCCGGGCCACGTCGCTGCTGCCCAGGTAGGAGCTCTCCACGGCACTGCGCTTGGCGGCGCCGTGCACCCCGGCTCGCGCCACGACCTTGCGCTCGGTGCCGCCGGCTTCCCCGGCTCCGTGCGCGGTCCCCGCGGCCTCGCCGTCGCTCAGGGTGACGCGCAGGCCGGTCCTGGCGTGGCCGCCGACCGAACGCCTGCCGCGTTCGCCGTCCAGCGCCCTGGAGTTGCTGCTGGTGTAGCTCTCGTGCTCCACGCCGGTCTCCGACTTGACGTGCCGCACCCCGGCCACATGGGCCTTGACGTGCACGTCGTGCCGCGAGCCCGCACGGTCCGACACGGTGTAGTGCAGGCCGTCGGGATGAGACGTGATCATGGTCTCCAGGTTGATCACGTCCGTGGCGGTCTCGAACACCGGCGGCACGTCCAGCCGCTCCGCGGCCGCCGGCAGTCCCGCCCACCGGTTGTAGGCCCCGGCCAGCGTCGCGGGAAGGTCGGGCATGGCCCCCATCCGGACGATGGCCGACAACTCGTCCGCGCCGGGCCGCCACAGGTCGGCGGGCCGCTCGGCCGACGACTCGACCCGTCCCAGATGGGCGACGTCCTGCGCGAGCACCGGCCGCTGCGGCAGGTGGACGTCCGGCACCAGGACCTCCGCCCTGCTGCCGTGCACCTCCCACGAGCTGTTCATCGTCTCCGTGCCGTCCCGCGAGATCCTCATCCTGACGTCGAAGGACAGATCCCGCGTGATCGTGAAGCCGCCGCTGGTCTCCGTGCGGTCGTACCTCGTGTGACCCGAGGAGAAGCCGGTGCTCTCCGACTTCGTGCCGCTCCCGCTCAGTGACAGGTTCACGGGGTCGATCTTCAGCCGTTCCGTCACGTCGAGGCGCGCGACACCACGCACCTCCGCACGGCCCGTGCGGGAGCTCTCCCGCTGGCTGGTGTCGGTGCGCGAGGTGATCCGGCGTTCGTTGACCGTCAGGTCGGACGCGCCGACCTCGTGCCGCCGGCCCAGCGTGCCCTCGGCCAGGATCTCGAAGGTGTAGCCGCCGATCGTCTTGTCGTACCTGATGCCGTGCAGGGCGTGCGTCAGGTCGGCCTCCAGCGCCACGCCGCCGAAGCGGCTCTCGACGTCCCGCATGACCTGCCGCCGGATCTCCGGCGGGAGGTCGGGCAGCGCCTGGTCGACCGCCTGGCGGATCTGCGCGCTGAGCAGCGTCTCGTCATGGACCCGGACGCCGCTGCCGAGCCCCGTGCCCCGGCCGGCCGCCAGCGTCTCCGGCTCCAGGACGTGCGGGTCGTAGCCGCGGTTCGGATGCTCGCCCCTGGCCGGGTACTCGCCGACCGGTTCGGTCAGCGCGAACTCCGTCCGCACGTCGTCGATCTCCCGGTGGAGATCGGCGAGTTTGCGCTGGATGTCGTTGAACTCGCCCAGCGGGCGCAGATCGTGCCCGAAGACGTCCTGCTCCATCCGGGACGCGTCGCGGGTCGGGACGATCAGCTCGGCGTTCACCTCCACCTCGAAGGCGCCGAGCCTCTCGGTCTCGACCTGCAGCCGCATCCGGGCGTCGTACATGGTGACGTCACCGAGCCGGGTCAGGACGGTGTGGTTGCCGTGCGCCCGGTTGGTGGAGGTGACGTGGTCCGTCCCGTAGCCGACCCCGCCGACGGCCCGCGCGACGACCTCAGCGCGGTCGCCCAGCGGCAGCCCGATCTTGCCGCCCGCGTGGACGCCGACGCTCGCGCCCTGCCGGTGCGACGTGCCCTCGCTCTCGCGCCGGCCCATGTCGTCCCGGAACATCGTCTCGACCGGCGCGCGCCCGCTTCCGTCGATGGGCTCGACCCGCGTGATCTCGCCGCTGATCCGGACGGAGTCCTCCTCCGACCGCAGCAGCGAGGTCTTGTACCGGATCGCCTCGGAGGAGACCCCGCTCGACAGCATCGACTGGCTGCGGTTCTTCATCCCCTGCTCACTGAGCAGGCTGGAGGTGAGATGGTCGGTGATCTTGACCACCTCGCCCGCGGGCAGCCCCGCCGCCAGCCCCCGGCGCTGCACCTCCAGCACGAGAGGCGTGACGTCCAGCCCGGTGATCGCGATCCCGTGGTCACGGAACTTGTGCCCCGCTCCGTCCGGCACCTCGTGGCGGGGGAGCGGCGAGGGGTGGTCGGTGCTCAGCAGCGGCCCTTCCCGGGTGAACTGCTTCGGGAACGGGATGGTCAACGAGAGGTCGGGCACCGCCGCGGTCTGCGTGACCCTCTCGCCGTTGCGGTAGACGTCGAGGGCGATGTCCGTGGCGAAGTAGTCATGGGCGGGGGAGATGGCCTTGTGCCCGCTGATGACCTCCACGCCGTTCGTGTGGGTCGTCCGGGCCGTGCTGGTGACGCCCGAACGGGGCAGGGCGTTCGCCTCGGCCTCGTCCGGCGAGTGGTAGAGCCCCTTCATCAGCCCCACGGTCCGATCCAGCGAGGAGCCCCGCGAGGACTTGCCCTCCACACCGTCCCCGCCGAAGGCGACCGGCTTCTCCGGGGCCAGAGCCGGCTGCTCCACGTGCGTGAACTCGCTCGGCCGGAGCTTGAGGTAGATCACCTTGTCGCCGACGCCGAGCGTCACGCCCCTCTGGAGGTGGTTGGTCCAGACCTCGCGGTCGCTGCTGGCCAGCGCCTCGGTCAGCCAGAGGCGGATCACGGCTCGTTCCCGCGGGACGATCCCCGTGATCCCGGCGGCCATGGCGTGCGCCGCCGCCCTCGGGTCCACCGGCACCCTGACGTCGTGCACGGCCGTCTCGCCCAGGGCCCCCATCTCGACGACGCGCGGCGGATGGATCTCCGGCTTCGGCAGCCCCGCGTCGGCGGACGCGAGCTGGGACGTCAGCCCTTGAAGCGCCTCGGCCGGCATGTCGGGGCTGTGCCAGGCGGGCGACTCGATGGTCCGCTGGTTGTGGTTCACCGCCGCCAGAAGCGTGTCGGCGCCGCTCTTGGGCCCGTGCCCGGCCCCACCGTCCGGTCCGGACGGCGCACCTCCGTCCGGCCCGGAAAGCGGATGCCCGGACGAAGAGGACGAGTGAGGCGCGGACGGGCCGTCGGCGCCGTGCGGCAGGGGCGAGGCCAGGTGCTGCCCGTCCGCGCCGAGCGCGCTGGACGTGATGCCCTTGGCCAGCAGGTCCCAGCTGAAGTTGCCCTGGGCCAGCATGGAGCCGGCCGTCGTGATCCCGCCGGTCACGGCGAACTGCGCGGCCTGGCCGTACAGCGACGAGTGCGCCGCCGCCAGCAGCTTCTCGGCCGTGGACATCTCGGCCCTGGTCAGACCGGCCCGCAGCGTGGGCGTGGCCAGGCGACTCAGCCCGCCCGAGGCCAGCCCCATGAGCCCGCCCATGGCGCCGCCGCTCACCGCCGAGATCACGAGCTGCCGGACATCGATGTCGTCCCTGCGGCCCTGCAGCATCTGGGTGCCCTGGATGCCCAGGTCCATGCCGGCCACGATCCCGGCGAACAGCAGGATGTTGCGCCGGCACTGCCGGGCGATCTGCCCGACCGTCAGCCGGGCGAGCTGCAGCCGCGGTGGAACGAGCGCCAGACTCGCCCCGCCGGTGGCCAGGGCCGCGGCCAGCAGATACCCCAGTTGCACGATCAGCAGCCAGACGGTGACCTCGATCATGTACTTGGCGTACTGGATCTGCACGCCCACGCCGTTGAGCGCCACCGCGGCGTCCACGAGCCGCTTGACCGCGAGGGCGACCTGACCGCCCGCCACCTTGTCGACGTGGGCGGCGAAGGCGAGATGAGCCTCCCCGTCCCAGTCCTTGCCGATCCTGCGGGCGCTGCCCGGCAGGTCGGCGCGCGTGCCCTCGACGATCCGGTGCGCGGCGATCACGCACGCGTCGGCCAGCCGGAAGCAGCCGGTCTCGTCACCTTCCGGCCAGTCCATGCCGACCACCCAGCCGACGTACGGCTTGGCGAAGTCGGGCACCAGGAACCCGTCGAACCCCATGGACGATCAGTTCCGCGTGACGGCGGGAGTGGGCTCGGCCGCCTTGTAGTTACGGGCGCTCGCGTTCAGCCCCGAGGCGACGTTCTCCAGCTCGTCGATGAACGCCGTCAGGGCGTCGAAGATGCCGCGTTCCATCTCGGGCAGCTTCTTGGCCAGCTCCGCGCCGTACTCGTCGTCGCCGAGGGTGTTCCGGTCCCGGTTGAAGGCCGCGCGGAGGTCGGCGCGCACCTGCTCCACGTTCCCCGCGATCAGCTCGTACGTCCTGGCCTCCCGGTACAGCGCCTCCCGCTGCACGTAATAGCCGCTGTAGCCGCTGTAGCGGCTGTGGTCGCTGTGGTCGCTGTGGTCGCTCACGGGGCCGGTTCCACGGGGCCGGGGAAGAACGCGTCGAGCGTGGCCCGCTCCCCGAAGACGTCCTCGTAGGGCAGGTTGTCCGGCATGAGGGGGTCGAGCAGCTGCCTGCTCTGCTCGGAGACCGCGGCGGTGGCCGCGTTGGCCTGCTGCATGATGGCGTCGGCCAGTTGGGTGGGGGACAGGTTGCGATAGGCCCGGGGGTTCAGCTCGATGCCGCGCAACTGGCCGTGGCGGCCGACGGTCACGGTCACCATCCCGTCCGCCGACCGTGCCGTGTGCTCCAGGGCGGAGAGCTCTCCGAACGCTTCGCGTACGCGGGCCACCTGCTGGTTGATCTCGCCCGCGAGCGCACTGACCTCCGCCTCGAACGCGTCCGCCACAGAAGCACCTTTCACCCGCCTATTACCGCAACGCATCATACGACACCCTTTTTTACAGGATTGGGGGTGTCCGCATCGTTTACCTTCCGTTAACAAAAGTGTCACGAGGTGTCTGAGTAACGTCCGCCGTAGCGCACAAAGACCAGCCAATCCCCCAGGAGCCCGACGCAACCGGCCCCCGCCCCAGCCCCATGCCCCACACCCCACCCGCGCCGACGTGCCACCATCCCATCCGCCAGCGCCCCTCCCCGCCACCCACCACCCCGGCTGCTCCCACGACCGAGCCATTTCGAGACAGCGACATACGCATAAATGCAGCAGCCGAGAAATAGGACGCCGGCGGCCCGACCCACAAGAGCCAGTGCTGCGAATATGGGTCTCCGGCGAGTGCACCCAATGCCTATGGCGTCAACCTCAAGGCGTCTCGTCGTCGCGCCTTGGATAGATCCGCACACGGCGGCCATCGGTGTTGTCGATGACAATTCTTCCGGCGAGAGATCGCTTCAGTCTGAACGTCACGGGATGCGAGTAGCCGATCAGGTTGGAGTACACGGGCTCCTCCCAGGGCCATGGCCGGGGGCAGTCCTTCTCCACCAGGATTCCGATCACCACTTGTGCGGAGGATTCGTCCAGCTCGGTGTCCGTCACTCTCTCACAGAGTTGAGGGGATCCTTCGGGGGCCCCGAACATCAAATCGACCGTCAAAGTACGCTCGTCCGCCGACAGGTACGCGATGCCGATCTCATGCCAGGAGGAGGTCGCGCAGCCGGACAGGGTTAACGCCGCGCACACCAGAATGAGGAAAGCCTTGCCAAGATGCATGGGCGCACCCTAGTTAATCATCCGTGACCCCACCACGCATGGCGGATCGTAGGACTGCATCTGGGTGGTCGATCGCCCCAGCCGCCTTCGTCCGGCCGGTCAACGGCAGGCGGTTGTGAGGGCGGCATGTGGGCGACACCGTGTGGCCCGCTTCATGCGGCAGGAAAGTCCCACTGTTGCCGTGCTTACCTTTCCGATATTTTCAATATTCACCACGAAACCATGGAGTCAAAGACGTATGAACGGTCTCGCGAGAGCTTGTGCAGTCTTCACGGCAGGCGTTGTCCTGGCCTCCTCGTTGGCCGGCTGTGGAGCAATGTGCGAGGCGCAAGCAAAGCAGGACATCGACGAACTCAAGCAGATCGTACTGGAGCTTCTCCCGCCGACTGTCGCAGAAACTGTCATGGAAGACGATGACTGCGATTCCGCAAGTGGCGGTTTCCTTACCTTCAGAGCGGATCGCACGATGACTAGCGAGCAGATATTCGAGAAGTTTCTCGCCAAAGGGTGGAGCCGAATCGATGATCCACAGGATGGGTGCTTCCGTTGCGTCGACGGGCTCGACGGCGTAAGCGCCGAGTGGGATGGCGACGACGTCTATCTGAAGATCAGCAACTCGGAAGACGGCTCCATGGATATCTTGGCGGCGTTCGCATGATGCGCGGCTCGAGTGGCGCTCACTCTCGGTCTTCGGCAATGGAAAGCCCATCGCCTGCGCTGGAAGACGCGGACCTCAAACAAGGGGACATCCATGTCTCCCCGCCAGCAGGCGGGCATCGCGGGGAAGCCCAGCCCGTCCGCGCACACCCACGACAGGCCGGCGGCACAGGCGGGCAGTACCGCCCCCCGGTGGGCGCCCACAGTCTGCCGGGCGTCGCCGCAGCGACGTCCTTGTGTGCCCGGCCGCCTCTCCCTCAAAGGGACGTGACACACCTGCACCCTCGTCACCACCGAGGCCGGCCACCGCGTCCACAGCACTCGCCCGGCCGAGTTCCAATCCGCGATCGAGGAATTCCTCCGCGCCTGAGCCGGCCGGACAACGCCTGGCATGTTGCACTGGATCACACGGCCGAAGGCGACCGGACGCCGCGTCAAATGGCGCACCAGCACGCCGAAGAGCAACCAGCGGCGTGTCTGCGCCGCACAGAACAACGTCGAGAAGTACGGGTCAGACAGGGGGTGGAGTGGTAGGGCGCCCGGGGCTCGAACCCGGAACCTACGGATTAAAAGTCCGCAGCTCTGCCAATTGAGCTAACGCCCCTCGCACGAGCAAGGGTACAGAGATTACCGCCCCGCCCGCGACGCCTCCATCACCGATATGCGGGCAGCCCCGTCAGGGCCTCCCCCAGCACCAGTGTGTGAATCTCCTGGGTCCCCTCGTACGTCAGCACAGACTCCAGATTGTTCATGTGCCTGATCACAGGGTACTCCAGGGTGATCCCGTTTCCCCCCAGGACGGAACGGGCCTGCCGGGCGATGTCCAGGGCGGCCCGTACGTTGGCCAGCTTGCCGAAGCTGATCTGCCGGGGCTCCAGCCGTCCCTCGTCCTTCAGGGCGCCCAGGTGCAGGGCCGTGAGCTGGGCCTGGGCGGCGCCGACGTACATCCAGGCCAGTTTCTCCTGGGTGAGCTGGAACGCGCCGATCGGCTTGTCGAACTGGACGCGGGTCTTCGCGTAGTCGACCGCCGACTCCAGGCAGGCGCGGGCGGCCCCGACGACCCCCCACAGGATGCCGAAGCGGGCCTCGGACAGGCACGACAGCGGCCCCTTGAGGCCGGTGACGCCGGGAAGCACGGCGGAGGCCGGCAGGCGGACGTCGTCGAAGTACAGGGACGAGGTGACCGAGGCCCTCAGGGACAGCTTCTTGTGGATCTCAGGGGCGGAGAAGCCGGGGGTGGAGGTGGGGACGACGAAGCCGCGGACGCCCTCGTCCGTCTGCGCCCACACCACGGCGACGTCGGCGATCGAGCCGTTGGTGATCCACATCTTGGAGCCGTTGAGCACCCAGTCGGAGCCGTCCCGCTTGGCGTACGTGCGCATGTTGGCGGGGTCGGACCCGTGGTCCGGCTCGGTCAGGCCGAAGCAGCCGATCGCCGTGCCGGCCGCCATGCGCGGGAGCCATTCCTCCTTCTGCTCGTCGGAGCCGTACCGCCAGATGGGGAACATGGCCAGCGAGCCCTGCACCGACACGAACGAGCGCAGGCCCGAGTCGCCCGCCTCCAGCTCGCGGCAGGCCACGCCGTAGGAGGTGGCGTCGGTGCCGGCGCACCCGTACCCCTCCAGGTGCATCCCGAGCAGGCCGAGCGAGCCGAGCTCCGGCGCGAGCTCGCGCGCCGGGAAGACGGCCTCCTCGAACCAGTCGCCGACGTGCGGAAGGACGCGGTCGGAGACGAAGGACCTGACCGTGTCGCGGATCAGCCGCTGGTCGCCGTTGAGGCGGTCGTCGAGGCGCAGCAGATCGTCCATGGCGGGTCCTCTCCTCGCGTAAGGGGTTACCAGGGTTCTACCAGGGACAATCCTGATGTGCTAACACCGGCCCCAGGGGCAGTCTTGAGACATGAACGAATACAGCGAGCACAACGTCAAGAAGCTTCGTCGCACCAACAAGGGCCGGGTCGTCGCGGGTGTCTGCTCGGGCATCGGTGAGTACGTCGGCATCGACGCGAACCTGATCAGGGTCGCCCTCGCCATCGCCACCCTGTTCGGCGGGGTCGGCGTCGGCGTGTACGCGATCGGCTGGCTCCTGCTGCCGGACGAGGAGCGGGACACCTCGATCGTCCAGGACCTGATCAGCAAGCAGCAGCAGCGCAACGCCACCGACTGGACCGGCGAGCACAAGCCGCAGCAGTGATCAGGCCGGCGCCTGGGCGGGCAGCTCCTGGGCATCACGGTCGTCCCGGGACTCGGTCCACATCAGGGCGAGCACGGCCGCCGCGATCACTCCGGTGATGCCGGAGAGCGCGACCACCAGCTCAGGACCGAGTCTCTCCGCCGCGAACCCGCCGACCAGGATCCCGATCCCCTGCACGGCCATCAACCCCGACTGCACCAGCCCGAACGCCTGGCCGCGCCGCTCCGGCGGCACGTTCTGGACGAACGCCGCGTTCGCCGCAAGCTGGTACGCCCCGCCGATCCCCGACAGAACCCACGCGGCCAGCACCACCGCGAGCGGCGGCCGGAGCGCCGTCACGGCCAGGGGCGCGCAGCTCAGCATGGCCATCCACCCCATCAGCCGCAGCCGCCGCGCCGGGGTCACGAACCTGCTGAACAGGAACGCGCCCACCACCGTGCCCGTCGGCATCGCGGCCATCAGCAGACCGGTGATCACGGGCACCGGCAGCGACCCCGTGGCGAGTTCGGCGGCATAGGGCACGGCGATGCCCTCAGGAAGGATGTAGAAGCCGCACAACCACGCGAACAGGACAAGCGTTCGCAACCTGCGCGAGCCAAAGACGAGCTGCGCACCCGCCCTGGTCATCGCCCACATCGACGGCTTCGCCCCGTCCTGGCCGGCGGCCGGCCGCGGACGCACCCCGGAGACCAGGATCAGGGCCGAGGCGAGGAACGTGGCCGCGTCGAGCGCGAGCGCCCGGTAGGGGCCCAGGGTGGCGATCATCGCTCCGCCCGCGGCGAAACCCAGCATCTGCACGGCCTGGTTCGTCATGTTCTGCAACGCCGAGCCGACGACGTACCGGTCGCCTTCGAGCACCTCGGGCAGCAGCGCCGCGCGCGCCGCCGAGAACGGGGCGCTGAGCAGCACCACGAAGAACACCAGCACGCACAACGCCCAGAACGGCATGAATGGCAGCGCCATCACGCCGACCAGCACCGCCCGGACGACGTCGCACGTCATCATGACGCCCCGGCGCGCGAACCGGTCGGCCAGCCCCGCCAGCAGCGGCCCGCCGACGATCGACGGAAGGTACGTCAGCGCGTAGACGGCCGCGGTGGCCAGGGGCGACCCGGTGCGGGAGTAGACGAGGACGGCGAGCGCCACCTGGGCGAGCTGGTCACCGAGGAGGGAGAGGCCCTGGCCGTACCAGAGTGCCCGGAACTCCCGGATGGCGATGACCTCGCCGTAGGTGGCCTGGTCTGTCTCGGCACGGCGATGCCGTCCCGGCGGCCTACCTGACTGCATGGCCCCCATTGGACTCCGCTGTGCCTGACTCACCGTGTTCGCTATGTGACCTAAGGTGCCCGATCATGAGGCAAGGCGCAACCCAAAGAAGTCAACGAGCTGCAAAGGGTCACCAGCCCAGTTCGTGAAGTCTGTCATCACTGATCCCGAAATGGTGTCCCACCTCATGGACAACGGTGATGCGCACCTCGTTAACGACTTCATCTTCTGTCTTGCATATCTGACATATGGGATTGCGGTAGATCTCGATCCGGTCGGGCAGGACACCTGAGTACCAGTCGCCGCGCTCCGTGAGGGGGACACCGGTGTACAGGCCGAGCAGGTGGGGCTCTGGCGGATCATCGACGACCGTGACGACGACGTTGCTCATGACGCGGGTGAGCTGGGCGGGGATCGTGTCCAAAGCCTCGGCCACGAGTTCCTCGAACTTCTCCCGCGAAACCTCGATCACGCATGCCATTCTGCCCCGTCAGTCAGGTATGCAAGAAACTGTATGAAGTTCGTTGACAGGTCGAAAGCAGTCATTCGGTCACGTGCAACGAGGGCCGTGGCGGTGCTTCTGGTGGCCGCCGCCGGCGCCTGGCTGGGCATCTTCCTGAGCGGCACCGTGCACGCCCAGGTCGGCCCGGTCGAGACGGGCATGTCGCTCAGGCCCGCCTGGAACGGCGAGACCGTCGTCGACGCCAGCCCTCTCGGCACGCTGACTTTCCGAACCCACGACGCCCCGCTCAGGCTCCGCATCACCCTGGAGAACATCGACCAGGAGCGCGCCAAGGCGCTCATCGAGGACCCCAAGCTGGCCGACCGCCTGCCGGGCCTCATCGAGAGCGACCTCCTGGACGGCGTGCGCGCCCTGGCGATCCGCAGCATGCTCTGTGCCGGGGCGGGGGCCCTGATCGCCGTCCTGATGGTCTACAGGCGCCCCAGGACGGCTCTGGTGGGGCTTCTGGCGGCCTCTGTGGGCCTGGCGGCCACCGGGGCGCTGGCCGCCCTCACGTTCCGTCCCAGCTCGCTCGTGGAGCCGCGCTACTCGGGTCTGGTCGCCGCGGCGCCGTCGCTGGTGGGCAGCGCGGAGTCGATCGTGACGAAGTTCGAGTCGTACCGGTCGCAGCTCACCAAGCTCGTCACGAACGTCTCCAAGCTGTACGACACCGTCTCGACCCTGCCGCTGTACGACGCCGACCCCAATTCCATCCGGGTCCTGCACGTCTCGGACATCCACATCAACCCCATCGCCTGGAACGTCATCCGCTCGCTCAAGGACCAGTTCGCCGTCGACATGATCATCGACACCGGCGACATCTCGGACCACGGGACCAAACCGGAGAACAAGTTCGTCGACGAGATCAGCCGCCTCGGCGTGCCGTACGTGTACGTACGGGGCAACCACGACTCGATGATCACCCAGAGGGCGGTCGAGAGGCAGAAGAACGCCGTGGTCCTGGACGACCGGGTGGAGAAGGTCGCCGGCCTGCGCATCTACGGCCTGGGCGACCCCCGGTTCACCCCCGACAAGTCGGTGGCCGTCGACTCCGACCCGGACGCGCTCGACCAGTTCGCCCGCTCACACCTGTCCAAGGTGGACAAGGCGGACTTGGTGGCCGTCCACGACCCCGTCGTCGGCCGCGGCTTCAGCGGGGCCGCGCCCATGATCCTGGCCGGTCACACGCATGACCGGTCGACGTCCATGCTGCCGTCCGGCACCCGCATGCTCGTCCAGGGCTCGACCGGCGGCGCCGGCCTGCGGGCGCTCGAACACGCCCAGCCCACGCCCGTACAGGCCTCGGTCCTGTACTTCGACCGGGAGACGCGCCGCCTGCGTGCCTGGGACGACATCACGCTGGGCGGCCTGGGGGAGCAGTCGGTGTACATCCAGCGTCACGTGGAGGCCGACCCACAACGTATGATTTCTCCGGAGCCAACGAACGCCCCGTCTCCAACGGGAACGATCACTGGCACCGCGTCACCGACCGCCGGTCAGCCACTTTGGCATCAAGGGCAATCGTCCCCTATGCTTCAGAGGTCTCCGACGGAAGGCGACAGGGAATCCTGAGCCCCCATCGTCTAGCGGCCTAGGACACCGCCCTTTCAAGGCGGCGGCACGGGTTCGAATCCCGTTGGGGGCACTTGCGAGTGTTTGGCGCACCGCGAACCGGCTGGTCGAAAGGCCACCGGAGAGCTGGTAAGCTAAGCAAGCGCAAACAGAAAGAAACGCAAGAAACGCAAGGTCCTGTAGAGCAGTTTGGAGTGCTCGCCACCCTGTCAAGGTGGAGGTCGCGGGTTCAAGTCCCGTCAGGACCGCTCTGGGTCAGGTAGCTCAGTTGGTACGAGCGTCCGCCTGAAAAGCGGAAGGTCGGCAGTTCGACCCTGCCCCTGACCACCAGCCTTTGAATAGCAAGGAAGCCTCGAACGGATTATCGTTCGAGGCTTTTTTGATGTCCGCTGACAGCAACGTCGCCTCCCGGTTTCGGACGGAAGGCCAGGTAGCGGTTGGCCGAATACGGCAACGGGCTGCCTGTGGGGGATCGAATACTGCTCGGGCTTTCCCGCCCAACCTCTCCCCGCGGGCAAGGTCGATCTCGGCAGGCGGCCGCCGCGGAAAGTGAGCACGTACGACTGCGTGTGGGAGGGGGGCGGCGATCCACACGCCGCCGGCCCCGTCCGCGCCGACGGCAGGCAGCCAGGTCTTGTACAACGGCAGGTTCAGCCACCTCCACGCGGTGCCGTCCCAGCGCACGATCATGCCGCGGTTGGGCAGCTCGCAGGACTTGGACCGCTCGAAGGCGGCCTGTGTCATCAGCCAAATGTCGTCGTGGGCGCGGGCCGCCATGCCGTGGAGGCCGCAGGTGGGGAAGGAGGGCAGCCCGGCGCGGGAGGGAGGGGAGCGGTGACCCATGCGGAGCCGTGTTCGTAGAGGGGCTTCGTCGGTGTGTGTGTCAGGGGTGGAAGAGGGTGTTGAGGTCGGTGAAGTCCAGGGAGTGGGTCCGCCGGCGACGGCCATCGCGTTGACCGGGAGCGGGGACTCGGCGCAGAGGGTGGCCAGCGCGTCGAGGTCGAGGAGGCCGGGGACGAAGATGCCGTCGGCGCCGGCCTCGGCGTACGCCGCCGTGCGCTTGAGGACTTCGTCCAGGCGGTCGGCGGAAGGGCCGATGGCGAAGAGGAAGACGTCGGTGCGGGCGTTGACGAAGAGTTCGGAGAGACCCGCTGCGGACGCCGCTTCCCGGGCGGCGTGCAGCCTGGCGATCTGGTCGGCGAGGTCGAACAGCGGGCCGCCGACGGCCTGGGAGTCCTCCAGGTTGACGCCCACCGCGCCGACTGCGGCCACGGCTCGGATGGTGTGCGCGACGTCCTCGGGGGCGGGGCCGTAGCCGCCTTCGATGTCGACCGTCACGGGGAGGTCTACGGTGTTCACGATGCGCCGGGCGGCGTGCAGCATCTCGTCGCGGGTGAGGTGCTGGCCGTCGCCGTGGCCGAGGGACCAGGAGACGCCGCCGCTGGTCGTGGCGATGGCTGTGGCGCCGGCTGCGGCGATCACGGCGGCGCTGGCGGCGTCCCAGGCGTTGGGGAGGATCAGTACGGAGTCGGCGTTGAGCTTTCTGAACGAATCAGCCTTTTTCGTCGTCGTCGCATCGGTGGAGGGGAAGTTATCCACAGACATGTGGGTGACCGCCTTCGGGGTGTTCGGAATCCGGCACCATGGCTCGGTGGGCGCCTGGTCCGGGATGTTGCCGGGCCGTGAGGTAGGCGTCCATTGATTAAGCTCTGACCGAATCGTGGGCCCGCGGGAGGCGGCATGAAGGCGCGGCTGGCCTTTTCGGTGAACGATCTGGCCGAGACCCGGTTCGCCGTCTCGGCCATGTGGGAGGTCGTCACGAGTTGCCGGGCGCTGGCCGGGGCCACGGTGCCCGATCCGCATCGCGGGTGGGCCGGGCAGGTGCGTCCCCGGCTCGCGGCGGCGGGGCTCGATCGTGGCTGGCTGGCCGACATGGTGGCGCCCGTCGGCCATTTCCCGGACTTTCTCAATCCGACGACGGCGTCCCATGAACTGCCCGACGAGCTGGCGGCCATCGAGGCCACCGACCCCGAGCAGGTGCGGCGCGACCTCGACCTGTTGTCCGCTGAGCGGGACGGCCGGCTGCCGCCCCGGTTACGGAACCTGCACCGCAACCCCCGGGCGTACCTGCCCAAGGTCGTCGCGGAGATCGAGACGTACTGGGAGCTCGCGATCGCGCCCTACTGGGCGCGCATCCGGTCGGTGCTGGACGCGGACGTCTTCCACCGGGGGCGGCAGGTGGCCGAGCACGGCACGGCGCGCACGCTCGACCAGCTCCACCACACCGTGCGCTGGGAGAGTGGCGGCCTCCAACTGGCGCAGCGGCACTGTGCGATCACCAGGATCGAGACCGGCGCGGGGCTGCTTCTCGTGCCGTCGGTCTTCGCGTGGCCGCGGGTGCTGACGCGGTCCGTCGCGTCCGAGCCGCCTCAGCTCGCCTACCCGGCGCGTGGCATCGGCGCGTTGTGGGAGTCGCGGAGGCATGCGCCCATGGACGCGCTCGCCGCCGTGATCGGGCGTTCCCGGGCGTTGATCCTGGCCGAACTCGACTCACCGGCCTCTACCACGGAGCTCGCCGAGCGGTCGGGGATGTCCGCGGCGGGGGTGTCGCAGCATCTCACCGCGCTGCGGGCTGCTGGGTTGACCAGCACTCATCGGGCGGGGCGCACGGTGTTCTACGCCCGTACGGGGCTCGCGGACGCCCTGCTCACGGCTCAGGTGTGACTCAGGGGCACGCTGGGTTTTCGTGGGGTTGGGGCTGCTGGCCGTTGCATTGGCGGGGTTGCGGGTGATCATTGGGCGGTTTGGGTGACAGGCCGGACGGGGGGGCTGTTCGGGCCGTATGCTCGCTGCTGCGCTGTGGGGGCGGTTCTGGTCCTGTGCTGCTGGGGCTGGTCGGGCGCGTCCACGCGGTCGGTTGGTCGGGCGGGTTCGTGCAGCTGGCTGTCGGGTGGCTTCGCGCCCCCCGGTAACGGAGCCTGGTCAGCCTGAGGTTGGGTCTGGTAGCTCGAGGTGGGGTCTGGTCCACCTTAGGTGGGCTGTGCGGCGGCGGTGATCTTTTTTGTCTCGATCATCCTGACTATTGTGATCCCCACTGTTCGGGGGGAAGGCGGGCGATGGACGAGGGTCGGGCCGAGGCGTTCCTGGGCAGCCGGTACGTGCTGCTCGACGAGATCGGCGCCGGGGCGATGGGGACCGTCTGGCGGGCGCGGCACCGGGAGACCGGCGAGATCGTGGCGGTCAAGCTGTTGCGCAGCAACCTCGCCGGCGACCAGGACCTGGTGCTGCGGTTCGTGCAGGAACGCAATGTGCTGCGCACCCTTCGCCATCCCCACATCGTCACGATGCGCGATTTCGTCATCGAGGGGGAGCGGCTCGCGCTGGTGATGGACCTCGTCGAGGGCGGGGATCTGCGCGGCCTGCTCCAGCAGCACGGCACGCTGCCGCCGGCCATGGCCGCCGAGCTGATGGCCCAGGTCGCCGAGGCGCTGGCGGCGGCGCACGCGACGGGCGTCGTCCACCGGGACGTCAAGCCGGGGAACGTGCTGATCGACGGGCCTTCGGGGCAGGTGCGGCTGACGGACTTCGGGGTCGCCAGGATCGTTCTCGGGCCGGGGCTGACGCAGACCACCTCGATCATCGGCACGCCCACGTACCTGTCGCCCGAGGTGGCCGACGGTGGTGCTCCCACGCCGGCGGTGGACGTCTATGCGGCCGGGTTGATCCTCTACGAGCTGCTGGCCGGGCGTCCGCCGTTCGTGGGCGAGCATCCGATGGCCCTGCTCCGGCAGCATGCGATGGCCATGCCGCGGCGGTTGCCCGGGATGCCCGACGCCCTGTGGTCGGTGATCGCGGCCTGCACGGCGAAGGATCCGGGGGCGCGTCCGGCGGCAGGGCAGGTGGCGGTGGCGCTGCGGGAGGCGGCGCCGGTGGTGGCGGGGCTGGCCGCCTTGCCGCGGGTCGGCAGGGCCGACGCCCCGTCTGCGACGTCAGAGCCGCTCCCGGGGCCGCCGGAGTCGGTGCCGGGCCTGCCGTCAGGTCCGCCGCTGGGGTCGCTCCCGGGGGCGGTGCCGGGGCCGCCGCCAGGGGCGTTCCCAGGGGCGGTACCGCCGCCTGGTTCCTCGTCGGCCGCCGTCGCTGGGGCGCCCGGTGAGCCCGTTCGGGCCCCTGATCCGCGCGCGGCCTCTGGGGATGTCGCAGGGGCTGGGGCGGCCTCGGGCGTCGCTGGTGGGGACGGCACGGTTCCCTCCGCAGGGCGGGGTGCCGCTCAGTTCGGCACGGTTCCTCCCGCAGGGCCGGGTTCCCCCCAAGTCGGCACTGCTTCTTCTGCAGGGCAGGGTTCCGCCCAGGTCGGCGCGAATTCTCCCGCAGGGCTGGGTGCCGCTCAGTCCGGGGTGGTTCCTTCCGCAGGGCAGGTCGGCGCCGTGCAGGCGGGTACGGGGGCTGGGGGGTCGCCTAAGCGATCCCGTCGGCGGCTGGTGGTCATCGCGAGCACCACGACGGCGGTGGCGTTGACCGCGGTGGCCGTGGCCGTCATGGCCCCATGGCGGACGCCGGGGGCGGGGGCCGTGAACGACGCGTCCGGGCTCTCGGTGTCCAGGTCGGCTGAGGCGGTAGGCACGCCGACGCCCGTCGGGTCCGGGACGGCGAAGGAGAGCCCCGTCCCGTTGGAGGCGGACGAGGAGACGTCCGGCACCGCGGACGAACCGCTCAAGTCGTCAGCGAAGAAGACGCCGAAGGAGCCGGTCCGCACGCCGGGCACGGCCGTCCAGGAACGGACGCCGAGCACGACGACGGACCCTACGGCGACCCGTACCGCAGACCCCCGCCGGACGTCGGCCGGCCGGAGGACGGAGGCCCCGCACACCGTGGACCCCGGGACAGAGGGTGACGGCGCCCCGCCGCGCAGCTCCCAGCCCGACTGGAAATGCCGTTCGTGGATCACCGTGGGCGGCGGTAGCGGCGTGGAGATGTCGCCCTGCATGGCCATGGTGGGCGACGTCTTCTACCTGATGGGACGCGTCCGGGGGGCGAGCTCGGTCCGCTCGGACGTGCACGTCCAGCTCTACAACACCGACGCGGACCGCAACGTCTCCCAGCCCTTCACGTGCTCGGGGGTGTCCCCGCGGAACGACGGCGAGGTCGCCACCTGCGGCCCCTTCACCACCACCGCGCCGCCCATCCAGGCCAAGCACGACGTGCGGCAACGGTGGCGGCGGACGGGGACGGCGGCGTTCGGCGGCGGCGCGGAGAGCCCCTGGATGTTGTGGTGACGACCAGGGCGAACCGGAAGGCCGCCGCCGCGCACCCGGCCCCGCTCACGCGTCCCTGGTCAGGGGCGGGGAGAGGGCCGGGCCACGGGCCGGGGAAAGAGGGCCAGGGTAGGGGCAGGGCAGGGCAGGGCAGGGCTGGGACAGGGCAGAGGTAGGTGCGTAGGCCGGCGCGCCGCACATCGAGGTCGCGGTGGACCGGGAGAAGGCGGCGGCCGAGGGGCTGTCGGAGGGGCAGGTCGGCCAGGCGGTGGGGTCCGTGGTCAGGGGCGGAGAGAGGGGCGGGGGTGGGAGGGCGGGTTACGGTTTGGTGGTGCAGGTGGTCCCGTTGAGGGTGAAGACGGCGGGCAGGAGGTTCGGGCCGGCGTAGTTGCCGACGAATCCGATCGTGGTCGAGGCCCCCGTGGCCAGGGAGGCGTTGCCGGGCTCGCTGACGGCCTTGACGTTCGAGCCCGTCTGGGTCCAGGTGGCGCTCCAGCCGCTGCCGAGGCTCTGCCAGGCCCTCGGCCAGGTGAAGCTCAGGGTCCAGCCGTTGACCGGGGCGCCGTTGTTGGTGATCTCGACGGCGCCGACGTAGCCGCTGCCCCAGTCGGTCTGGTCGGTGAGCCGTACGGCGCAGGAGCTGGTCGCCGGCGTGCCGGTGGTGAAGGTCAGGGGCGGTGAGGCCCAGGAGACGCCGCCGCCGCTGTCGCGGGCGATCACGTTGACCGTGTAGGTCGTGCCGGGTTTGAGGTTGCCCACCGTGTAGGAGGTGCCGGCGGTCTCGCCGAGCTGCTCGCTGACGGCGCCGTTCTGGCGGTGGAGCTCGTACTTGACGATCGGGCGGGCGCCGGGGGCGGCGGCGGGCCAGGAGATGACGGCGGCCCGGTCGGTGACGTTCGAGGCCGCCGGACGTCCCGGCGCGCCGGGAAGGCCGGCCTGAAGTGCGGCGGGACGCACGACGACGGTGGTCAGCGAGAGCGGCGGCAGGGTCTGGCTGGTGGCGGTGCCGGTGGTCGCGGTGGTGATGGCGGTCGCGCCGTTGACGTGGGTCAGCACGGTGGGCGCGCCCGCGGCCGGCGTGAAGCCCGCGTAGTCCACGGCGACCGGGTACGACGTGTCCGGCGAGGTGTTGATCAGCATGACCGCCAGGTCGCCGTTCGGCCGCCGGACGGCGTGCGCGCTGACCTTGGGCTGGTCGGTCGCCGCCGTGACGAACTGGTCACCGGCCCGGGCGAACGCGCTGACCATGCGCAACGCGTGGTACGGCGCGAACGGCGTGTTCAGCGGCGGCTCGCAGACCCCGGAGGAGTTGCAGACCCCGCTGGACAGCAGCCCGAAGTCCCCGTAGTCGGTGTGCCCTTCGACCTCGGTGACGTTGCCGATGCCGTTGTGCACGTTCCACCAGTCGACGGTGAACACGCCGTTCGCCAGCAGGGTCGCGTAGGCGTCGGCGGCGGCCAGGGCGCCGGGCTGGGTGTTGGTGCCGTTGCTGCTGGAGCCGGTGTTGAACTCGGTCATCGCGATGCCGATCCGGTCCGAGCCGGGCCCGGCGTACGCGGCGAGCTGCTGCCGGGTGAGCCGGATCATGTCGGGGACCTGTCCGGCCTTGTCCAGGGCGCCGGGGTACCAGTGCAGGATCACGAAGTCGATCTTCGGCCCGGCGAGGGACAGGACGACCTTGTTCCAGCTCCCGTCGTCGCCTTCGGCGGTGATGGCGTCGGGCCAGTTGGCTGGGGTGGTCAGCACCGCACCGATCTTGATCGTCGGGTCGGCCGCCTTCATGGCGTCGGCGTAGGCGACGACGTGGCGGGCGTACTCGGCCGGGCTCTTGTCGGCGTGGTTGTCGGCCTCCCAGGCGCTGCCGTAGTGCCCGTTGCCGTAGTTCTCGTTGCCGATCTCCCAGTACTTGACGCCGTAGCCCTTGGTGACGTTGGCGTGCCGGACCCAGGCGGCGGCCTCCTCGGCGGTGCCGGTGCCGTAGTTGGCGGTCACCATGGCCTGCGCGCCGGTACGCCGTACGCCGCGCATGAAGGTGTCGAAGTCGGTGTTCGGGGCGACGTACCCGCCGGGGGCGGTGTGGTCGGCCCAGTGGTAGATGTCGGAGTAGGAGCCGCCGGGGTAGCGCAGCAGCTTGACGCCGGCGTCCTTGAGGAGGTCGGCGGTCTGGTCGGTGCCCAGGTTCGCGTCCCAGATCGCATGGTTGGAACCGATGCCGGTCTCGGGGGCGGTGGCCAGGGCGGCGCGGGCGTTGACGGTCACCGTGACGGGGGTGACGTCGTCGGCGCGCGCCGGGGGAGCGATCAGCGTGGTGAGGGTCAGGAGGGCCGCGGTCGCGGCCCTGGGCAGGATCTTGCCAGGCATCGGGGTACCTCGCCGTGGGTAGCGGTATGGCTCGACGCCCCCTCCTGACCAGGAGGCAAGCATGATCATGCGACGTGGGGTCCGGCCCGTCAATCGGCGCTGAAACTTTCACGGCGGCCAGGCGGGCCTGAGCGGGCCCCGGCCGGTCAGGCGGGCTTGAGCAGGCCCCTGTCGTAGGCCGCCGCGACGGCCGCCGCCCGGTCCTTGACCTCCAGCTTGGCGAAGACGTGCAGCAGGTGGGTCTTCACGGTGGCCTCGGTGACGAACAGCTTCCTGGCCACCTCGCGGTTGGTCGCGCCGCGGGCGATGAGGCCGAGCACTTCGAGCTCCCGCGGACTGAGCGCGCGCTGCTCCGGGGGGTGGACGTGCCGCGTCAGCACCCCGGCCACGGCCGGCGACAGCACGCTCTCGCCGCGGGCCGCGGCCAGCACGGCCCGGCGCAGCTCGGCGCGCGGCGTGTCCTTGAGCAGGTAGCCGGTGGCGCCCTGCTCGATCGCGGGCACCACGTCGGCGTCGTCGCCGAAGGTGGTCAGCACCAGCACGTGCGTGCCGGGGCACTGCGCGCGCAGCCGGCGGATGAGCTCGGCGCCGCTCGGCCCCGGCATGCGCAGGTCGAGGAGCACGACGTCGGGGGCGGTGCGCAGGGCCACCGCGAGCGCCTCGGCGCCGTCGGCCGCCTCGCCGACCACCTCGAAGCCGTCGGTCTCGAAGATGCCGCGCAGCCCGTCGCGGACCACGGGGTGGTCGTCGACGATGATCAGGCGTACCGGCATGGGCTCACGTTCCCGGGTCGGCGGGGATGGCCGGAACGGTAGCGGAGATCCCCGTGCCCTGGCCAGGGGCGCTCTCGACGGCGAGGGTGCCGGCCAGGCGGGTGACCCGCTGCCGCATCGCCACCAGCCCGAACCCGCCGTCCGGGCCGCCGGCGGAGCCCGGGGTGAAGCCGGTCCCGTCGTCGCGGACGTCGAGCGCCACCACGTCCTCCATGTACGACAGCGTGATCCCCACCCGGGAGGCCCGCGCGTGCTTGCCCACGTTGGCCAGCGCCTCCTGCGCCACCCGCAGCAACGTGCTCTCCACCTCGGTGTGCAGCGGCCGGGCGTCGCCCGTGACCGACACCGAGGCCGGCACCTCGCAGGTTCGCGACCAGACCGCCGCCACCTCCGACAGGGCGGTCCCGAGCTGCGCCGCCGTCGCCAGCGGCGCCGGGCGCAGCGCCTGGACCGAGCGGCGCGCCTCGGTCAGGCTCTCCCTGGCCAGCTCCCGTACGGTCGCCAGCCGCGCACGCACCGCGGGCACCGCCATGGCGTTCCCGGGAACGGCCCGGGCGACGGCCTCGTCGGCGGCCTCCAGTTGGGTGAGGATGCCGGTCAGCCCCTGGGCCACGGTGTCGTGGATCTCCCGGGCCAGCCGTTGCCGCTCGCCCAGCACGCCCGCCTCCCGGGCCTGGACCAGCAGCCGGGCCTGGAGGTCGGCGTTCTCCTCGGCGAGCGCGGCCAGCCTGGCGCTCTTCTCCTTGAGCTGCGCGTTCTGCTCGGAGACGGTCTGGAAGACCAGCCCGGTCATGGACGCCACCAGCACCCCGACCACGAACGAGGCCAGCAGTTCGACCGGCGTGCGACCGGCCGGCGGACGGGCGGCGACCAGCGTCCCGACCGTCACCGCGATCCCGGCGTACGCCCACAACCCCGGCAGCAGCGCGAAGCACTGGACGAACACCCCCACCCCGGTCACGGTGAAGACCGGGTCGATCCGCACCAGCGCCGCGACCACCGCCAGCAGCACCACGAAGTACCCGGCCGCCACCCACGCCCGCGCCGTCCAGCCGGGACGGAAGGCCACCACGAACCAGTGCCAGGCCGCCGCGAACAGCGCGAGGGCCAGCACCTCGACCCGCCACGTCCGCAGCAGCGAGAACAGCGCGGGAAGCAGCACCAGCAGGTACGGCAGCGCCGCGGTGGCCCGCTCCCACCGGCTCACCACCGCAGGGCCTTCACCGCGAGGCCGCCCGCGACGGCGCTGACCGCCACCATGATCCCGAGGGCGAGCGGCGGGAGCGCGCCGGCCGACCAGCCGTCGCGGATCGCCTGGACGGCGGGCGCCATGGGCGTCAGGTCCCCGATCGCCCGCATCGAGCCCGACATGGTCTCGCGCGGGATCACCGCGCCGGACAGGAACACCATCGGGAAGAACAGGGCGAGCCCGATCACCGTCGCCGCCCGCCCGCTGGGGGCCAGCGCGCCCAGGAGCAGCCCGACCGCGCCCAGGCTGAGCGCGCCGAGCAGCCAGGCCAGCAGCACGCCGGGCAGGCTGGCGGGCGCGCCCAACCCGTAGCCGGCCACGCCCAGGACGACCAGCAGCACGCTGCCGAGCACCGCCAGCAGCATGTGCGCGGCCCACTGGGCGCCGCACAGCATGAACGGCGTGGCGGGCGTGGCCCGCAGCCGCTTGAGCACCCGGCGCTCCCGGTACTGGGCCAGCGTGGCGGGCAGGACGACCAGCGCGGCCAGCCCCACGACGAAGACGGTCAGCATCGGCACGGTGGCGTCGACCAGCCGCTCGCCGCCGGGCAGCGGCCGGTCGCCGCCGCGCAGCTTGACCCAGAGCATGACCAGCGGGAAGCCCAGCGCGAAGTACGCCGACATCGGGTCGCGCAGCCCCAGCCTGAGCTCGACGGCGACGACCCTCGTGAAGCCCTTCATGCCTCGGCCCTCCCGGTCAGCGTGAAGTAGGCGTCCTCCAGGGAGGCGGCCCGCGCCCGGCCGATCAGCTCGCGCGGGCTGCCCTCGGCCACGACCCGGCCGCGGTCGACGACGGCGATCCGGTCGCACAGCGCCTCGGCCTCGTCCATGAAGTGGGTGACCAGGACGACGGTGATCCCGCGGTCGCGCATGGCCCGGATCAGCCCCCAGGTGGTGCGGCGGGCGTCGGGGTCGAGGCCGGTGGTCAGCTCGTCGAGCAGGACCACTTCGGGGTCGCCGACCAGGGCCAGCGCGATGAACAGGCGCTGCTTCCAGCCGCCGGACAGGCCGCCGAAGCGGGCGTCCTTCCTGTCGGTGAGGCCCCATTCGTCCATGATGGCCCGCCAGTCGGCCGGGTGGTCGTACAGGGAGGCGTAGAGCCGCAGGGCCTCGCCGACCTTGATGCCGTCGGGGAGCGCGGCCTCCTGCAACTGGGCGCCGACGCGCTGGAGCAGCGCGCGCCGGTCGCCCTGCGGGTCGAGGCCCAGCACCCGTATGCGGCCGCCGTCGGGACGCCGCAGCCCGGACACGCACTCCACGACCGTCGTCTTCCCGGCGCCGTTGGGCCCGGCGAGCCCGAAGATCTCGCCGCGTCCCACGCTCAGGGAGAGGCCGTCGAGGGCCCGGGTGTGCCGGTAGCTCTTGCGCAGGTCGTCGATCTCGATGACTGTCATGAGCCGAGCATCACGCGGGAGCGGCGTCCCGCCCATCCACCGATCGGGGGATGGGCGGGACGCCGCCTCGGGTCGTCACTTCGACAGGTAGAGGGTCTTCCAGGTGCCGGCGTACAGGCAGTTCAGGGACGGCTTGGAGCCCTTGCCCTCGGCGCAGACCTTCAGCTCGACCTGGTAGACGTCGTGGTACTCGAAGGAGAACGGCTTGGCGGAGCTGTAGGAGCAGTTGCGGACGCTGCGCTCCTTGTTGGGCAGGTTGCTCCCGTCGCGGTAGGTGATGCGGAAGACCGCCCAGCCGCAGGAGGAGTCCTTGCGGGTGCGGTCGGTCAGCTTGCCGGAGATCCGCACCACGTCGGCGGTCGGCAGGTCGGCGTGGTCCTCGCCGGTCGCGCTCAGCGAGCCGGTCGCCTTGGCGGCGTGACCGGGGGCGTAGTAGGGGCCCCATGGAGCGGCCGAGGCGGCCTGGGCGGGGGAGGAGGCGAGCGTGACCAGGGCCGCGGCGGCGACACCGGTCAGGACGGCGGCGGTACGGGAGGCGGTCATCGAGGGGTTCCTTCCTCTCTGGGATGACCACACAGTGCATTGGCCCGATTTCAACCGGCTTGCGGGGCCGCTTGCAAACTAGTTGTATTTGTACTGCCGGGTCGCGACCCGGTGGGAGCCGTTGTAGACCGACGCGCGGTACATGCTGATCGACTGGTCGCCGTGCTCGGCCTTGCCGCAGGTGTTGAGGCCGGCGAGCTGGTGGATCTCGTAGCGGGCGGTCGGGTCGCCGGCCACGAAGTACTCGGCCCGCGCCTGGTACTCGTCGGCCCTGGTGTCGCAGGCGAAGACGTACGTGTCGCGCTCGTGGAAGCACACGCTCGCCCCGCCCTTGGTGTACGAGCACAGCTCCGCACGGCCCCGCGCGGCGGCCGGGGTGACGCCGGTGTCGCGCTTGACCGGGTATTTGGTGAGGTTCCGGACGGTCTTCCAGCGGCCCACCCGGACGCGGTGGTTGCCCTCGTAGACGGCGGCCCGGAACGTCACGGTCCTGCCGATCTCGCGGTTGCCCCGGATCTCGCCCTTGCCGCCCAGGTTGTGGATGACGTACTTGGTGCCCAGGTACTCGTTCAGGTGGTACTCGACGGCGGCGTGCAGCTTGTCGTTGCGGGTGTCCTCGACCCAGATGCCGGGCCGGTCGCTGCCGTCCGGGCCCACGCACACCTCGGCGCCCTTGATCCGCATGCAGGCGGGCTCTGCCGCGGCGGGGGTGCTGGTCAGCGGGGTGGTGGTCAGAGAGGTGGTGGTCACCGGGGCCGGCTCCCGGACCGTGGCGGCGGCCGGGCGGGACTCACCCCGGGCCACGGCCCCTCCCGTGGTGAGCGCGGCGGCCGTCATCACGGCCATGGCTACGAGTTTGCGACCTGACGCCACTTCGGTCTCTCCAGTCTCGTGGATCACACACCGGGCTGTGCAGAGTGTGACGCGAGAAATGCCGGAGTGGTTCGTAAATATGCGATTTGGGCCTTCGGTAGGTTGGACGGATGGCGGACCGGCATGCGTGACGAACGGCTGCGGGAGATCGCGGCGAAGCTGACCGAGGTGCCCGGCGTGGTGGCGGTCGCGCTCGGCGGAAGCCGGGCGCGCGGCACCCACCGGCCGGACTCCGACATCGATCTGGGCCTGTACTACCGGGGGCCGCTCGCCGTCGGCGACCTGCGCGCCCTCGCCCTGGAGACCACCGGCGAGCCGACCGAGGTGACCGAGCCCGGCGGCTGGGGCCCGTGGGTCGACGGCGGCGGCTGGCTCACCGTCGAGGGGTGGCGGGTGGACTGGATCTACCGCGACCTCGACCGGGTGCGCCGCGTCTGGGACGGCTGCCGCGCCGGACGGTACGAGATCGGCGTCCAGGCGGGCCACCCGCTGGGCTTCTACTCCCACGCCTACGCGGGCGAGGTGGCGCTGTGCAAGGTGCTGGCCGACCCGTCCGGCGAGCTGGCGGCCCTGCGCGCCGAGACGGCCGCGTACCCGCCCGCGCTGCGCGAGGCGCTGGTCCAGGGGTTGTGGGAGGCCGCCTTCTCGCTGACGATCGCCGAGTACGGCGCCGCCGGACGCGACCCGGTGTACGCCGCCGGGGCGCTGTTCCGCGCGATCGGCGTCGCCTGCCACGCGCTGCACGCGGCCGACGGCGCCTGGCTGATCAACGAGAAGGGCATGGTCGCCGCCGCCGGCCGGCTGCCCTCGGCGCCGGCCGGGTTCGGCGAGCGGGCCCAGGCGCTGCTCGCCGGCGTCGGCGGCACGCCGGAGGAGATCAGCCGTACGGTGGCCGCCGCCGAACGGCTCGTCGCCGACGTGCGGGCCGCCTGCGGGGTGTGATCAGGCGTTCTCCCTGGCCCTGGCGGGGGCCAGCGTGGTCAGCAGCAGCAGGAGCGCGCTCTGGGCGAGCATGCCGGGCGCGAGCGGCGGGGCCGGGCCGACGGACTTGGTCAGCGCGTACCACCATTGGGTGAGGGGGGAGAGGGTCTGCCAGGTGTCGGCGTAGCGCGGGTCGAAGGCGCCCATGTCATGGTTGGCCGAGATGTGCGCGTACACGCCGTAGGCGGAGGCGAGCAGCACCACCAGCGCGATCCCGCGGACGACCTTGAGGGTGAGGCGCGAGGCGTCCAGGGCCAGCAGCACGAGCGCGGACCCGAGCGCCAGCAGCGCCACCCAGGGAACCAGCTGCTGCCAGGACTGCCAGTGGCGTTCGAAGGCCAGCTCCAGGCCGGCGCCCAGGATGCCCAGCGCGACCAGTCCGAAGAGCCCCAGACGTACGGTGACGGCGCCGAGCCGTCCGATCTGTGTTTGCGCGTTCGTTGGAGGCACGGGCACCACGTTGTGCCTCCGGTCTCAGAGACATCTCAGGAATAAATGAACGTTCAATGAGAATCGCGATGGGCGTCCCGTTTCCGGACAAGTGTGACTTAAGGGATCATGGGGACGTGAGCGTACTCGCGGTCGTCTCCTCGGTCCTCGCCCTCGTCCTGAACGGGCTGATGGCGGGCGTGTTCTTCGCCTTCTCCACCTCCGTCATGCCCGGCCTGGACGCCGTGGGGGAGGAGGGCGCGGCGGCCGCCATGCGCAGCATGAACAGGAAGATCCTCAACCCGGGGTTCCTGTCGACGTTCACGCTCGCGCCGGTGGCCTCGCTGCTGGCCGGGGTGTTCCTGCTGATCGGCGGGGACGGCGGGCCGGCGATGCTCGCGTTCGCGGCGGCCGTCGTCTGTTTCCTGGGCTCGATCGCCGTCACGGCCGCGATCAACGTGCCGATGAACAACGCCCTGGAGGCGGGCGACCTGGCCTGGCGGGCGTACGCGCCGCGCTGGACCCGGTGGAACACGCTGCGCGGCTGGGCCTCGGCGCTGGCCGTGGCGTTGCTCGGCGTCGCCCTGTACGTCTGGGCCTGACCCCGGCCGGATGCATCCCGATGGACGAGCACCGGGATGCGCATCCGCGCGACGGGATCACATGTTGATCATGTGGCCCGCGAGGCCGTGGATCGCCTCCTTGACCGCTTCGCCGAGCGTCGGGTGCGCGTGCACGTTGCGCGCGACCTCGTGCACGGTCAGGTCCCACTGCTGGGCCAGCGTCAGCTCGGGCAGCAGCTCGGTGACCTCGGGGCCGATCAGGTGGGCGCCGAGGAGCTCGCCGTGGGTGTTGTCACTGATGATCTTGACGAACCCGGCGGTGTCGCCGAGGCCGTGGGCCTTGCCGTTGGCCGTGAAGGGGAACTTGGCCACCTTGACGTCGTAGCCCAGGTCGCGGGCCTGCGCCTCGGTGTAGCCGAAGCTGGCCACCTGCGGCTGGCAGTACGTGGCCCGCGGGATCATCACGTAGTCGAGCTCCATGGTCTCGGCCTCGCCGATGGTCTCGGCGGCGATGATGCCCATCGACTCGGCGGCGTGGGCCAGCATGAGCTTGGCGGTGACGTCGCCGATGGCGAAGATGTGCGGCACGTTCGTGCGGCAGCGGCCGTCGACGGCGATGGCGCCGCGCTCGGTGAGCTGCACGCCGGTCTTCTCCAGGCCGTAGCCGTCGACGCGCGGCTGGAAGCCGATGGCCTGCATGACCTTGTCGGCCTCGAGAACCTGGGTCTGGCCGTCGCGGGTGACGGTGACCTTGACCGAGCCGCCGGTGTCCTCGATGCCGTCGACGCGGGTCGAGGTCAGCACCTCGATGCCGAGCCGCTTGTAGCGCTTGGCCAGCTCGGCCGAGACCTCTTCGTCCTCCAGCGGCACGACCCGGTCGAGGAACTCCACGATCGTCACCTTGACGCCGTAGTTGTGCAGCACGTACGCGAACTCCACGCCGATCGCGCCCGCGCCCGCGATGATGATGCTGCGCGGCAGGTCCTCGGTGAGGATCTGCTCCTCGTACGTCACCACCCGCTCCGACAACTGCGTGCCCGGGATCAGCCTGGTGGTGGCCCCGGCCGCGATGATGCAGTGGTCGAACGTGATCGTCTCATCGTTGACCTGCAGGGTGTTGGCGTCGAGGAAGGTGCCGCGCCCGTCGTACTCGGTGATGGCGTTCTTCTTCATCAGGTAGTGAACGCCCTTGACCCGGCCGTCGGCCACCTTGCGGCTGCGCTGGAAGGCCGCGCCGTAGTCGAAGCTCACCTCGCCGCTGATGCCGAACGTCTTGGCCTCGTTGTGGAAGATGTGGGCCAGCTCGGCGTTGCGCAGCAGCGCCTTGGACGGGATGCAGCCCACGTTCAGGCAGACGCCACCCCAGTACTTCTCCTCGACGACCGCGGTACGCAGCCCGAGCTGGGCGGCGCGGACGGCGGCCGTGTATCCTCCCGGACCCGCGCCGAGAACGACGACGTCATAGTGAGTGCTCATGACTCGGACCATACCGCCCGCCCCAGGCCACCCTTGACGCTAGACCTCCACCTTGTACGACAGCGTCAGCTCGTCGGCCGGAACGCCCCGGATCCCCCAGTTCACCTTGGGCATCTCGATGATCGTGATCTCCACATCCTCAGGGTCGTATCCCGACTTTTCGTAGATCGACCGGATCAGCGCGCGCTTGGCGTCGTCGCTGCGTCCCGTGAAGCACACGACCTCGATGATCAAATAGTTCGCGCTGCGCCCGGGGCAGACGAAGTCGTCGGCGTCCAGCAGCAGGAACCGGTGGAACCGCTTCTCCTCGGGCACGCCCCAGGCGCTCACCAGGCACGACTGCAGCAGATCGGAGATCTCCCGCTGCCGTCCGCCCCACACGTCACGACGCCCGTAAACCTTCACCTGTGCCATGTCGGCAATATAGAGGGCGTGATCCGCGTACTCCTCGCCGACGACGAGGCCATGATCCGGGCCGGGGTCAGGGCGATCCTCGACTCCGACCCGTCCCTGGAGGTGGTCGCCGAGGCAGGCGACGGCAGACAGGCCGTCGACCTGGCCATCGGCCACCGTCCCGACGTCGCGCTGCTCGACATCCGCATGCCGCGCCTCGACGGCCTGGCCGCCGCGGCCGAGCTGCGCCGCGTCGCGCCCGCCACGGCCGTGGTGATGTTGACCACGTTCGGCGAGGACGACTACATCGCCAGGGCGCTGGAGGTGGGGGCCGCCGGGTTCCTGCTCAAGTCCGGCGACCCGCGCGAGCTGATCGCCGGCATCCACGCGGTCGCCGACGGCGCGGCGTACCTGTCGCCCAAGGTGGCCCAGCGGGTGATCGCCCAGCTCGGCGGCGGCCGGATGGCCCGCGAGGCGCAGGCCCGCGACCGCGTCGGCCTGCTCACCGACCGCGAGCGGGAGGTCCTCGCCCTGCTCGGCGCGGGCCTGTCGAACGCCGAGATCGCCAAGCGGCTGCACATCGTGGAGGGCACCGTGAAGGCGTACGTGAGCACGATCTTGACCCGGCTCGACGTGCGCAACCGCGTCCAGGCCGCGATCATCGCCCACGAGGCGGGATTGGTAGCCTGACCCGTGATGTATCGCCTCGTGTTCTCGCAGGTCTTGCGGCGTTTCGACGCCGAGGCCGTGCACCGTCTCACCGTCAAGGGCCTGGCCGTGCTCGCCCGGCTGCCCCTGCTCAAGCGACTGCTCCACCGAGCGTTCGCCCCGCACGACCCGGTCCTGCGGGTGACCGCGTTCGGCGTGCACTTCCCCGGCCCGTTCGGCCTGGCCGCCGGGTTCGACAAGGACGCGGCCTGCGCCGAGGCGATCGCCGCGCTCGGCTTCGGCCACGTCGAGGTCGGCACCATCACCGCGCACGCCCAGCCCGGCAACCCGCGGCCGCGCCTGTTCCGGCTGGTGGGGGAGCGGGCGGTGATCAACCGGATGGGCTTCAACAACTCCGGCGCCCGCGCCGCCGCCCGGCGGCTGCGCCGTACGCGCGGGGTGCCGGTCGTGGTCGGGGTGAACATCGGCAAGACCAAGGTGGTGCCGGAGTCCGAGGCGGTGGCCGACTACGTGACCGGCGCCAGGGAGCTGGCCCCGCTGGCCGACTACCTGGTGGTCAACGTCAGCTCGCCCAACACGCCCGGCCTGCGCAACCTCCAGGCGGTCGAGCTGCTGCGCCCGCTGCTGGCCGCGGTCAAGGAGGTCGCCGACGCGACGCCGCGCCGTACGCCGCTGCTGGTGAAGATCGCCCCCGACCTGGCCGACGAAGACGTCGACGCGGTCGCCGACCTGGCCGTGGAGCTGGGCCTCGACGGCATCATCGCGACCAACACCACCATCAGGCACGGTGGCGAGACCGGCGGCCTGTCCGGGCGTCCGCTCAAGGGGCGCTCGCTGGAGGTGCTGCGCCGGCTGCGCGCCAAGGTCGGCGACCGGCTCACGCTGGTCTCCGTGGGCGGCGTCGAGGACGTCGACGACGTCTGGGAGCGCCTGCTGGCCGGGGCCACCCTGGTCCAGGGCTACACCGGCTGGATCTACGGCGGCCCGCTGTGGGCCGCCCGCATCCACCGGCAGCTCGCCCGCCGGGTCCGCCGCCACGGCCTGTCCTCCGTCACCGAGGCGATCGGCCGCACTGCCTAGGGCGCTCTATCGTGGAATCGTGATCAATGCCGAGGTGAAGCTCACCGACGACGTCGTCATGCGCGCCGTCGCCAGGTCCGACGCACAGGCGCTGGCCGACGCCTACCGCCGCAACCGCGACTTCCTGCGCCCCTGGGAGCCCCGCAGGCCGGCCGACTTCTTCACCACCGCGGGCCAGGCCGCACGCCTCGAACGACTGGCCGAGGACCGTGCGGCCGGCTTCGTGATGCCGTGGGTGCTCACGGACGGCGACCGCGTCGTGGGCCGGATGAACCTTAACAGCATCATCCGCGGCGCCGCCCAGAGCGCGTCGCTGGGCTACTGGGTGGACGCCGCCTACAACGGGCGCGGGCTGGCCACCAAGGCGGTGCTGGAGGCGTGCCGGGCCGCCGACGAGGACCTGAGCCTGCACCGGGTGGAGGCCGGCACGCTCGTGCACAACAAGGCCTCGCAGGCGGTCCTGCGCAAGGCGGGCTTCGAGGAGTACGGCCTGGCACCCCGCGCCGTCAGCATCGACGGCGAGTGGCAGGACCACGTGCTGTTCCAGCGCATACTCAACGACCGCCCCGCGCCCATGTGACCGCCGCTCAGACGCTCGGCCTGGTCGACTCCGCGTCGTGCGTCATGGCGTCGATGCGCTCCATCACCTCGTTCACCTTCACGCCGCTCGGCCGGTGCGGACGCCGCCGCTGCCACGGGTGCGGGCCCGCCGCCGGCCGGTACTCCACGCCGATCGCGTCGAGCCGCGGCAGGTGCTCCGCCAGCCGCCCGGCGAACCCCTCGCCGCCCGAGCCGGCCCAGGCCACCTCCGCCAGCGCGCACGACCGCGGCCAGAGCCGGTAGTCGACGGTCCGCGGGTCGGGCACCCGCTCGGTCCAGAGCTGGGCCTGCACGCCCATGACGCGCGCCCGCTCCTCGTCCGTCCAGTCGGCGGGGGCCGGGTCGAACGCGGCGACGTCGGCCACCGTGGTGGTGTCGCCGATGGCCATCGGCTCGTCGGCGGAGGCCGCCTCGGCGTAGTCGAAGTAGAGCGGGAAGACCGGGGTGGCGACCACGTCGTGGCCCGCCGCGGCGGCGCGCCGCCCGACGCCCATGCCGCGCCACGGCATGACGACGGTGTCCTGGCGCAGCCCGCCGCTGACGAACGCCTCGTCCCAGACCACGGCCCGCGCGCCGCGCTCGGCGAGGGCGTCGGCCAGCTCGCGCAGGAAATACGCCTGCAGGTCGGGCACCGTGGACAGCCCCAGAGACTCGCGGTAGGCGGTGATCTGCGCCGACTGGGCCCAGTGGTCGAGCACGACCTCGTCCCCGCCGATGTGGAAGAAGGGCACCTCGCCCAGCGCGCCGATGATCTCGTCGAAGATCGTGATCAGGAACTCGACGGTCGGCGGCAGCGGCGACAGGATCGCCGGCGAGATGCCCCACCGGTCGAGCACGTCGTAGGGCTCGCCGGTGGCGCCGAGCGCCGGGTAGGCGGCCAGGATCGCCGAGGCGTGCCCCGGCACGTCGATCTCGGGCACCACCGTGACGAACCTGGACCGCGCGTACGCGCCGATCTCGGCCAGGTCCTCCAGCGTGTAGTAGCCACCGTGCGGGATGTCGTCGTACGCCTCCGGCTCCCGGTAGTAGTTGACGGCCGTGCGCGGCCGGTGCGAGGAGACCTCGTGAAGCAGCGGGTACGCCCGGCTCTCCACCCGCCAGCCCTGGTCGTCGACCAGGTGGAGGTGCAGCCGGTTCAGCTTGTGCACGGCCATCAGGTCGATCAGCCGGAGCACCTCCCGCTTGGGGGAGAAATGCCGGGCCACGTCGAGGTGCAGCCCTCGCCAGGCGAACCGCGGCGCGTCCTCGATCCGCACCCCGGGCACGGGCCACGACGCGCCCTCGGCGAACCGGTAGGAGGCGTCCGGCAGCAACTGGTGCAACGACTGCGCGGCGTAGAACGCGCCCGCCGCCCCGCCGGCGACGATCTCGATCCCCCGCGACCCGGTGATCAGCCGGTAGGCCTCCGCGCCGAGCGCGGGGTCCTGGCGTACCTCGATCTCGCCCGAGTCACCCGGGCGCAGGTCGAGGAGGGGCAGCGCGCGACGTACCGCGTCCGCGTACGGACCGGCGACGGTCGCGCCCGAGGTCAGCTCGAAGGAGCCGGAAAGATCACTGAGCAGCTCTGGGCGAGGAATCATGCTTCGAGATAGTGCTGCATCCCGTTCGCGAGCGCCAATGCGATCCGCTGCCTGAACTTCGGATCCTGGAACTTGGCCGCGTCGACGGCGTTGCGCATGTTGCCGCACTCGACGAGCACCTTCGGCACGGTCGAGAGGTTGAGCCCGCCGATGTCGTTGCGGAAGTCCAGTGCCTTGCTGCCGATGTAGTTGGAGTAGGGGATGCCCGTGCCCTTGAGGTAGGCGTCGCGTACGTCGATCCCCAGCTTGGTCGAGGCGCCCACGACCTTGTCGACCGGCCCGTTGATCTTCTTCGGCAGGATCACGTGGAATCCCCGGTGCGAGGGGTTGTCCGAGCCGTCGCCGTGGACCGAGATCGCGGCGTCGGCCCCGGCCTTGTTGCCGATCGCGGCCCGCTGGGTGATGCACGGCCCGACGCTGTCGTTGTCGGACCTGGTCAGCTTGACGGTCGCGCCGCGCTGCTTGAGGATCTTCGCCATGCGGTTGGAGACGTCCCAGGTGAAGGCGGCCTCGGTGTAGCCGCTCTTCGTGGCCGTGCCGGTCGTGTCGCAGGCCTTCTTCTTGGTCAGCACGTCGACTTGGCGGTTGATCTCGGCCGGATGGCGGTAGTTGCCGCCGTTGTGCCCGGGGTCGATGACGATGACCTTGCCGGCGAGCGGTTTGGCGCCGGGCGGCGCCTGCTTCGCCGTGGCCGTCTCCTTCGGCCCGTCCTGGACGGCCGCAGTGCCGGGCTCCTGGGCGGTGGAGGGGGCCTGACCTGCCGCGGCGCCACCAGGCTCGGTGCCGCCGCACGCGGAGGCGATCAGGCCGCAGACGGCGAGGACGGTGGCTGGTAGAGCACGCATGAGCTCCAACTTACGTGAAGCCACGCGTTCAGGCCCGTATCAACAGCAATCCTGCGAGTCGGGCCGCGACCCTGCCGAAGTGCCGGACCGGGACCGCTGCGACGGTCCGCCTGGCGGTTTCGCCGTCCGCTTCACCACACGTGCTCGCCAACCTCCTGCCGTTCGAGCAGGGCGGCCAGCTCCCGCGCGTCCTCGGCGTCCAGGCCGAGGACGACGCGGGGGCGGCCCCACGGATGGTCGAGGGAATGCGCCACGTAGCTGGCGACGGACTCGGCGCCGACGTCGGTGCCCCGCCCCCTGCCCGCGCGCCAGTGCCCCCAGGCGCGTTCGAGCTCGGCCGCCGCGCGCTGGGCGCAGGACACCAGTTCTGGATCACGCATGACTGTCCCCCGGATCAGATCGTGACCGAACCAGATTCGGCCACAATTAGCATGACCCTGACGAGTAAACCGCCGTCCGGCGACGCTGCCGTACGGCTTGACCCAGGCTTTGGGCGGGCTTGCTGACGAGAGACCTGCGCATTGGCCCGCCGTGCCATTGCGGCGCCGGTAAAGGCCCGCAACGGCAGCGCAACCGGCAGATATCCCCTCAGGCGGGTCCCGTGCTGCGGCGCACGATCAGCTCGGGTTGGATCTCGCGCAGCCGGGCGCCCTTGGCCGGCTCGCCTATCCTGTCGCTCAGCAGCGCGGCCGCCGACCGGCCCATGGCGCGGCGCGGCTGGTCGACCGAGGTGAGCGAGATGTGCCGCGAGGCCGACAGGTGGGTGTTGTCGTAGCCGACCACGGACAGGTCGTCCGGCACCCGCAGCCCCAGCTCGGCCGCGGCGGCCAGCACGCCCAGCGCCACCACGTCGTTGGCCGCGAACACGGCCGTCGGCCGCGGGTCGCGGGTCAGCAGGGCGATCGCCGCCTCGCGGCCGCCCTCCTCGGTCGCGTCCGCCGCCTCGACCATGATGTACGGGGCCAGCGAATGCCTGCGCATCGCCACGAGGTAGCCCTCGCAGCGCGAGGACCGGGGGCCCTCGATGTGCGCGATCCGCTTGTGCCCCAGGTTCACCAGGTGGTCGATGGCCAGCCTGGCGCCGAGCTGGTCGTCGTCGACCACGATGTCGACGCCGTCGAGCTCGATGTCACGTTCCCCCACGACGACGGTCGGGGTGTAGGCGGTCGCCTCGATCAGCGTCTCGCTGGTCGGCGCGATGCCTAAGAGCACCAGCCCGTCGACCCGGAGCTCCAGGAAGGCCTCGACGGCCTCGTCCTCGAACGCCGGGTCCCACTGGCTGTTCCCGATCAGCATGCGCAGCCCGTCGCCGTGCAGGCTCTCCTGCAGGCCGTCGAGGAACTCGGCGTAGAACGGGTTGTGCAGGTCGGCGACGAGCGCCCCGACCAGATGTGTACGTCCTTCCACCAGGCTGCGCGCGACCGCGTTCGGCCGGTAGCCGAGCTCGCGCGCCGCCTGGAGCACTGCCTGCCGCCGATGCTCGCTCACGTGCGGGGATCCGCGCAGCACGAGTGAGACCAGCGACTTCGAGACGCCGGCTCGCTCGGCGACGTTGCGGATGGTGGGTCGTGGCCGAGGCAATGGGTCTACCTCGCGGAGCTCGGCGATGGTTGAAGTGTTGACGGGCGGTCCTGACATGTGTCTCCCCCGCGATGCGGATATGGGCACCTGTCTCACCAAACGATCGAGTAAGCCGCAGGGTACGGCTTCGGGTTAGGGAAGCCCGATATTGACCCATTCGCCACACGTCCGCTATTGGGCATGCCGTCGGATACTGTGCAGGTGTGACACCCGGGAAGTCAGCCGAGACGGCACGCCCCGCACGCCGAAGGCTGAGCGTGGACCGCCGTCGCGAGGAGCTCATGGCGGCCGCGCTGGAGCTGTTCAGCACCCGTGACGCCGAGGACGTCTCGATCGACGACGTCGCCTCCGCGGCAGGCGCCTCGCGGGCGCTCGTCTACCACTACTTCGGCGGCAAGCAGGAGCTCTACGTGGCCGCGCTGAGGAGCGCGGCCGAGCAGCTGGAGTCGCGGCTGCGCCCGGCCGAGGGCGGCAGGCCGCTCGACGAGCTGGCCGCGGGCCTCGGGCGTTACTTCGACTTCGTCGAGGAGCACGCCGCCGGCTTCGCCGCGCTGCTGCGCGGGGGGCCCGCCAACCGGGCGGGCGAGGTGGGGGAGATCGTCGACGGCGTGCGCCGGAGGCTGTTCCGCCTCATCCAGAAGCAGATGCGCGTCGAGGAGCCGAGCCCGGTGCTGCGCACCACGCTGCGCTCGTGGATCGCCTCGGTGGAGACGGCCGGCCTCGACTGGCTGGAACACCGTGACGTCGAGCGGCCGATCCTGGAGAAGATGCTGGTCGACCACATGGTGGCCCTGCTGGGCGTGGCCGCCTCCTACGACGGCGAGGTCGGCGAGTTGCTCGACGTGCTCACCGGCGAGCAACTGGCGTAGCGGGGGAAGAGTGGCGCCGGGCGGGCGACGCCAACTTCCCCGTGCGACGTCACGTCGGTGGACCGGGCAAGCGTACCTGGTCCACCCTCAACCCCCCTGAGGTTCGTGACGACCCTTGCGACTACTCGGAACGCTGCTGCGGAATGCCCGCCAGCAGTGCGCGAACCTCGGTCTCCCGGTAACGCCGATGACCGCCGAGGGTACGAATCGACGTCAACTTGCCCGCCTTGGCCCACCGCGTAACGGTCTTGGGGTCGACCCTGAACATGGTCGCGACCTCAGCGGGCGTGAGCAGTGGCTCGGCCTCGGGTGTACGAGCTGACATTTGTGCGGCCTCTCCTCCGTGTGGACCGGCTTAGCGATCCTGTGACTGCCTTTGCGCGTGTCACGGATGTCCCCCTATGGCGCAGAGCGTGCGGCTTTTCTGAGCCATATGCGGCATCACCCGATGTGACCATACCGCCACGCAGAGCGATTGGCGAGCCCTTCTTTGACCCAACTGCCCGCCCCCATGGCGATGTCACGCTCGGTGATTCTAGCGACACGGTTCGTGGTATCGCAGTGAAAACGGCAAACTACTCAGTTCGCAGAAGAGAGCAGCCGCGAGACGTGACCTACTCATGCAGGTCAGACGGTTGTTTTGGGGGTCAGTTGGCAGATTCCAGCTGTTGCATTGACTTCCACCGAAGGATGACGCGCTGGTACATGGCATAGGCAAGTTCTTCTTGACCCGTGTCCAGACCGGTCAAAGCGGCCGAAAGCTCAGCAACCGACTGGTCGGCCTGGAGGGCGTCGTCGTTCATCAGGTGGACCAGGCCGCCGTAGTCGAGCTCGACCAGCGAGTGCGGGTGGAACTCCTCCAGCCAGCGCGCGATGTCCTCCACGTCGAAGTTGGAGGACGCGTCGCCGAGGTGCCGGCGCATCACGTTGAGGGCGCGGGCCGCCCGCCTCCTGGCCTGCGCCATGGAGGTGACGTAGATGAGGTTACGGCCCGTAGTGGTCGTCACGTCCTGTCCCGGGGTGGAGGAGCCGAGCACCAGCCAGCGCTCGTTCCCATCAAACGGCACGAACCACGATGGCGGCACATGCCACGCCGTGGTGCGAATGTGCGTACGCAAGGCGGACGAACCGGCCCGGCGCTTGAACCGGTCGAAGTCGTCGGCGGTCTGCTCGGCGATGGCCTTGGGCACGAGCCGGTCCATCAGCTTCACGGGAGTGGCGCCACGAAGCCGTGAGAAGGCCAGCCACGACCGCAGACGGGTCTGCCAGGGACATACGTACAAACGGTCCTCAACGCGCCGCAGATAGGCATTGGGGCTCTCCTGGGCGGGAACGGGCTGAGGGGGCATGCCGAGCAGGCGCATGACCGACTCGCTGTGCTCCGCGTTGAGCGCGTTCGCCCGGCGCGGACGGTCGCGTGAGTCGGCGTAGTCGGCCCACAGCTTGCGCTCGGACTCGGCGAACGCGGTCAGTGGCTCATAGACGCGGAGGTAGGCGGCATAGGGCAGCACGGAGGCATCGTGTCACGAAGAGCACCTGCGCGCACCGTCGGGCTCACTAGTCTGAGAGTGACCTCCGCCGCGAAGGAGCGGTGGACCGGACAGGGAGTCACTACCGTGACCGACGTCTTCGGCACGTCCCACAAGGACGTCCACGAGCAGGTCGTCTTCTGCGCCGACGAGCAGAGCGGCCTGCGTGCGATCATCGCCGTCCACAGCACGGCCCTCGGGCCCGCGCTCGGCGGCACCAGGTTCTATCCGTACGAGAACGAGCAGGCGGCCCTGGCCGACGTGCTCAATCTGGCCAAGGGCATGTCCTACAAGAACGCCCTGGCCGGCCTCGACCTCGGCGGCGGCAAGGCCGTGATCATCGGCGACCCGGCCAAGGTCAAGAGCGAGGCGCTGCTGCGCGCCTACGGCAGGTTCGTCGAGTCGCTCGGCGGGCGCTACATCACCGCCTGCGACGTCGGCACCTTCAGCGAGGACATGGACGTCGTCGCCCGCGAGTCCCGCCACGTCACCGGCCGCACGCTGGCCCACGGCGGCGCCGGCGACTCCTCCGTCCTGACCTCGTTCGGCGTCTTCCAGGGCATGCGCGCCTCGGCCGAGCGGGTCTTCGGCACGCCGTCGCTGCACGGCAGGCGGGTCGGCGTCGAGGGGGTCGGGAAGGTGGGCCACCGCCTGGTCGACCTCCTGCGCGAGGACGGCGCCGAGGTGGTGATCTGCGACGTCGACCCGCGGGCCGTCGAGCGGGTGCGCCAGCGGCATCCGGAGGTCGAGGTGGTCGCCGACGCCCAGGCGCTCACCACGTCCGACATCGACGTCTTCGCGCCCTGCGCGCTGGGCGGCGCGCTCGACGACGCCACGGTGGCCGGGCTGCGGGCGAAGATCGTCTGCGGCGCGGCCAACAACCAGCTCGCGCATCCCGGCGTGGAGAAGCAGCTGGCCGACCGCGGCATCCTGTACGCGCCCGACTACGTGGTCAACTCCGGCGGCGTCATCCAGGTCGCCGACGAGATCGAGGGCTTCAGCATGGACCGGGCCAGGGCGAAGGCGGCCCAGATCTACGACACGACTCTGAAGATCTTCGGGATCGCGGCGGACGAGGGCGTTCCTCCGGCTGTGGCAGCGGATAGGCTAGCTGAGCGCAGAATGTCGGAAGTCGGGCGTATTAGGGCCATTTGGCTGGGCCACTGACGCCCCACGCCCATACGACGTACCGAGCTGGGCACAAAACAGGTACGGTAATAGGCGAACGATAGGCTGACGTCCAAAGTCAGGCGGCGTCAGTGTGTGGTGCGTTAGCGACGAGGGGTCGGGGACGACCCCACACGAGGGGGTCGAGCCAATGGGGCGCGGCCGAGCAAAGGCCAAGCAGGTCAAGGTTGCTCGCCAGCTGAAGTACAACAGCGGTGGCACGGATCTTGACCGTCTGCGCGACGAACTCGGGGTCGGAGACTCCAGCAATGACGACGCCGACGACCTCAACGATGAGCTGGCGGATCGCTATGCCGATTACGCCGATGACTACGGCTCCGGGGACGACGAAGACGGCCGTCCTTCTGGTCGCCGATAGCCGTTCTTCAGAGTGACGTGGCCGAGGATCCGGCTGATGCCGGATCCTCGTTCATGAGCGTCGGGCCCCACGGGCAACCGTGGGGCTTTCGTCACGCTTGCGTGCGGTCGAGGAAGTCCGCGACCAGCGGCGCGATCTCGGGGAGCTTGTCCTCCAGCGCGAAATGCCCGGTGTCGAGCACGTGCAGCTCGGCGTCCGGCAGGTCCCGCAGGTAGGCGTGCGCGCCCGGCTCCGGGAAGAAGGCGTCGTTGCGGCCCCACACGATCAGCGTGGGCGGCCGGTGGCGGCGCAGCCATGCCTGCCAGTCGGCGTAGAGCGCGAGGTTGGAGCGGTAGTCGAGCGCGAGCGCGAGCTGGGCTTCCCGGCGTCCTGGCAGGTCCAGGAAGTGCTGGTCGAGGGTCCATCCGTCGGGGGCGACGGCTGAGACGTCCGACGCGCCGCCCTCGTACTGGCCGCGGGTGACGGGCAGGGTGAACAGGTCGCCCAGGCTCTCCGCGGGCGCGTGGATCGTGGTGCGCGCCAGGTCCGACAGGCCCTCGTCGTAGGCGTTGGCGTTCTGGACGATCAGGCCGGCGATCCATTCGGGGTGCCGGGTGGCCAGGCGGAAGCCGACGGGGCCGCCGAAGTCGAAGGCGTACCAGACGAAGCGGTCGAGCCCGATCTTCTGCACGAAACCCTCGACCACGTCGGCCAGGTGGTCGAAGGAGTAGACGAAGTCGCCGGGGGCCTCGGTGTGGCCGAACCCGGGATAGTCCGGCGCGATCAGGCGGTAGCGGGCGCCCAGCGCGTCCATCAGGCGCCTGTACTGGTGGGAGGCCGAGGGGAAGCCGTGCAGCAGGAGCACGGGGATGCCGTCGCGCGGGCCCGCCTCCCGGTAGAACACCTGCACGCCTGCCACGTCCACGAAACCGTGGCGGATCTGCGGGATCTCCATGCCTAATGCCTTTCTCGCGCAATGATGCGTTAGTTATAGCGAGCATGCTTCTAACGCGTCAAGGGGGAGATGTAGCATTAGGACTCATGGAGTTCCTGATCGGTGAGCCGCTCGCGCTGGACCTGGTGAACACCCGGGCCCAGGACTTCGACGTCCTCGACACGCCCGAGGTGTTCGGGAACTGGCTCGATCGTCAGGCGGGCCGGCTGAGCGCCGTCCGGGGGCCGTACACGGCGGACGACCTGGGCGCGGTCCGGGCGTTGCGGGCGCACGTGGCGGCGGCGGTCGACGCCGTTCGCCGGGGGGAGAGCCCGTCGGGCGAGGCGGTCGGGGCGATCAACGACGCGATGCGCGCCGCGCCCGCGTACGGGCATCTGGACGTCGCGGACGGCGGGCTCACCAAGGGCGCGCGCAGGGACGGCGACCGGCTCGCCCGCCTGCTCGCGCAGCTCGCCGAGGCCGCGGCCGACCTGCTCACCGATCCGGCGGCGAGCCGGATCCGGGCCTGCGAGGGGCCCCGGTGCCGCATGATCTTCCTGCCCGCCCACCCCCGGCGGCGCTGGTGCTCACCGGAGCTGTGCGGCAACCGGGTGCGCGTCGCCCGCCACTACCAGCGGCACAAGGGCGACTGAACGGAGGGCCGGACCGGGCCGGCCCTCCCGGGTCAGCGGTAGCGGGCCTCGCCCGAGCCCTGGACGATCTCGCCCAGCACCCACGCGTGCAGACCGCGCTCGGCGAGCAGGCGGATCGCCTCGTCGGCCGAGCCGGGCGCCACGACGGCCGCCATGCCCACGCCGAGGTTGAACGTACGGTCCATGTCCTTCTGGGCGATCTGCCCGTGCCCGGCCAGCACCTCGAAGATCGCCGGCGGGGTCCAGGACGACCGGTCGAGCAGCGCGTCGAGGTGGCCGGGCAGCGACCGCGACAGGTTGGCCTCCAGGCCGCCGCCCGTGATGTGCGCGAAGGCGTGCACCTCGGTCGTGCGGGCCAGGTGGAGGCAGTCGAGCGAGTAGACGCGGGTCGGCTCCAGCAGCTCCTCGCCCAGCGGACGGCCCAGCTCGGGCAGCACCGCGTCGAGCGACAGCGACGCCTCGCGCAGCACGTGCCGCACCAGCGAGTAGCCGTTGGAGTGGATGCCGGAGGAGGCCAGCCCGAGGACCACGTCGCCCTCGCGGATCCGGTCGGCGCCCAGCATGGCGTCGGCCTCGACCACGCCGGTGCCGGCTCCGGCCAGGTCGTACTCGTCGGGGCCCATGGCGCCCGGGTGCTCGGCGGTCTCGCCGCCGACCAGCGCCGCGCCGGCCAGCCGGCAGCCCTCGGCCACGCCGCCGACGATCTCGGCGACGCGCTCGGGGACGACCTTGCCGACGGCGATGTAGTCGGTCATGAACAGCGGCTCGGCCCCGCAGACCACCAGGTCGTCGAGGACCATGCCGACCAGGTCGATGCCGATCGTGTCGTGCTTGCCGTAGCGCTGGGCGATCATGACCTTGGTGCCCACGCCGTCGGTGGAGGAGGCGAGCAGCGGACGCCGGTAACGCAGCAGCGCCGAGGCGTCGAAGAGCCCGGCGAAGCCGCTGGCGTCGTCGACCACCTCCGGCCGGCGGGCCCGCGCCACCTTGTCCTTCATCAGGGTGACGGCGCGCTCGCCCGCCTCGATGTCGACGCCGGCGGCCTCGTAGGTACTCACGCTTTGCTCTCCAACACGAACTTGCCCACGTTGTCCTGGTCGATGGGGATCGGGTACGAGCCGTCGAAGCAGGCCCGGCAGAGCCGCTCGGCGGGGATGGTGGTGGCCTTGGTCAGGCCCTCCAGGGAGATGTACCCCAGCGAGTCGGCGCCCAGCGAGGCCCGGATCTCCTCGACCGACAGCGAGCCGGCGATCAGCTCGGCGCGGGTGGCGAAGTCGATGCCGTAGAAGCACGGCCAGGCCACGGGCGGCGAGGAGATGCGGACGTGCACCTCGCGCGCCCCCGCCTCGCGCAGCATCTTCACGATGGCGCGCTGGGTGTTGCCGCGCACGATCGAGTCGTCGACGACCACCAGGCGCTTGCCCGCGACGACCTCGCGCAGCGGGTTGAGCTTGAGCCGGATGCCGAGCTGGCGGATGGTCTGCGAGGGCTGGATGAACGTGCGGCCCACGTAGGAGTTCTTCACCAGGCCCTGGCCGTAGGGGATGCCGCTCTCCTCGGCGTAGCCGACGGCGGCCGGGGTGCCGGACTCGGGCGTGGGGATGACCAGGTCGGCCTCGACCGGGTGCTCGCGGGCCAGCACGCGGCCGACCTCGACCCGGGTGACCTGCACGCCGCGGCCCGCGATCGTGGTGTCGGGACGGGCGAGGTAGACGTACTCGAACAGGCAGCCCTTGGGGTCGGGCAGGGCGAACCGGCGGGACCGGACGCCGTCCTCGTCGATGGTGAGCAGCTCGCCGGGCTCGATCTCGCGGACGAACGTGGCGCCCACGATGTCGAGGGCCGCCGTCTCGGAGGCCACCACCCAGCCGCGCTCCAGGCGGCCCAGGACCAGCGGGCGGATGCCCTGCGGGTCGCGGGCCGCGTAGAGGGTCTTCTCGTCCATGAACACCAGCGAGTACGCGCCCTTGACCTGCGGCAGCAGCTCGGCCGCCGAGTCTTCGATGGAACGCGTGCGGTCCTGGGCCAGCAGCGAGGCCAGGACCTCGGTGTCGGTGGTCGCCCGGGTGGAGCCGGGAGCCAGGCGCTCGGCCAGCTCCGGCGTGTTGATCAGGTTGCCGTTGTGCGCGAGCGCGAGCCCGCCGACCTCGGTGGAGCTGAGGGTCGGCTGCGCGTTCTCCCACACGCTCGAACCCGTGGTGGAGTAACGGCAGTGGCCGATGGCCAGGTGGCCGCGGAGGGTGCCCAGCACCGACTCGTCGAAGACCTGGGCCACCAGGCCCATGTCCTTGTAGACGAGGATGCGGCTGCCCTCGCTGACCGCGATGCCCGCGGACTCCTGGCCGCGGTGCTGCAACGCGTACAGCCCGTAGTAGGTGAGTTTGGAAACTTCCTCGCCTGGTGCCCAGACGCCGAAGACACCACAAGCGTCTTTGGGTGCGCGGTCGTGGGGGTCCAGGTCATGGCCGAGCCGGCCGTCGCCCTTCAGCACATGCCTCAGTTTAGGTTGCGGGCTTCCGTGCTCGCACACCCGGGTGCTTCATCAGCCGGCGTGGGAGGATCTGCCGGCGTTGGATCCGTCGCGGACGAACTCTCCGGTGACGTTGCGGTTCGCCGCCGATCCGAGGAAATGGATCAGCGCCGCCATGTCGTCGGCGGTCGAGAGCCGGCGGCTCGGCGTGCGGGCCGCGACGCGGTCCAGGGCCTCCTGGGTGACCGGGCGCTCGGCCTCGGTGATCGTGAGCCCGGCCACGGCCACGTTGACCAGCACGCCGTCCCTGCCGGCCTCCCAGGCCAGGGCGCGGGCCATGCCGTGCAGGGCCATCTTGGCGGTGCCGTACGGGCCGGGGCCCGGCTGGCCCTCCTCGGCGGCGCCCGAGGAGACGAAGACGATCCGGCCGAAGCCGTTCCTCCGCATCGTGGGCAGCACGGCCTGGACGAGCAGGGCGTTGCCGACGACGTTCGCGTGCAGGGCGGCCGTCCATTCGGCGGCGGGCACGTCCTCAAAGCTCATGCTGTTGGGCATGATCGTGCCCCAGCGGACGGCGTTGAGCACGAGGGCGTCCACCGGGCCCGCCTGGGCGGCGGCGGGCGCGATGGTGGCGTGGTCCTCCAGGTCCAGATGCACGGCCGCCGCCTGGCCGCCCGCCTCCTCGATGCGCTTGACGACCTCGGCGGCGCGGCCGGGCCCGGTGTTGTAGGTGATGGTGACCCGCGCGCCGGCCCTGGCGTAGGCGAGCGCGGTGGCGGCGCCGATGCCGGAGGAGCCGCCGGTGATGAACGCGTGCATGGGGATGCCTCTCTTCGATTAGCCGACTAATTAGCCAGCTAAGTCGCTTTTGGGTGTCGGAGGCAAGAGGGTTTCGCTCTTGGTGAAGAGGGTTACCGGGGGGCCGTGCGGAAGAGGCGGGACAGCAGGGCGCGTTCGGCGTCGTCCAGGCCGTGCTGGAGTTCCTCGTCGGTCCTGGCCCAGATCTCCTCGACCGGCCCGCGCAGCGCCCTGCCCGCCTCAGTCAGATGGACGCGGCCCACCCGCGGGCGGTCGGGGTCGGGGGAGCGGTGGACGAAGCCCGCGCGTTCCAGGCGCTGGAGGGTCTTGGTGACGGTCGGCGGCTCCACGCCCAGCCGGGCGATCAGCTCGCCCTGGGTGAGGCCGTCCTGCCGCCACAGCTGGTTGAGCAGCAGCTCCTGGCCCGTGTGCAGGCCCAGTGGCGCCAGGGCGGCGGCCATCCGGTTGCGGTGGGTCTTCATGACCATGATCAGGGCGTACGTCAGGGTCTCGTCCAGCATGCACTCATCTTGCCCGCCGCCTGCCGCTTTGGCGCATGGTGACCCAAGGATGGCGCCCGTCTTACCGTGTCGTGCGCTTTAGCCGATGCCCTCCGCGAAAAGGTGAAGTATCCGGCATGCAGACCCGTCGGGAGACGCAGACGTGACCACACCTGGGGACCCCAACGAACCCCGCGAGGGGCAGGACCCGCAGCACCCAGAAGGCCACCCCCGCGAGGGCCGGCCCGAATCCGCGCCGCCGCCGGGGCACACGCCCGAATGGTGGCGGGAGGGGGCGGCCGAGGAGGATCGACCGGCGCCAGAGGAGGAGCCGCCGGAGATCGGGCCGTACGAGGGCGGGCCGACGAGCAGCGAGTGGCGCCCGAGCGAGTGGGCCGTCGGCGGCCCGCCCGGCGCGGGCCCGACCGGCGGCGCAGGCACCCCAGAGGGTTGGACCACCCCGGACCACGAACACCCGCCCGGACACGAGCACGCGGCGGGACACGAGCACGCGGGACACGAGCAGGGCTCTGGACGCGAGCATGATGCGGGACACGAGCAGCGGCCCGAGGGTGGGCTGCCTGGGGGTGAAGGAGCTGGGGGGCGGCCCGGGGGCGGGCGGTGGGCGGATGAGTGGCCGTTCGAGGAGGAGCGGCAGGGTGAGGAGGAGCGGGAGGGCGAGGAGCCGATCGCGCCCGTGCCGCCCGTGGTGCCACCGCCGCCGCCTGACGTGCCGCCGTCGCACGAGCCCAGGCCCGGAGGGCGTCCGGACCATCCCGACTTCCCCACCTCGCCCGAGACGCCGGGACCGGCGGAGGGCGGCCCCGGCAGGACGCGGTGGTCCGGCGGGGACGCCGAGGAGACGCAGGTCTATCCGGTGCCCGGCGGCACCCCGGCCTATCCGGGCTGGGGCACGCAACCGGACGAGGAGCCGAGCCGCCCCGCGCCCTCCCGGTACGAGTACGGCGACGTACCCACCTTCGAGCCCCCGCCCACCGGCACCCACGCGGCCAGAGGCCCCGACGAGCCAGCCGCCCGGCCGGGCGGCGCAGAGGGCGGCGCAGAGCGCGGCGCGGCGGGCGGCACGGTGGGCGCTGAGGGCGGCGCTGAACGCGGCGCGGCCCGCGCGGAGGGCGGCGCGGTGGGGGCAGAGGGCGCAGAGGGCGCAGAGGGCGCAGGAGGTGTCGAAGGCCACGGAGGCGCCGTAGGCACGGGCGCCACCGCGGGCGCGGGCGGCGTGCCGGCGCCCCCGGGAGGCGCGGCCGTGCCCCCAGGAGGACCAGGCGCGCCTTACGGCGGCGAAGGAGCTTACGGCCGGCCAGGGGCACCGTACGGCGGCGAAGGAGCCTACGGCGGACCGTCGGCGTCCGGCGGCGGTGCCGGCCCCACGACCCCCGGCGGGGCCTACGGCGGTCCCTCGGAGACCGGCGGGACCCGTGGCGGTCCCACGGCGTCCGGCGGGAGCGGCGAGGGTCCTTACGGCGGGCCGGGGGCCGGTGGTCCGGGTGAGGGGGCCTATGGGGGAGCGGGGGCTTATGAGGGGGCTCCGGGGGCGTACGAGGCTGGGGGGCGGGATGCGTCCGTGCCTGGCACCACGCCCTCCAGCCCCTACGGCGGGCCGCCCGGGTACGGGCCGCCGCCGGGAGCACCCCCCTACGGTCAGTACGGCCCCTACGGCGCCCAGCCGCCCGCGCCGCCCGGCAGCGGCCTGGCCACCGCCTCGCTGGTGCTGGGCGTGGCGAGCCCGTTCCTGGTGTTCGTCTGCTTCACCGGCGTGCTCACGGCGATCCTGTCGATCGTCTTCGGCTGTGTGGCGCTCGCCAAGCGCGTGGGCCGGGGCCGGGCCATCGCCGGGATCGTGATCAGCGCCTTGTCGCTGGTGTTGTTCGCGATCGTCGCGATCTGGTTCTGGAAGGTGGTCCAGGAGTGCGGCCAGCTTCCCGGCCAGCTCGCCGACCAGTGCTTCGAGAGCAAGTTCCCCTGGATGGGCAAGGGCCGCTAGAGCGGCAGGTGGGCTGAGAGGTCGGCGCGGGAGCCGCTGGCCGCGACCGAGCCTCTGGCCACGGCCTCGTCCCAGGTCAGGCGGCCGAGCGCGAGCTCCAGCCAGGTGCGGGCGTCGGTCTCCACCACGTTCGGCGGCGTGCCCCGGGTGTGGCGGGGGCCGGGGACGGCCTGGACGGCCGCGTACGGCGGCACGCGCACCTCGACCGTGCGGCCGGGAGCCGCGGCGGCCAGCTTCTCCAGCAGGTGGCGCACCGCCTGCCTGGCCGCGTCGCGCTCGGGGGTGAGCCCGCGGTCGTAGGCGGTGAGCACCGCGGCGACCAGGGCGTCGGGCAGGGCCGAGGCGGGGCCGTCGTAGGGCGGTTCGTCGAGGGCGACGAGCTGGCCGTCGAGGGCCGCGCGCAGCTTGTCGGGGTCCATCTTGCGTGGTGGCACGGGTCCATTCTCTCGCGGCAAGCGTTCATCGGGACGGAGGTCGTCGTTCACCCCGGGTTTCGTTGACGACCGTAACGTCCCCGCCGTACAACCGCGCACATATCTGGAGGACCTGTGGCGAACCCTGAGGCGGGGCGGCTGCTGCCGCTGCTTTCCACCCCGCACAAAGGTGGCCGATCCGCTCTGACCTGTCAGTTCCGTTGCGGGAACGCGTGCGCGCACGAGGTCGCCAACACGACGGGCAACGCCTACTTCGGCGACGTGGTGAAGGAGGCGATGTCGCGCCGCGGCGTCCTGCGCGCGGGCGCGCTCGGCGCGCTGGTGGCGGGCGTGGGCGTGGCGGGCGCGGTCCCGGCGCTCGCCGACGAGCCGGCGGCGGAGACCGCCGCCGCGCCGGTCGCGGCGGGCGGGCGCCGTCCGGGTGAGATCGCCTTCACCCCGGTGCCGCCGAACAAGGACGACGCGCTGCGCATCCCCGACGGCTACAACTCCTCCGTGGTCGTGCGCTGGGGCGACCCGGTGCTGCCCGACGCGCCGGCCTTCGACTTCGCCAACCAGACGGCCGACGCCCAGAACAAGCAGTTCGGCTACAACTGCGACTACGTGACGTTCTTCCCGATGGGCCACAACCGCGGCCTGCTGTGGGTGAACCACGAGTACACCGACGAGAACCTGATGTTCCGCGGCTACACGGGCGGCGCCGCCGCGACCGAGGAGCAGATCAAGATCGCGCTGGCCGCGCACGGCGGCTCGGTCGTGGAGATCGAGCGGGCGCACGGCACCGGCGAGTGGAAGCTCACCACCAAGGGCCGCCGCCGCTACAACCGGCGCGTCACCGCGCAGACGCCGATGCGCTTCTCCGGCCCCGCCGCCGGTCACGCCCTGCTCAGGACGGCCGCCGACCCCAAGGGCCTGGCGCCGGTGGGCATGCTGAACAACTGCTCGGGCGGTTCCACGCCGTGGGGCACGGTCCTGACCGCCGAGGAGAACTTCGACCAGTACTTCGTCAACGGCGACAAGGTGCCCGAGGCGCAGCGGCCGTACATCTCGCGGTACACGATCACGACGGGCACCCCGGCGAGCAGCCGCCGCTTCGACCGGGTCGAGGAGCGCTTCGACCTGGCCAAGCACCCGAACGAGGCCAACAGGTTCGGGTGGATCGTGGAGATCGACCCGTTCGACCCCGACTCCACGCCGATCAAGCGCACCGCGCTCGGCAGGTTCAAGCACGAGGCCGCCAACACCACCCTCGCCAGGGACGGCCGTCTGGTCGTCTACATGGGTGACGACTCGCGCTTCGAGTACATCTACAAGTTCGTCTCCAAGAACCGGTACATCCCGGGCTTCGACCGTCACAACCGCACCCTGCTGGACGAGGGCACCCTGTACGTCGCCAAGTTCACCGGCGACAGCCCGGCCGCCGAGATCGACGGCTCCGGCAAGCTGCCCTCCGACGGGCTGTTCGACGGCTCCGGCCAGTGGATCCCGCTGGTGTCGGGCGACAAGTCGTACGTGGACGGCATGACCGCCGCCGAGGTGCTGGTCTACACCCGTACGGCGGCCGACAAGGTCGGCGCGACCAAGATGGACCGTCCGGAGGACATGGAGCGCAACCCGGTCACCGGCGGCGTCTACGTGGCCCTGACCAACAACTCCAACCGCACCGCCGCCCAGGTGGACGAGGCCAACCCGCGCCCGTCCAACAAGCACGGTCACGTCCTGGAGGTGGCCGAGCGGCGCAACGACGCGGGCGAGACCACCTTCGCCTGGTCGCTCCCGCTCGTCTGCGGCGACCCGAACGACCCCACGACGTACTTCGCCGGGTTCGACAAGACCAAGGTCTCGCCGATCTCGTGCCCGGACAACGTGACGTTCGACGCCGACGGCAACCTGTGGATCTCCACCGACGGCAACCAGCTCGGCAGCAACGACGGCCTGTTCGTCATGCCGGTGCGCGGCTCCGACCGCGGCCACCTGCGCCAGTTCCTGACGGTCCCGGTCGGCGCCGAGACCTGCGGCCCGCTGGTCACCGAGGACCAGAAGAGCGTGTTCGTGGCCGTGCAGCACCCGGGCGAGATCGACGGCGCGACCCCGGACAACCCGGCCAGCCGCTGGCCCGACGGCGACCAGCCGCGCCCGTCGGTCGCGGTGGTCTGGCACGGCAGGGGCAGGAAGATCGGCAGCTGATCCCGGCGAAAACCAGTTGACCTCAAGTTAACTTGAGGAAATAGTCTCCCATGCATGAGCATGGAAGTGACCGCCTGGCATCAGCTTTACTCGATGAACAACCGGCCGGAGCGTCGCCCGCTGAACAGGGCGACGCTCCGGCGTATCGGCGGGTTCGCCCGTCCCCACCGCCGCAGGATCGTGCTGTTCCTGGTGCTCAGCGTGGTGCTGGCGGGTTTGGCCGTGGTGTCGCCGCTGCTCGCGGGGCGGGTGGTCGACGCGATCTTCAACGGTGAGCCGCTCGGCGTGGTGGTCGTGGTCGCGCTGCTGATCGCCGGCCTGGCGCTCGCCGAGGCCGGGCTCGGCCTGCTGAACCGCTGGCAGTCGGCCACCATCGGCGAAGGGCTGATCCTCGACCTGCGCACGGCGGTCTTCGACCATGTACAGCGGATGCCGGTCGCGTTCTTCATGCGGACGCGCACCGGGGCGCTGGTGAGCCGGTTGAACAACGACGTGATCGGCGCGCAGCGCGCCTTCACCGACACCTTGTCCAGCGTGGCGGGCAACCTGGTGCAGCTCGTGCTGACGCTCACCGTGATGATCGGCATCTCCTGGCAGATCACGCTGCTCGCGCTGCTGCTCCTGCCGGTGTTCGTGCTGCCCGCGCGGCGGATGGGCGTCAGGATCGCGCGGCTGCGGCGCGAGGCCGCCGACCACAACGCCGCCATGGGCACCCAGATGACCGAGCGGTTCTCCGCGCCGGGCGCGACGCTGGTGAAGCTGTTCGGCCGTCCGGCGCGCGAGTCGGCCGAGTTCGCCGCGCGGGCGCGGCGGGTGCGCGACATCGGCGTGCGCTCGGCCATGAACCAGTCGGTGTTCGTCACGGCCCTGACCCTGGTCTCGGCGCTGGCGCTGGCCCTCGTCTACGGCCTCGGCGGCTTCTACGCCCTGCGCGACCAGCTCGAACCCGGCGCCGTGGTGTCGCTGGCCCTGCTGCTGACCCGCCTTTACGCGCCCCTCACCGCCCTGGCCAGCGCCCGGGTGGACGTGATGAGCGCTCTGGTCAGTTTCGAGCGGGTCTTCGAGGTGCTCGACCTCAAGCCGCTGATCCAGGAACGCGCCGGCGCCCGCGACGTCCCCGAGGGTCCGGTCGCGGTCGAGTTCGACGACGTGCGCTTCGCCTACCCCGCCGCCGACAAGGTGTCGCTGGCCTCGCTGGAGGAGGTCGCCACGCTGGACTCGCGGGGCGGCGAGGAGGTGCTGCACGGCATCTCGTTCACGGCCCTGCCGGGCCAGATGGTGGCGCTGGTGGGCTCGTCCGGGGCCGGCAAGTCCACGATCGCCCAGCTCCTGCCCAGGCTGTACGACGTCGACTCCGGCGCGGTCCGCCTCGGCGGCGTGGACGTACGGGACCTGACCTTCGACGCCATCCGCGACACCCTCGGCATGGTCACCCAGGACGGCCACCTCTTCCACGACACGATCAGGGAGAACCTGCTGCTGGCCAGGCCGGCGGCGAGCGAGGAGGAGATCTGGGACGCCCTGTCCAGGGCCCGGCTGCGCACGCTGATCGAGTCGCTGCCCGACGGCCTGGACACGGTGGTCGGCGAGCGCGGCTACCGGCTGTCCGGCGGCGAGCGCCAGCGGCTGACGATCGCCCGGCTCCTGCTGGCCAGGCCGCGCGTGGTGATCCTGGACGAGGCCACCGCCGCGCTCGACTCCACCTCCGAGGCGGCCGTCCAGGAGGCTCTGGGGGAGGCGCTGGCGGGCCGGACCGCCGTGGTGATCGCGCACCGGCTGTCCACCGTGCGGGCGGCCGACCAGATCCTGGTGATCGAGGACGGCCGCGTGGCCGAGCGGGGCACGCACGCCGAACTGCTGGCCATGGGCGGCCGCTACGAGGAGCTGTACCGCACTCAGTTCGACGAGCCGACGGTCGCGGGGGCGGTGGCCTGAGGCTCGTCCATAACCGGCGGGCGGCGGGACGGGCGCAGCGCGTACAGGCCGAGGGGGACGGCGGCCAGCACGATCACCGCCGCGATGACGAGCGTGAACTGGTAGGCGTCGAGGAAGGCGGCCAGCGGCGGCTGGTCGCTCCCGCTCTGGCGGGAGCCGAGGATCGCGCCCAGCACGGTGATGCCGAGCAGGCCGAACACCTCGCGCGAGACGTTCAGCACGCCTGAGGCCACGCCCGCCCTGTCCTTGGGCAGGCCGCCGAGGATCGCCGAGGTCAGCGGCACCAGCAGGCCGCCGCCGAGGCCGTAGAGCAGGAACCAGGGGGCCACGTCGGCGTAGTCGCCGTCGGCGCCGACGCCGGAGATCAGGTAGATCGCCGCGCCCATGAGCGCCATGCCGAGCGCCACCGTGCGCCCGGTGCCGAGCCGCGCGGAGATCCGCTGGGACGTGATGGCGACGACCGCCATGACCAGGGCCATCGGCACGAACGCCAGGCCGGCCTGCGTGGGGGAGAAGCCGAGCACGTTCTGCAGCCACAGGGCGCTGAAGAAGTAGATGCCGAACACGCCGAACGACCAGATGCCCATGGTCAGCGCGCCGCCGCTGAACACCCGCGAGCGGAAGAGCGACAGGTCGATCATCGGGCGCTCGGAGCGCGTCTCGACCAGCGCGAACGCCAGGGCGGCCGCCGCCGCGAGCCCGAACGCCGCCAGGATCTCGGCCGACGTCCATCCGGCGCGGTCGCCCTCGATGAGCGCGTAGGTGAGGGAGACCAGCGCGAGCGCCGAGGTGGCCAGGCCGGGCCGGTCGAGCCGGTGCCGACGGCGGGTGAAGGCCGGCCGGACCGCCCACAGGGCCAGGCCGAGCGTGGCGATCCCGATCGGCACGTTGATCAGGTAGATCCAGCCCCAGTGCAGGTGCTCGCTGATGAAACCGCCGGCCGCCGGGCCGAGCGCCATGGACAGCGCCCCGGACGCGCTCCAGACGCCCACGGCCCTGCCGCGCTCGCCGGGCTCGGGGAAGATCTGGCTGATCAGGGTGAGCGACGTGGGCGTGAGCAGCGCCGCCCCCACGCCCTGGACGGCCCGCGCCGCGATCAGCGCGCCGCCCGAGGTGGCCAGCCCGGCGCCCAGCGAGGCCGCGGTGAAGACCGAGAGCCCGGCCAGGAACACCACGCGGGCCCCGAACAGGTCCGCGAGCCGCCCGCCGACCAGCATGAGCCCGGCGAAGACCAGGATGTACGAGCTCACGATCCACTCCAGCCCGGAGATCGTCAGCCCGAGCTCCCGCTGGATCGTCGGCAGCGCGACGTTCCCCACGTTGTTGTCGAGATAGGTCATGAAGGTGCCCAATGTCACGGCACCCAGCGCCCACCATCGCATGTCGCAACCCCCTATACGCCGTACTTGTACGCCGTACAGTTCAACTTGTACGGCGTATAGTTGTCAACCGTGATGGGAAAACTGGGCGCACGGGCCATCGCCGAGCGGGCGCTGGAGATCGGCGACACCGAGGGGCTCGACGCCGTGACGATCCGCCGGCTGGCGACCGACCTGGGCGTGACGCCGATGGCCCTCTACTGGCACTTCAAGAACAAGGACCAGCTCCTGGTCGGCATGGCCGACCACCTGATCGGCGGCTTCGTGCCGGAGCCGGCCGACGAGCGGCCCTGGCAGGACCAGCTCCGCGACCTGACGCAGGGGCTCATCAGGGTTCTGCGCACCCATCCCTGCGCCAAGAACGTCATCGAGCAGATCGACCCGATCTCCGTCCCGAACTTCCTGGTCGTCTGGGACAAGGCGCTGGGCCTGGCCCGTACGGCCGGGTTCGACGTGGAGGAGAGCTGCCTGATCACCAAGTACCTGCTGCAGAGCGCCCTGGCGATCGCCGACGCGCCCGTGCACCTCAAGGCGGGCCGGACCGGCGAGGAGATCGCCGAGATGGTCAGGGTCAAGCGGGCCGGCCTCCAGTCGCTGCCGCCCGAGAAGTACCCGCACCTGGTCGAGATGGCCTCACCGCTGGTCGCGAGCGCCGACCCGGCCTTCTACGACTCCTTCGGCGTCGATCTCGTGCTGCGCGGCATCGAGGCGCTGGCCGCCGGGCGTTAGGGTCGGGATCATGCCTTTCGAGCTGGTCTGCGAGATCGAACCGCCCACCAAGCCCGATCTGAAGCGCGTACGCCACCAGATCGGCACGCTCAGCCAGGTCGCCCACTCGTTCCTGATCCCCGACAACCACATCGGCCGGGCCACCGTGTCCAGCGTGGCCGTGGCCCACGAGGTGGAGGCGATGGGCGGGCGCAGCATCGCCTGTCTCAACTCCCGCGACCGCAACCTGCTCGGCTTCCACCGCGACCTGCTGACGGCCGCGGCGTACGGCGTCGACCAGTTCCTGTTCGTCCACGGCGACAAGCCCGCCAGCGGCAGCCGGACCAGCGACCTGACGGTCCGCTCGATGATCGAGGAGGCCAGGGGCTTCTCGCCGGCCTTCCGCGTCGGCGCGGCGGCCGGGCTGCGCCCGCTGCCCGCCTGGAAGCGCACGGCCGACTTCCTGTTCGCCCAGGTCAGCTTCTCGGTCGAGGCGCAGGTCCGGTGGCGCGAGGCCAACCAGGTCGACGTGCCGGTCTACGCGGGCGTCATGGTGCTGGCCAGCGAGCGCCACGCCCGTACGCTGGCCGCCGCCATCCCCGACATCGCCCTGCCCGGCGAGCTGGTCGAGCGGGTGGCCGCCGACCGCATGGCGGGCGTCGAGGCGGCCTGCGAGCAGGTGTTCGCGCTGCGCGACTCGGGCGCGTTCGACGGCGTGCACCTCATCCCGGTCTCGCGCTACCGCGACGTGGAGTCCAGGCTCGCCGGAGCCCTCTGAGACCTGGCGAGCGCGGCCAGCACCGCGCCGGCCAGCGCCACGGCGAACAGCACCGCGTACGCCCGCTGGAAGCCGTCCATGAGCTGCCCGACGGCCACCGGGGAGAGCGTGGACAGCGTGCCCGCGTACACCTGGGCGCGCAGCGCCGGGCCCACCGAGCTGGTCACGACGCTGAGCGACAGGCCCACGCTGATCACGATGCCGACGTTCATGATCATGACGCGGAAGCCGTTGACCACGCCCAGGCTGCCGCTCGGCAGGGCGGCCATGACCTGGGTGGTGTTGCCGGTCAGGAACGTCCCGCTGCCGCAGCCGGCCACGAACAGGGCGATCCCCGTCACCCAGTACGGCGTCGCCGGGTCGGCCGTCAGCATGAGCGCGCCGAGCCCGAGCGCGCTCATCGCCGCGCCGCCGATCGACAGCCCGTACGGCGAGACCCGCGGCCCGAGCAGCCCCGCGATCGGCGAGGCCAGCCCGATGCCCACCGGCACCGGCAGCACGCTCAGCCCGGCCGAGAACGCGTCGAGCCCGCGCGCCGCCTGGAAGTAGAGCGCGACCACCAGGATCAGCGCGGACCGCGCGAGCGCGTTGCAGAAGGAGGCCAGGTTCGCGTAGGCCAGCAGCCGGCCGCCGAACAGCCGCAGGTCCAGCACCGGGTTCAATGAGCGCCGCTCGGCCAGCACGATCAGCGGCACCAGCAGCACGAACAGCGCCGCCCCCGTCAGGACGACCGGGCTGGTCAGGCCGCCCGACCCGGCCTCGTTGACCGCCAGCAGCACGGCCGACAGCGCGGCGAACACCAGCACGTTGCCGAGCGCGTCCACCGGCTGCCTGGGCCTCTTCGGCATCTTGCGCAGGATCACCGCGCCCCAGCCGAGCGCGACCAGCCCGGCGGGCACGTTCACCCAGAAGATCCACTGCCAGCCGGCGGTCTCGGCGATCAGGCCGCCGAGCGTCGGGCCGGCGAGCTGGGCCACCGACAGCGTGCCGATGTAGACGCCCATGCCCTGGCTGAGCCGTTCGGGCGGGAACGCGTCGGTGATGATCACCGTGCCGTTGGCCAGGATCATGGCCGAGCCGATCGCCTGGAGCACGCGCATGCCGACCAGGAACCAGACGTCCGGCGACAGCCCGGCCAGCAGCGAGGCCACGGTGAACAGGGCGAAGCCCGCCAGGTACACCTCGCGCCTGCCGAGCAGGTCGGCGACCCGGCCGAAGAACACCAGGCTCGCGGTGTTGACCAGCAGGAACGCCAGCAGGATCCATCCCGACTGCGTCGCGTCGGCGTGGAAGTGCCGCACGACGGTCGGCAGCGCGACGTTGAGCGTGCTGCCGGCGATGCCGATGAGGACGAGGCCCAGGCTGGTGACCGAGCACACGCGCCAGGCGTAGCGCATGCGGGTGCCGGCTTCGGGGGTGACCGCGACCATGCCTCCCACTATGACGTACGACGTACGTCCGTTTTGTACCAGGGGTCACCTGGCTCGCTTGCGTAACCCCTCGACGTCGTGGATGACCACCCGGCGCCGGCCGGTCTCGATCAGCCCGCGGTCGCGCAGGCTCCGCAGCGCCTTGCTGACCGCCTCCCGCGAGGAACCCGTCCAGCCGGCCAGCTCGTCCTGGCTGAGCGGCAGGGCCACGCGCACGCCGGTGCTGGTGCGCTCGCCGTACCGGTCGGCCAGTTCGAGCAGCCGGGTCGCCACCCGGCCGGTGGTGTCGAACGCGCCGTACTCGACCCGCTTGCGGTCGGCGTCGCGCAGCCGGCCGACGAGGAGCTGCAGGAGCAGGACGGCGATGCGGCCGTGCGCGGCCAGGAAGCCGCTGAAGTCGCGGACCACGATGCCCTGGATCGGCTCCAGCGCGGTCACGGTGGCCGAGCGGGGCGAGCCGTCCACGGCCGACATGTCGCCCAGCAGCGCCCCTGGACCGCGTACCGCGAGGACCACCTCGGTGCCGCTGCTGGTGTGCGAGGACACCTTGACGCGGCCCTCCGTCAGCACGAGCACCCAGTCGGCCGTGTCGCCCTCGGTGATCACCGTCGTGCCGCGGTCCCACCGGCGCGGGCGCCCGGCGGCGCGCAGCGCCTCGATCTCCTCGGCGGTGAGCATGGAGAGGAACTCGCCGGGCTCTGGATCCATGCGCCGATTATGTACGCACGGCTATTGCCGTTCTATGGCATTCCAGTCAGAACGTACGCGGCCACGAGTTCCTCCCTGCCCTTGAGGCTGAGCCGTCCGAGGGCGTTCACCGAGGCGTCGCGGCCGAGCTGCCTGAGGGTCGTCTCGCCGATCACCACCGTCCCCGGCTCGGCCAGGGCCTGGAGCCTGGCGGCCACGTTGACGCAGTCGCCCATCGCGTTGAAGCCGCGTAACTCGGGGCTGCCGATGTTGCCGACCAGCGCGGGGCCGGTGTTGACGCCCACCCGGAAGGTCGGCCACTCCACCTCGTCCACGCGTCTCCAGGCCATCTCCTCGGCCACCTCGGCGGCGGCCCGCTGCATCTCCAGCGCGGCCCGGCAGGCCGCCCTGGCGTGACCGGCCTGCGGGGCGGGCGCGTTGAACAGGGCCAGCATCGCGTCGCCGACGAACTGCACGATCGTGCCGCCGTTGTTCAGCACGCACGGGACGGCGGCCGTGTGGTAGCGGTTGAGCATCTCGACGATCTCGCCGGGCGCGACCTGCTCGGAGAACGAGGTGAACCCCTTGAGGTCGGCGAAGAGCGCGGTCAGCTCCCGCAGCTCGCCGCCGAGCGCCGCCCGCGCCGGGTCGGCGAGCAGGGCGTTGGCCACGTCGGGCGACATGTACTGGCGGAAGAGGGTGTCCAGCTCCTGGTAGAGGCGGGCGTTCTCCAGCGAGATGGACAACTGGCCGGCGAGCGTGGCGGCCAGCGCCTCGTCGTGGCCGCCGCGGCCCACCGGCACCTCCAGCACGCCGGCGAGATGGCCCCTGACCGTGAGCGGGTAGGCCAGCCGGTGGTCGCGGCGGATCGGGGCGTCGCCCTCGAACTCGTACGCGCGGGAGCCGATCTGGGTCTTCCCCTCCGACACCAGTGCGATCTTGACGTCTCCGTACGCCTGCCTGACCCGGTCGAGCGCGGTGGTCAGCAGCTCGCCCTCCGGCAGGCCCACGCGGGTCTGCGCGCTCACCGCCACCAGCGCGGCCAGCCGCTCCGACAGCTCACGCTCGTGGGCCAGCGCCGTCCCGGCCCGGTCGAGCACGGCGGCCTGGCTCTCGTTGAGCCGGAACTTGCCCGACAACCGGGCCGCGGCCAGCGGCTCGCCCCGGCGTACGTGCTCGACCAGCTCCTCCAGGGCCTGGTCGTAGTCCTGCTGGAGGCGGGCGACGGTCGCCGCCAGCGTCACCGAGTCGAACAGCCCCGCGCTCGACCCCTCGCGCCGGAACTGCAGGTAGGCGCTGTAGGCCACGAACACGAAGGCGAGGGTGAGCAGCGCGTGCCACTCCCACCACGTCAGGTGCCAGTTGAGCTGCGACATCCCGGCGACCATCGCCTCGGCCAGCAGCGCGTACGCGGTGATCAGGCTGACCAGCATGGCCGACGGACGGCGGCGATGCAGCAGGAACATCAGCACGCCGGCCGCGCCGTACAGCAGGACGCCGGGGATCGAGGCAGGGCCCAGCCAGCTCATCGGCGCGACCGGCGGCGGCCGGCTGAGCTCGGTCAGCTCGGGCACCAGCGAGACCAGCGCCCACAGCAGCATGAACCCGAACAGCACCGCCCGGAGGAAGTGCTGCCCCGCCAGGACGCTCCTGGCGGCCCGCTCGCCCAGCGGCAGGGCCGAGGCGAACGCGAACATCGAGGCGATGGTGAGCCCCACCTGCTGGCCGAGGTCGAAGCCCAGCGAGCCGGTCGGCAGGATGATCCCGGGGGTGGCCAGGCCGTGCAGGAGGAAGAAGCCCGCGCTGCTGAGGAACACCATGGAGACCAGGAAGAGCCGGGCGTCCTGACGGCGGCGCGCGGCCTCGGTGATCAGCCCGCCGAGCGCCACGTTGATCCCGGCCACCGCGAGGATCATCCAGAAGTGCCCCGCGTTGTGCTGCCAGACGACGTTGAGGTGCGGCTGGGCGAGCAGCAACCAGAGCCCCAGCAGGGGAAGGGCGAGGTGGATGACCCAGACCACGCCTCGGACGGGCTGCGTGGCCGGCGGCAGGTAGGTGCTGGGCACAGACCCGATTATGCACGCGGGATCGCCGCCGCCAATGCGTCCTTTTACCCACTGCGACGACGACAGTCGGTCAATCCGGTCAGTAACCCTCCGTTTCGTGACAAATACGTTATGTAGTTTCTGCCAACCTTTGGAACGGTTGAAACGTGAATCTCATGCATCACCTGAGCATCACTCGTTCCCTGGAAGGAAAGCCGTGGCTATCAAGGTTCGCGGTGGGCGTACGCTCACCCTCGCCACTGTCGGAGCGCTCGCCGCCTCGCTCCTCGCCGTCGGTGGCGTGGCCACCGCCTCGTCGGCGGCGAGCGAGGTGTACGCCTGCGTGCACAAGAAGACGCGGTACGTCCGCATCGTCAACCCGACCACGCCGTGCCGCAAGACCGAAGAGCGGATCGTGATCGGCGGCAGCACGACGCAGCTGAACGGCGGCACCTCCGGCCCCAAGGGCGACCAGGGCCCCCAGGGCAAGCAGGGCCTCAAGGGCGACACCGGCGCGCAGGGCCCGCAGGGCCCGAAGGGCGACACGGGCCCGGTGGGCCCCCAGGGCAAGCAGGGTCTCCCCGGCAAGGACGGCCAGGACGGCAAGCAGGGCCTCCCCGGCAAGGACGGCAAGGACGGCCTCCCGGGCAAGGACGGCCAGGACGGCAAGCAGGGCCTTCCCGGCAAGGACGGCAAGGACGGTCTTCCCGGCAAGAACGGCCAGGACGGCAAGAACGGCCTCCCTGGCAAGGACGGCAAGGACGGCGAGCGCGGCCCGGCGGGCCCCCAGGGTCCCCAGGGCCCCAAGGGTGAGCCCGGCAAGGACGGCGCCGGCGCCACGTACGCCACCTACACCAACGACGCCTCCATCAACGGCCTCGGCTCGGTGACCGCCTCCTGCGACAAGGGCGGCACCCCCACCGGCGGCGGCTTCTCCTTCGGCACCCTGAAGAACGCCGAAGTCATGGGCAGCTACCCCGGCGCCTCCGGCTGGACGGTCACCGTCGCCAAGGACGACAACGGCGGCGGCAACAACCTCACCGCCGACACGCAGAGCACCCAGAGCCACGGTGGCGGCAACAACGGCACCAGCGTCTCCGGCAAGGTGTTCGTCGTCTGCATCAAGAAGGTCTGACGACCAGAGAAGGTCTGACGACCAGAGAAGGTCTGACGACCAGAGAAGGTCTGACGACCAGAGAAGGTCGAATGACCAAGAAGGTCTGACAACGCTGAAAGGGCCGGTGCGGGGTCATCCCGCACCGGCCCTTCTCGTTGCGAACGTCAGCCGAACAGCGCCGGAAGCGTCGCCGAGTGGGTCTCGCGGAGCTCCTCGACCCCCACCTCGAACACGCCCTCGACCACCAGCGACGCCCCGCCGGTGACCCCGAGCCCGTAGCACGGCACCTCGTGCCGCCCGCACAGCGCCGCGAACTCCTCGAACGCCTCCGGCCGCACCACGACCAGGGCCCGCGCGGCCGACTCGCTGAACAGGTCGGTGAACGGCTCGCCGCTCAGCGCCACCGTGGCCCCGATGCCGCGGGCCAGGCACGACTCGGCCAGAGCCACGGCCAGCCCGCCGTCGGACAGGTCGTGCGACCCCTCCAGCAGCCCGCGGGCGGCGGCCTCGACCAGCACGGTCGCCAGCGCCTGCTCGGCCTCCAGGTCGGCGTGCGGCGGCAGGCCGCCCAGGTGGCGGTGGGCCACGTGCGCCCACTCCGAGCCGCCGAACTCCTCGGCGGTGTCGCCGAGCAGCACCACCCGCAGCCCCTCGGCGGTGAACCCCGACGGCACCCGCTTGGCCACGTCGTCGATGACGCCGAGCACGCCCACGACCGGCGTGGGGTTGATGGCCGTCGAGCCCGTCTGGTTGTAGAAGGAGACGTTCCCGCCGGTCACCGGCACGCCGAGGGTGCGGCAGGCGTCGGCGAGCCCGCGTACGGCCTCGGCGAACTGCCACATGACCTCGGGGTCCTCCGGCGAGCCGAAGTTGAGGCAGTTGGTGACGGCGAGCGGCTTGGCGCCGGTCACGGCCACGTTCCGGTACGCCTCGGCCAGCGCGAGCTGCGCCCCCGCGTAGGGGTCGAGCTTGGCGTAACGGCCGTTGCCGTCGGTGGACAGCGCGATGCCCCGCGTCGTCGGCTCGGCCCCGGCGATGACCTCGGAGATGCGCAGCATCCCGGCGTCGGCGGGCTGGGCCAGCACGGTGTTGGAGCGGACGTAGCGGTCGTACTGGGAGGTCACCCACTCCTTGGAGGCCAGGTTGGGCGAGCCGAGGAGCTGCAGCAGGGTGGCCCGCAGGTCGTCGGGGCGCGCCAGCCGGTCGGGGGTGTCGGCGTTGAGCGCGCCCTGCCCGGCCGGCTCGTGGTAGGGACGCTCGTAGACCGGGCCCTCGTCGGCGGCGGTGCCCGGCGGGATGTCCACGATGACCTCGCCGTCCCAGGTCATCACCAGGCGGCCGGTGTCGGTGACCTCGCCGATGACGGTGGCCGGGACGTCCCACTTGGCGCAGATCGCCATGAACGCGGGGATGTCGTCGGGCCGGACCACGGCCATCATCCGCTCCTGGGACTCGCTCATCAGGATCTCCTCGGGCTTGAGCGAGGAGTCGCGGAGCGGGACCAGGTTGAGGTCGACCTTCATGCCGCCGGTGCCCTTGGCGGCCAGCTCGGTCGTGGCGCAGGAGACGCCGGCCGCGCCGAGGTCCTGGATGCCGACGACCACGTCGGCCGCGTAGAGCTCCAGGCAGCACTCGATGAGCAGCTTCTCCATGAACGGGTCGCCCACCTGCACGGCGGGCCGCTTGGCCTGCGACTCGTCCTCGAACGTCGCCGAGGCCAGCACGGACGCGCCGCCGATGCCGTCGGGACCCGTGGACGCGCCGAACAGCACGACCTGGTTGCCCGGCCCCGGCGCGGTGGCCAGCTTGATCTGGTCTTTGCGCAGCAGGCCGACGCACAGCGCGTTGACCAGCGGGTTGCCGATGTAGCAGGGGTCGAAGACGACCTCGCCGCCGATGTTGGGCAGGCCCAGGCAGTTGCCGTAGTGGCTGATGCCCTCGACCACGCCGGGCAGCACCCGCCGGGTGTCCACGGCGTCGGCGCCGCCGAAGCGCAGGGCGTCCATGACGGCGATCGGGCGGGCGCCCATCGACATGATGTCGCGCACGATCCCGCCGACGCCGGTGGCCGCGCCCTGGTGCGGCTCGACGTAGGACGGGTGGTTGTGCGACTCGATCTTGAACGTGGCCGCCCAGCCGTCGCCGATGTCGACGACGCCCGCGTTCTCGCCCATGCCCACGAGCAGCGCCTCGGACTTGGGCGCCTTGGTGGCGAACTGCCGCAGATGCACCTTGGACGACTTGTACGAGCAGTGCTCGGACCACATGACGCTGTAGATGGCCAGCTCCGAGCCGGTGGGACGGCGACCCAGGATCGCCTTGACCCGGTCGTACTCGTCCTGCTTCATCCCCAGCTCGGCGAAGGGCATCGGCTCGTCGGGGGTCTCGGCGGCCCGCTTGACGTTGTCGGTGCTCATGCGTTCACCAGATTCTTCAGGATGGACGTGAAGAAGCCGAGCCCGTCGGTGCTCGGCGCGCCGACCAGCTCCTCCACGGCGTGCTCGGGGTGCGGCATGAGGCCGACCACGTTGCCCGCCTCGTTGCGGATGCCGGCGATGTCGTTGAGCGAGCCGTTGGGGTTGCCCCCGGCGTAGCGCACGACGACGTGGCCGCCGGACTCCAGCTCGGCCAGCGTCTCCTCGGAGGCGACGTAACGGCCCTCGCCGTGCTTGACCGGCAGCACGATCTCCTGGCCGCGCTCGAAGGAGCCGGTCCAGGCGGTGGCGGTCTGCTCCACCGTGAGCCGCTGGTCGCGGCAGACGTAGTGGAGCGAGGCGTTGCGGGTGAGCGCGCCGGGCAGCAGGTGGGCCTCGCAGAGGATCTGGAAGCCGTTGCAGGTGCCGATGACCGGCAGACCGGCCTTGGCGGCCGGGACGAGCTCGTCCATCAGCGGGGCGAACTTGGAGATCGCGCCGCAACGCAGGTAGTCGCCGTAGGAGAAGCCGCCGGGCAGGAAGACGGCGTCGACTCCCTTCAGGTCGTGGTCGGCGTGCCACAGCGGGACCGCCTGCGCGCCCACGAGGCGCACGGCTCTGGCGGCGTCCTGGTCGTCGAGAGTTCCTGGAAACGTGACTACGCCCACACGGGCAGCGCTCATGACAGTCGTCCCCTCCGAGGAATGCGCACGCGCGTGCCACCGTCTCTTTGGGGGCGGACGGCGGTCTACGGCGGTGTACTCAGATTATCGGGTGCGCGGCTGTGTTCCGGGCAGCGGGTCGGCCCCGGGTCGGACAGCGGTCAGACGGCGGCCAGCTCGCGGTGACGGGCGCCCTCGGCCTCGTCGTCCCAGGCGAGCGTCTTGCGCAGGTGGACCGTCGTGCCGCGGCCGGGCGTGGTGCCGAAGGAGATCTCGTCCACGACGGACCGCATGATGAGCAGGCCGCGGCCGTTCTCGGTGTCGGGCGGAGGGAAGTGCAGCGGCATCGACGGGAGGCCGTCGCCGCTGTCGGCGACGCGCACGTCGCAGCGGCCGTAGCCGATCGACGCCGAGACCTCGTAACGGTTGGCGGGGCCGCCGTGTCGCACCGCGTTGGAGCACGCCTCGGAGACGGCGAGCAGCATGTCGGCGATGCAGGTCTCACTCACGTTGAGTGATCGCATCGCGTCGCCAAGCACTCGCCTGACCATCGGTATGCCGATCGCATCCCGAGGCAGCGCCAACGAGAACTCAATATCCACCGGACTCCTCCGGGCTCCGGAATGTCACCTGGAGTAGGTTTCCCTGTGAAATCGGGGCTAACCGCAAAATCACGTTGTTGTTATTTAGTGTTGGCACGCCCGTGGCATTGTGGCATGCCCGAACGCGACTTTAACTCACCAGGGGTAAAACCAGGCATCAAATGTGCCTTCTACCCCTCAACCCGGACGCTGTAGTCCTCGATCACGGTGTTGGCCAGGAGTGTCTCGGCCATCTTCCGTACCTCGTCGAGGGCCGCCTCGTCGGCCGGGCCCTCCAGCTCGACCTCGAACCGCTTGCCCTGACGGACCGCCGAGACGCCGGAGAAACCGAGCCTCGGCAGCGCCCTGGCGATGGCCTGGCCCTGCGGGTCGAGGATCTCGGGCTTGAGCATGACGTCGACGATGACGCGCGCCACTACGTTCCTCCTGGGTGGAGTGGGTGCTTGGGAAAGCAAGCCTACCGGCGCGCATGGCCGTCAACACAACGGGAACGGGGAGGACATGGGGCTTGCGCGGAGGGCTGTGACGTCTGCCACGATGTCCCCAAACGCGTATGAACCACCACCACATGGTTCGCACGCACACACGGCTGGCCTCAGGTGGCGACCCCATCGACACCGGCCCCGATCGCACAGGAGCGGCACGTGACAGTCGACGCCTCTCGTGGTGCCGAAGCACCCCCTGAGCTCGTGCAGTTGCTCACCCCCGAGGGAGTGAGGGTCGAGCATCCCGACTACGACATAGACCTGACGGCCGAAGAGGTCAGGTCGCTCTACCGCGACCTGGTGCTCGTCCGGCGCATCGACCTGGAGGCCGTGGCGTTGCAGCGTCAGGGCGAGCTGGGCATCTGGGCCTCGCTGCTCGGCCAGGAGGCCGCCCAGATCGGCTCGGGCCGCGCGCTCACCGACTCCGACATGGCCTTCCCCACCTACCGCGAGCACGGCGTCGCCTGGTGCCGCGACGTCGACCCGGTCAAGCTGCTCGGCCTGTTCAGGGGCGTCAACCACGGGGGCTGGGACCCCGAGGAGCACAACTTCCACCTGTACACGATCGTGATCGGCAGCCAGACCCTGCACGCGGTCGGCTACGCCATGGGCATCCAGCGCGACGACGCCTCCGCCGCCACGATCGTCTACTTCGGCGACGGCGCCACCAGCCAGGGCGACGTGAACGAGTCGTTCATCTGGGCCAGCGTGTTCAACGCGCCCGTCGTCTTCTTCTGCCAGAACAACCAGTGGGCCATCTCCGAGCCGCTGGAGAAGCAGAGCCGCATCCCCCTCTACCGCCGGGCCTCCGGCTTCGGCTTCCCGGGCATCAGGGTCGACGGCAACGACGTGTTCGCCTGCCTCGCGGTGACCAGGAAGGCGCTCGAAGCCGCCCGTACGGGCCAGGGGCCGACGCTGATCGAGGCGTTCACGTACCGGATGGGCGCCCACACCACGACCGACGACCCGACCCGCTACCGGGTGGCCAGCGAGCTGGAGGCGTGGAAGCTGAAGGACCCGATCGAGCGGGTCAAGTCGTACCTGTTCCGCAACGAGCTGGCCGACCAGGGCTTCTTCGACGCCGTGACGGCCGAGGCCGACCAGCTCGGCGCCGACCTGCGCAGGCGGTGCCTGGCGATGCCCGACCCCGAGCCGCTCGATATCTTCGACCACGTCTATCGCGAGCCCCACGCGCTCATCGACGGGGAGCGCGCTCAGTTCGCCGCCTACTTGGAGGGCTTCGAGAAATGACGGTGTTGAGCCTGTCCAAGGCGCTTAACGAGGGCATGCGCCGCGCCATGGAGGACGACCCCAAGGTCCTCATCATGGGCGAGGACGTCGGCAAGCTCGGCGGCGTCTTCCGCGTCACCGACGGCCTGCAGAAGGACTTCGGCGAAGACCGGGTCATCGACACGCCGCTCGCCGAGTCCGGCATCATCGGCACCGCGATCGGCCTGGCGCTGCGCGGCTACCGGCCGGTGTGCGAGATCCAGTTCGACGGGTTCGTGTTCCCGGCGGCCGACCAGATCATCACGCAGCTCGCCAAGATGCCGATGCGCTCGCTCGGCGCGATCAAGCTGCCCGTCGTCGTGCGCATCCCGTGCGGCGGCGGCATCGGCGCGGTCGAGCACCACAGCGAGTCGCCCGAGGCGTACTTCGCGCACACGGCCGGCCTGCGCGTGGTGGCCTGCTCCAACCCGGCCGACGCCTACACCATGATCCAGCAGGCCATCCGGAGCGACGACCCGGTCATCTTCTTCGAGCCCAAGCGCCGCTACTGGGAGAAGGCCGACATCGACACGGCCTCGACCGACTGGTGGACGCCGTTCGACAAGGCCACGGTCGTCCGGCCCGGCTCCGACGTCACGCTGCTGGCCTACGGCCCGATGGTCAAGACCTGCCTGGAGGCCGCCGCGGCCGCCGAGGACGACGGCCGCTCGCTGGAGGTGATCGACCTGCGCTCGCTCAACCCGCTGGACGAGCCGCTGGTCATGGAGTCGGTACGCCGCACCGGCCGGGTGGTCGTGGTGCACGAGGCGCCCGTCTACAGCGGCTTCGGCGCCGAGCTGGCGGCCCGGATCACCGAGCAGTGCTTCTACCACCTGGAGTCGCCCGTCCTGCGGGTCGGCGGCTTCTCCACCCCCTACCCGCCGTCGAAGCTCGAAGAGCACTACCTGCCCGACCTGGACCGGGTGCTGCACGCCGTCGACCGCGCCTTCGGGTTCTGAAAGGGGGACGCGCTTCCATGCGACGCGAGTTCAAGCTTCCCGACGTCGGGGAGGGGCTGACCGAGGCCGAGATCGTCCGCTGGCACGTGCGGCCGGGCGACGAGGTCAAGGTCAACCAGATCGTGGTGGAGATCGAGACCGCCAAGTCCATCGTCGAGCTGCCGATCCCCTGGGACGGCGTGGTCGCGGGCGTGCTGGTCGAGGAGGGCCGCACGGTCGACGTCGGCACGCCGATCGTCGCCGTGGACACCGGCGGCGAGACGGGCGGCGCCGGCCAGGGCCCCACCGGCCAGACCCTGGCCGATCAGGGCCCCGCCGATCAGGGTCTGAAGGCGCTGGCCGACGACATGGTCCCCAAGCCGCCGGAGGAGGGCGCGGTCGAGCCAGGCGCCCACGGCAGCCCCGCCCCCAAGGAGGAGCGGCAGGCGGTCCTGGTGGGCTACGGGGTCAAGACCGGCGCCTCCAAGCGCCGTCCCCGCAAGCAGCCGGCGGAGCCGATCCCGGCCGCGCCCGTGGCCAACCCGGCCCGCGTGGAGGTGCCCGGCCCGGCCCCGACGGCCCGCCCGGCCGAGGCCGTCCCCGCCGCCGCGCCCGCCGGGGCCGCGCCGGCCGGTCCCGGCCGCGTGGCCGTGCTGGCCAAGCCGCCGGTCCGCAAGCTGGCCAAGGACCTGGGCGTCGACCTCACCACGCTCACCGGCACCGGCCCCCAGGGCTCCATCACCCGCGACGACGTGCACGCCGCCGCGCAGGGCGGTCTCCAGGCGGCGCCCGAGCCCGTCCGGCAGGCCGAGCCCCAGCGGCGGGAGGAGCGCGTGCCCGTCAAGGGCGTGCGCAAGATGACCGCCCAGGCGATGGTGGCCAGCGCCTTCACGGCCCCGCACGTCACCGAGTTCCTCCAGGTGGACGTGACGGAGACCATGGAGGCGGTCCGGCGGCTGCGGGCGCTGCCCGACTTCGCCGAGGTCAAGGTCTCCCCGCTGCTCCTGGTCTGCCGGGCCCTGCTCACCGGGGTCAGGCGGTACCCGATGATCAACTCGTCCTGGGACGAGGCGGCCCAGGAGATCGTGGTCAAGCACTACGTGAACCTGGGCATCGCCGCGGCCACCCCGCGCGGCCTCGTGGTGCCCAACATCAAGGACGCCCACGCCCTCCCGCTCCCCGAGCTGGCCAGGCAACTGGGCGCGCTGGCGGAGACGGCCAGGGCGGGCCGCACCCAGCCGGCCGAGATGGCGGGCGGGACGATCACCATCACCAACGTGGGCGTGTTCGGCGTCGACGCCGGCACCCCCATCCTCAACCCGGGCGAGTCGGCCATCCTGGCCTTCGGCCAGGTCAGGGACATGCCGTGGGTGGTCGACGGCGAGCTGGCGGTGCGCAAGGTGACCACCCTCGCGCTCAGCTTCGACCACCGGATCGTCGACGGCGAGCTGGGCTCGATGTTCCTGCGCGACGTCGGCGCGATGCTGGAGGACCCGCTCCGCATGCTGGCCTGGGGCTGAAGCCGGGCGGCGACCGCCGGGAGGACCCCTCTCCCCGGCGGTCACCGCAGGCTCGGCCAGGGCGCCTTCTTGTCCCGCGCGCGGGGGCCGTACGACTCCAGCCACACGGGCGCGCCCACGACATGAGAGACCGCCGCGGGCCAGTCTGATACACCGTCCTCGTAGACCGGCGCGGCCCGCAGCAGCCGGGCCGTACGGTCCGGCTCGGCGAACGTGACGGGCCGGTCGTAGCGCACGCACATGCGGGAGACGTCCGCGTCGAGGTGGGTGAGCGCGAGACCGTCCACGCCGCCGGCCGCCTCGGCCGCGTACCGGTGGGCGACCGCGTCGAAGTGCCCGCGGCGGAAGGCTCCCTGCCACGGCCCGGTCACGTTGTGCGGCTCGGGCAGCTCCAGGGCCGGGTCCTCGGTCACCAGCGGGCCAGGGCCGTGCCGGGTGGTGTAGGTCCGCAACACCCCGAGCCGCGCCGCGCCGGCCCCGTCCAGCAGTTCCAGCGCGTTGGCGAAGGTGGTCGTGCTCCACGTCGTGTACGGGTCGAACCCCCACTGCTCGTCCAGCAGCACGCCCTGCGCGCCCTCGAACACCACCGGCCCCCGCCGGACCAGCCCAGCGGTGTACGACGAGTCCACCAGCCGCACCCGCTCGGCGAACGCCCGGTAGACGGCCACGCAGTCGGCCACCGGCGGCCCCTCGACCCCCAGCGCCTCCCGCAGCGTCTCCCGCAGCACGGTCAGTTTCCGCGTCAGCTCGCCCGGCGGGTCGCCCGCCCGGGGCGCGAGCGCGCCGTGCTCCAGGTGGTACGCCATCGTCTCCCCGACGCCCATCCCGCACGACCCGTGCCGCGCCCGCCCGCGCGCCAGCTCCCGCCTGCGCCCGGCCTCGACGTGGTACGGCGTCGCCAGCAGGCAGTCCCGGTCCACCGTGAGCAGCCCGAAGGGGTCGGGCACGCCGAGCCGGGCCAGGTGCTCCGCCTCGGCCGACAACGCCAGCGGATCGACCACCACGAACCGCGAGAGATGCGTGCGAACCCCCCGGAACGTCCCGGCGCCGAACTGCGCGAACGTGTGGTGCCGCCCGTCGTCCAGGACGACGTTGTGCCCCGCCTGGGCGCCCCCGTTGAACCGGACCACGGCGTGGACGGGCAGCGTGGCGCACGCCCAGTCCACGACCGTGCCCTTGCCGGCGTCGCCGTACCCGAGGTCGACGACGACCAGGTGCTCGTTCACGACCGGAGCCCGCCGAGCCCGCGCCCGCCGCCGCTGTCGAGGCCGTCGAGCGGCTCGGCGGTGACCACCGTGCCGCGGTCGAGCCTGGCCAGGGCCCGCGACACCGACGCGCCGGCCGTCGAGCCCAGGTCGGCCAGGTCCGCCAGGCCCTCGTCCAGGCCGATAGCGTCCTCGCCGAGCCCGACGGTGAGCGCGATCGTCTCGCACACGGCGTCGAGGTCGTCCAGCTCAAGCACGTTCTGGCCGAGCAGGCGGCGCCAGGAGTCGAGCACCTCGGGGTCGCCGGCGTAGCTGGCCCCCTGCGGGAGGATGAAGTAGACGTCGTACTTGCGGGTCAGCTCGGCCACGACGTCGTCCACCCCGAGCGGCGCGGTCAGCCGGTCGCCGACGAGGTCCTTGACGTGGTTCCTGGACACCCGCTGGTAGGGCATCTCGTCGCCGATGACGAACAGGTAGCCGCGCTTGCCGCGCTTCTCGTGGCAGTCGATCGAGGTGTGCCTGGCCATGAAGTACAGGGCCAGCTCGTAGGACTCGCGCTTCTGCCCGCCGCCGCCGCCCTCCAGCAGGATCAGGCCGAGCTGGTCGTCCATGCGGTTGTCGGACTCGAACTGGCCGATCTGCAGCGGCGCCCGGTCGCAGGTGGCGTCGCCGATCGCGCCGAACATGATCTGCGGGTCGGTGGCGTACCCCTTGCGCAGCAGTAGCCCGAGCAGGTCGGGCAGGCGGGTCTGCAGCGCGCGGGGGACCGCGCGCATCGAGCCGGTCACGTCGAAGAGCACGGCGATGGCCAGCGAGTCGGGGTGCTCGGCCGAGTCGCGGCTCTCCCGCGTCACGCCGAAGGGGTCGAGGTCGGGGTGGACGCGCCGGGCCCCGCCGTCGCTGTAGGCGAAGGCGCTGGAGCCGGTGGCCGCGCGGTAGCGCGCGGCGGAGTCGTAGACGTTCGTGGACCAGATTCCGCTGCCCATGGCAGCCTCCCTCAAAGGTGGAGCGGACGGTACGTACGGGGCCCGTAGAGGTCGTCGAGCAGGTCGTCGAGCTCGCGCAGCAGCTCCCACGCGTCCGACGGCGGGCGCAGCAGGCAGCCGCGGACGAAGGCGCGCATCCGGCGCGGGCACTCGCCCATCAGTCGGTCGACGCACCGGGTCAGGGCGGCGATGTCGGCGCGCTCGTCGAGCCGGTCGCCGTGGCACCAGTCGACCAGCACGAGCCCGTGGTCGAGCGGATGGACGAGGACGTGGCGCGGGAGCACGGCGCCGTGCGCGACGCCGGCCCGGTGGGCGAGCCCGGCCGCCACGAGCAGCCGCCGCCAGATCCAGGCCACGTCGCGCGGGTCGAGGCCGGTGCCGGCGCGTTCGAGCGTGACGAACCCGGCGGGCGCCCGGCTGATCACGTTGGCCTGCCGGACCACGTCGCCGCCGCGGTAGCGGAAGCTCGCGACGAGACGGGGGACGTACGGCAGGAAGCGCGGGTCGCCGTCGGCCGCGATCTTCCGCAGCGCGGCGGCCTCGCGGACCAGCAGCCGGTCGGCGGCCGGGTCGCGGGCCACCTTGAGCAGCGAGTCGCGCGAGGAGGCCGCCTCCGTGCCGCGCCCGGCCGGGTACAGCACGGCCGTGCCGCCCTTGTGCAGCGGCGGCCCGACCAGGAAGTCGCCGACCCGCTGACCCCGGTGGTAGCTCTCCCAGAGCGCGACCAGCCGCTTGAACGCCTCCTCGCCGCCCGGCGCGAGGTCGGGATGCAGCGCCCGGGCCAGCCGCCGGTAGACGCGGGCCGCGGACCCGCCGGCGAAGAGCTCCTGGGCCGATCGCGCCCCCATGACGATCGCCGCCGCCCGCTCGGTGTTCATCGCACCTCCTCCTCCCGGGCGGGCCGCAGCAGCGCGGGGTGGAGCAGCCGGGCGTCGCCCGCGCGGTAGAGCTTGGCCCGCGGCCCGCCCCTGGGGCCGCCGGTCTCGGTGGTCTGGCCGGTGCTCTCGACGAACCCGGGCACGGACAGGACCTTGCGGTGGAAGTTGCCCGCGTGCAGCGGCGTGCCCCACACGGTCTCGTAGATCAGCCGCAGCTCGGAGACGGTGAACTCGGCGCCGGCGAAGGCCGTGGCCAGCGGCGTGTACTCCAGCTTCGACCGGGCCCGCTCGACGCCGTCGGCCAGGATGCGGGCGTGGTCGAAGGCCAGCGGCGGCACGTCGTCGACCGGGTGCCAGACGGCCGCGGCGGCGTCCGTGCCGGGCCGGGGGTCGGGCAGGTCGGGGGCGAAGGCGAGGTAGGAGATCGACACCACCCGCATGCGGGGGTCGCGGCCGGGGCCGCCGTAGCTGGCGAGCTGCTCGATGTGCGCCGGGCGGGTGGCCACGCCGGTCTCCTCGGCCAGCTCGCGCACCGCCGCCTCGGCCAGGTCCTCGTCCGGCTTGATGAAGCCGCCGGGCAGGGCCCAGCGGCCCGCGTACGGCTCCACGCCGCGCTCGACGATCATGACGTGCAGCCGCCGGTCGCGGATGGTCAGCGCCACCACGTCGACGGTGACCGCGACCGGCGCGTAGAGCCGGGGGTTGTAGCCGGCCAGGAACTCTTCCATCCCCAAGTCCTTCTCAGTTAGAGTCAATCTCAACATGAGAATAACCAGGCCGACGGGGATGTGTCGATAGGGTTGGTGCATGATCCGTCACATTGTGCTGTTCACCTGGGCCGACGACGCCACCGACGAGCAGAAGGCCGCGGTCGCGACCGAGCTGCGCAAGCTGCCGGGCGAGATCCCGCAGCTACGGGCGTACACGGTGGGCCCCGACGCCGGCATCACGCCGGGCAACCACGAGTTCGCCGTGGTCGCCGACCTCGACAGCGTGGACGACTTCGTGATCTACCGCGACCATCCCCGGCACCAGGCCGTGATCGCGGAGTACATCAAGCCGATCCTGGCCACGCGCGCCGCGGTGCAGCTCAGCCTCTAGAACTCGGGCGGGTGGTTCTCGCGGTGCATCAGCCGGTCGTCGGAGGTGCGCCCGCGCCGGGGCGCGAGCACGATGCTGAGCACGACGCCGACGCCTCCGACGATCATGAAGATGACGCCGATGATGTCCATGTGCACGCTCTGGCCGAACACGTCGGGTTCGATGGCGAACCGCAGGATGGCGCCGAGCGTGAGGAAGAAGATGCTGACCCCGACACCCATGACGACCTCCAGGCAAAGGCGAGATGTGCCCACGGTCATACCCGGGTATCGGTGACCACACCCCCGCCGCGTCAGGCGAGACAGGACAGTGGCCGCCCGCCGTTGCAGGCGATCATGTCCTGGACGGCCGCGCCGACGTCGATCGGCGCGCCCGGCGGGCGGCCGTCCAGCTCGGCGTAGGCCCGGTGCAGGTTGCCCACCAGGCGTTCGGGGTCGAGCAGCGCGCCCCACTCGCCGAGGTCGGTCTCCCGCGCCGTCTCCAGGGGCGTCCGGCCCGCCGCGTGCCCCCGCCGGGCGGTCTCCTGGACGAACCGCAGGTATCCCTCGACCCGGTCGTAGACCTCCGGCCCGCACACCTCGCCGTGCCCGGGGACGATCGTCTCCGCGCCCAGCCCCCTGAGCGTGCCGAGGGCGGCGATCGCCCCGGCCACCGACCCCATCAGGACGAACGGCGTGCCGCCGTTGAAGACCAGGTCGCCGGAGAACAGCACCCGCCGCTCCGGGATCCAGACGATCGAGTCGTTGGTCGTGTGCGCGGCCGGCCCGACGTGCCGCACCTCGCAGCGCAGGTCGTCGGACCAGAGGGTGACCCCCTCGGTGTACGTCAGGAACGGCGGCGCGACCTCCATCGCCCCCCACACCACCTCCGGCGACCAGGCCCCCCGGTACGCCGGGACCCCGTCGGCCAGGATCTGGGCGCGCACGCCCTCGTGCCCGACGATCGTGGCCTCGGGGAACAGCCAGTTGCCGAAGGTGTGGTCGCCGTGGTGGTGGGTGTTGACCAGCGTGGTGATCGGCCTGCCGCTGACCTTGCCGACGGCCGCCCGCAGGTCGCGGGTGCGGCGCTCGGTCGAGCAGGCGTCCACGCAGATCACGCCGCGCCGCCCGGCCAGGAAGCCGGTGTTGTTGATCCACCAGCTCCCGTCGGGCTGGACGTAGGCGTAGACGCCCTCGGAGACCTCTTCGACGCGCGGCGGGGGCAGGGGGTGGTCATGAGGTGAGGAGCTCATGGCCGGAACCTAACAGCGACGCCCGCCCCCGGACGGGAGGCGGGCGTCACGGACTTCGCGGATCAGGCTCAGAAGGCCTCTTCGGGCAGCTCCATGAGCTCCTGGCCGGTGGCGGCGAGCACCCGCCGCTCGGCCGCCAGCCTGGGCAGCACGGTCGTGGCGAAGAACGACGCCGCGGCCACCTTGCCCTGGTAGAACGGGTCCTCCGACTCCGCCAGCCGGGCCAGGGCCACCTCGGCCTGGCGCAGCAGCAGCCAGCCGATCACCAGGTCGCCCAGCGAGAGCAGGAACCGGGTGCTGTTCAGGCCGACCTTGTAGACCTCCGCCGGCTTCTCCAGCGAGCCGAGCGCCCAGCCGGCCATGGTGTCGCCCATGACCTTGACCTCGGCGGCGGCCTCGGCGAGCAGCTTGCGCTCCTCCTTGAGCCGGCCGTTGCCCGCCTCGGAGGCGGCGAACTCGTTGATCTCGGCGAGCAGCGCGCCGACCGCGGCACCCTGGTTGCGCAGGATCTTCCGGAAGAACAGGTCGAGGCCCTGGATCGCGGTGGTGCCCTCGTACAGGGAGTCGATCTTGGCGTCGCGGATGTACTGCTCGATCGGGTAGTCCTGCAGGTAGCCCGAGCCGCCCAGGGTCTGCAGCGAGCGGGCCAGCAGCTCGTACGAGCGCTCCGAGCCGACGCCCTTGACCAGGGGCAGCAGCAGGTCGTTCATGGCCTCCGCGTGCCGGTCGGCCGGGTCGATGAGGAGGGCGTCCTGGAAGGTGGCCGTGTAGAGGACCAGGGCGCGCATGCCCTCGGCGTACGCCTTCTGCAGCATCAGCTCGCGGCGCACGTCCGGGTGGTGGGTGATGGTCACCCGGGGGGCGGACTTGTCGGCCATCTTGGTCAGGTCCGCGCCCTGGTAGCGGGACTTGGCGTAGTCGAGGGCGTTCAGGTAGCCGGTGGAGAGCGTGGCGATGGCCTTGGTGCCGACCATCATGCGGGCGTGCTCGATCACCATGAACATCTGCTTGATGCCCTCGTGCACGTCGCCGACCAGCCAGCCGATCGCCGGGTGCTTGTCGCCGAAGGTGAGCTCGCAGGTCGTGGAGACCTTCAGGCCCATCTTCTTCTCGACGTTGGTGACGTAGGCGCCGTTGCGCTCGCCCAGCTCGCCGGTCTCCAGGTCCACGTGGAACTTGGGCACCAGGAACATCGACAGGCCCTTGGTGCCGGGACCATGGCCCTCAGGGCGGGCCAGGACCAGGTGGAAGATGTTGTCGGCCATGTCGTGCTCGGCGCTGGTGATGAACCGCTTGACGCCCTCGATGTGCCAGGTGCCGTCGGGCTGCTGGACGGCCCTGGCCCGGCCGGCGCCGACGTCCGAGCCCGCGTCCGGCTCGGTGAGCACCATGGTGGCGCCCCAGTTCTTCTCGATGGCCAGCTCGGCGAAGCGCTTCTGCTCCGGCGTGCCCAGCTTCCACAGGGTGTAGGCGAAGTTGGGGCCGGCGGCGTACATGTACAGGGCCGGGTTTGAGCCGAGCACCATCTCGGCCGTCGCCCAGGCGAGGCTGCGCGGGATGCCGGGGCCGCCCAGCTCGGCGGGCAGGTCGAGGTGCGCCCAGCCGCCGTCCACCAGCGCCTTGTACGACTTCTTGACGCCGGCCGGGACGGTCACCGTGCTCGTCGCCGGGTCGAACACCGGCGGGGTGCGGTCGCCCTCCTCGAAGGAGTCGGCGAGCACGCCGGTCGCCAGCCTGTTGACCTCGTCCAGGATGCTTCGCGCGACGTCCTCGTCCACTTCGCCGAAGGGCCCGGTGCCGAGGATCTCGCGTCGACCGAACACCTCGAAGAGGTTGAATTCCAGGTCACGCACGTTGCTCTTGTAGTGGCCCATGGGTGCAGATCTCCTTGAACCGAGGTCTTCATGTACTGGCCAGTAACCTTACCTGCAATGCTACCCGCGGGTAACCCCGCCCATGCGTGGCATGCTCGACTCCATGGACGCCGAAGAACTCGCCACAAGATGGCGGGAGCGACTGGAATCCTGGGCCATCCCCGAGGAGATCCTGGCCAAGGCTCCGGCCGATCCGTGGAGCCACTCGCCGGCCCGGTTCGCCACGCGGACCGACCGGGCGCTGGCCGAGCCCGACGACGGCCCGACCATGACCCGGCTGGCCGAGGCGCTGCCCGACAAGGGCACGCTGCTCGACGTCGGCTCGGGCCCGGGCGCCGCGTCGCTGCCGCTGCGCGAGCGCATCGGCCACCTCTACGCGGTCGACACGTCCGCACCCATGCTGGAGGGCCTGAAGGTGCGGGCGATGAACCTCGGCGTGCCCGCCACCACCGTCGAGGGACGGTGGCCGGACGTGGCCGACCAGGTGCCGGTGGCCGACGTGTCCGTCGCCGCGCACGTGGTCTACAACGTGCCCGACCTGGCGGAGTTCCTCCAGGCGCTCGACCGCCGCACCCGCGGACGGGTGGTGCTCGAACTGCCCCACCGCCATCCCATGAGCTGGATGACGCCGCTCTGGCGGCACTTCCACGGCGTCGACCGCCCGGTCCGGCCCATCGCCGAAGACTGCGTGGCGCTGGCCGCGGCGCTGGGCTTCCCCGTGCGCGTGGAGGAGCGGGAGGCGCCCCTGGAACGTTTCACGACCGTCGAGGAGCTGGCCGAGAGCGCCTGCCGCCGGGTGTGCCTCGACCCGTCCAGGGTGGAGGAGGTGGCCGAGACCGCCGTCGAGCTGGGCATGTGGCCGGTGCCACGTGACCGGTGGGTCACCGTCTGGTGGGAATGATCCGTTTCGTTCGGACGTTGTAGGCATTGAGCTGACCGCTCCCGGACGAGACGCGCCGTACCCGGACACGCCAAGACGACGCACGTACCCGTACGTCTCGTCCCAGGAGTACTGATCATGGCGTGGATCCTCATCGTGCTGGCCGGCCTGTTCGAGGTGGTCATGGCACTGTCGCTCAAGCTCAGCAACGGCCTCAGCAACCTGTGGTGGACCCTGTCCTTCCTGGCCACGGCCGCCCTGAGCTTCGGGCTGCTCTCCTACGCGCTCAAGTCCCTGGAGGTCGGCACCGCGTACGCCGTGTGGACCGGCATCGGGGCCGTCGGCACCGCGATCCTCGGCATGGTCGCCATGGGCGACGACGTCTCGCCGCTGCGCCTGACCTCGATCGCGCTCATCCTGGCGGGTGTCGTGGGGCTCAATCTGGCTGGTGGACACTAGTGCGATGATTGAGATCCATGCCATCACCGTCGACGCCGCCGACCCCTACGAGATCGCGAACTGGTGGAGCCAGGCCACCGGGTGGCCGCTGGGCGAGGGTGACAAGCCGGGCGCCGACGAGGTGATGCTGCGTACGCCGCAGGACCCGTTCCTGCTGTTCATCCGCGTGCCCGAGGGCAAGACCGGCAAGAACCGGGTGCATTTCGACGTCAACGGCACCGAGGGCCGTACGCGTGACGAGGAGGTCGAGCGGCTGCTCGGCCTCGGCGCGACCGTCTTCCAGGACCAGCGCAGGCCCGACGGCACGGGCTGGGTGACCATGCTCGACCCCGAGGGGAACGAGTTCTGCGTGTGCCGGAGCGAGGCGGAGAGGGCTTTGCCGGAATGATGTTCTGTCGGTGAGCTGGCCCCATGAGCGTGAGGGCCGTCGTCTGCACTCGCGGCGGCGGCGTTCCCGCAGAGCTGCTGCACCGCCACGTACGCGCTCAGGGAGCGCGGCCGGCTGCTGCGCGGCGAGAAGAGGGAGCGCGCCCGGCGGGCGGGAGCCGACGACGTGATCGGCTACGACGGGCTGAAGGAAGCGGCCAGGGCGTGGTCCGTGGACGTGGCCGTCGACCCGGTCGGCGGCGAGCTGTCCGAGCAGGCCCTTCGCGGGCTGCGCGAGGGCGGGCGGCTCCTGGTCGTCGGATTCGCCTCGGGCGGGATCGCGAGGCTGCCGGCCGACCAGGTGCTGCTCCGCAACCGCGCGGTGGTGGGCGTCGACCGGGGCGCGTGGTCGATGGGCCACGCCGCGGAGAACCGGGCCATGGACGACCTGCTGGAGCGGCGGGTCACTGGGAAGATCGTGCTCGTCCCTTCATCGTGAGGGTCAGGATCGCGGCGATCAGGTAGACCAGCGCGCCGTGCCACATCGCCTGCACGGCCGAGCCGAAGACGCCCTCGTCGTCGAGCACGAGCTGCACCGGGTAGTCGAGCACCGCCGTGATCGCGGCGGGCAGGAGCGCGAACTTCCACGGGTGCCGCAGCGACCAGAGCCGGGCCTGGCGGGTGACGCGGTCGCCCTCGTGCGGCTTGGCGACCGCGCCGATCGCGGCGATCAGCGCGAACAGGCTGATGCCGAGGCCCAGGGCCCAGACCAGGTCGCCGCCGCCGGTGATCAGGCCCATCCCGAAGCTGGCGGCCGACACCACGACGCCGCCGATGGCGGCGCTCTTCCAAGGGGCGCCCCGCAGGGCCGCCGCGGACAGTGAGACCTCATCGCGTCTACTGATTTCGTTCATGTCCTCATGGTGCCGCCGCGGGCCCCCAAGAGGCATCGGGGACGGACCCTGACCTGTCCCTGACATGATTCCCATATGACGGAAATCGCCATTGTGCAGTTGGGACCGGACGAAGGGGAGCGGCTGAGGGACGTCCGGCTGCGAGCGTTGCAGGAGTCACCGGACGCGTTCGGCTCCTCCTACGCGCGCGAGGCCGCCTTCTCCGCCGAGGACTGGGCCGAGCGGCTGAAGAACCCGCACTCGCGGTGGTGGGTGGCGGCCGGCGACGGCCTGGGTGACGTCGGCCTGGTGTGCATGCTCCTGGAGGAGTCCGGGGCCCATCTGCTGTCCATGTGGGTCGCCCCCGAGGCCAGGGGACGCGGGCTCGCCTCCCGGCTGGTCGACCGGTCCGTCGAGTGGGCCCGTTCGACCGGGGCCGAGCAGGTGCAGCTCTGGGCCGTCGACGCCAACCACGCCGCCCGCGCGCTCTACGCGGCCAAGGGCTTCGTGCGCAGCGGCAAGGTCATGGCGCTGCCCTCCAACCCGTCCCTGATGGAGTCCCACTACGTGCTGTCGCTGCTGTTCCGGCAGGCGCGCAGGGAGGACGTGCCGGCCATCGTCCGGCTGCTGGCCGACGACCCGCTCGGCGCCGCCCGCGAGGGCGCCCCCGACGACACCCGCTACCTGATGGCCTTCGACCGCATCGAGGCCAACCCGCACGACGAGCTCATCGTGGCCGAGCGGGAGGGCGAGGTGGTCGGCACGATGCAGCTCACCTACCTGGCCGGGCTGTCGCGGCTGGGCGCCGAGCGGTGCCAGATCGAGGCCGTCAGGGTGGCCGCCTCGACGCGCGGCCAGGGGCTCGGCGGCAAGATGATCCAGTGGGCCGTCGACCGGGCGCGGGCCAGGGGGTGCGCGGTCGTCCAGCTCACCTCCGACAAGTCGCGCACCGACGCCCACCGCTTCTACGACGCGCTCGGCTTCACCGCCTCCCACGAGGGCTACAAGCTCTCACTCGGCTGACCCGCAGTCGGCGGCCAGCTGGGTCAGCATCCAGCGGCACCACTCGGCCCGGTGCCGCTCGTAGCTCAGCCCGCAGCGCAGCGTCGCGTAGCCGCCGAACCCGGGGTCGCCGAAGGCCGGCCGGCCGCCGAACGACGCCTCCTGCCGCTCGTAGTCGGCCAGCCGCTCCTCGTGCGCGGCGAGCTGGTCGGCGAACAGCCGCCGCAGCTGCTCCGGCTCGGCCAGCCACGCCGCGTACGTCTTCAGCACCAGCTCGTCGCGCTCCGGCCGCTCGCGCGGCGGCTCGGTGACCCATGCCCGCAGCGCCGCCAGGCCCTCGGCGGTCAGGTGGTAGACCTTCTTGGCCTGCGGCCCCGGCCCGTGCGCGCTCTCGAACCCGACCAGCCCGGCGGCCCGCAGTTTCTGCAGCTCGGCGTGGATCTGGCTGTGGCCGGCTGTCCAGAAGTAGCCGACCGGCCGCCGCATGGCCGCAGCGAGGTCGTAACCGGTGCGATCGCCGCGCGCCAGCACGGCCAGGATCGCGTATCCGAGCGTTGAGGTCATGGTGGGTCCAAGGATATGGTGCTTGCGGCTCTATGTCAGTTCAGACATAGTCAGAAGAAGGGCGCGGCGGCCATGCGAAAGATCGTCGGATGGATGGCACTGCTCACCATGGGGCTGACCGGCTGCGGGGGCACGGTCGGCGCCGGCACCACCGCCGTCCGTACGACGGCCGCCGAGTCCCCCGCCCAGAGCGCGACGACGAGCGCGCCCGCGAGCGCGCCGCCCACCGGCCCCAACGTCTCGGGCTGCTTCACCGAGCAGGACGGCAAGATCTTCACCCACGTCCGCGGCCTGCCCGGCGTGATCACCGGCGACGGCCCGGTGGGCGTGGTGATCAGCTACGAGCGCCGCGGCACCGTGTGCTCCTGGCGCCCGCTGTCGGACCGCCTGGTCGCCGCCGGCTACCGCGTCCTGCTCTACGCCAGGGACGCCGGCCTCCTGCCCGAGGACGGCGCGGTCGCCATGGGCAAGCGCCTGGCCAAGGAGAAGGGCGTCGAGCGGCTGTTCCTGGTCGGCGGCTCGATCGGCGCCACGGCCTCGGTTCCGGCGGCCGAGCGGCTGGGCGCCGGGGTGGCCGGCGTCGTCGCCCTGTCAGGCGAGATCGACAAGGGCGACGCCGCCGCGCTCACCGTGCCGCTGCTGCAGATCGGCTCCGAGCACGACTCCTACGGCGGCGCCGCGTCGATGCGCGAGGCCGAGGCCGCCGCGACCAAGGCCCCGGACAACCAGGTGCTGGTCATCCCCGGCGAGTCGCTGCACGCCTCGGCCCTGCTCACAGGCCCTCACTCCGCCAAGGTGCTCGACACGATCGTGGCCTTCATGGACCGGCACAAGGGCTGATCTCGACCAGGTTGTCGTGGAAGGCGGGCCCGCGGCCCATGTCGCCGTCCCGCTCGGCCACGACCGCGTTGGCGTTCGCGCCGCCCGGGGTCAGCTTCGGCCACCGGCCCTTGGGCGAGGCCACCACGCCGGGCGCGACCCGGTCGCTGATCTCCACGTCGGCCAGGAACTCGCCGCCGTCGTTGTGCACCCGTACGCGCTGCCCGGCCACCAGGCCCCGGGCCGCCGCGTCGGCCGGGTTCACCAGCACGGCCGGCCCCTTGGCCCGCCGCCGCAGCTCCCGATTGTTGGCGAAGATCGTGTTCAGGAACGTGTGCGAGGCCGGCGTGACCAGCGTCAGCGGGTACGCCGACCGGTCGGCGACCGCCGTGTGCGAGGGCACGTACGCCTTCCCCGCGCGCGGGAAGCGCAGCCGCCCGGAAGGCGTCGGGAAGCCCTCGGCGAACGGCGCGAACGGCTTGGGGTAGTTCATCCGCACCCACCCCTCCTTGCGCAGCCGGTCCAGCGTGACGCCTTCGAGCGACGGGTGCCCGCCCGACAGCAGCGACTCGGCCAGCTCCAGGTCGGAGTCGTACAGGGACGGCTCGGTCAGCCCCATGTGCGCGGCCAGCCGGCGGAAGGTCTCGGTCGTGGACAGGCACTCGCCGGGCGGCGGCACGGCGGGCTCGTTCCACAGCAGGTACATGTGGCCGTAGCCGGCGTGCAGGTCCATGTGCTCGGTCTGCATGGTCGCGGGCAGCACGATGTCGGCGTAGTCCACGGTGTCGGTCGGGAACTGCTCCATGACGACCGTGAACAGGTCCTCGCGGGCGAGCTGCCGCCTGATCGCGTTGGCGTCGGGGGTCGAGCCGAGCGGGTTGGCGGCGTACACCCACAGGCACTTGACGTCGTCGAGCTGGGAGCCGAGCTTGGTCATGACCAGCGTGCGCACCGGCTTGGCCAGCAGGTCGTCACGCGTGTCGACGGTCACGCGCACGTGGCCGCTCGTCGAGTACGCCACGCCACCGCCCGGATGCCGCCAGTCGCCGGTCACGCCGGGGATCGCGGCGATCGTGCGCATCGCGGTGCCGCCGCCGGCGTGCCGCTGGATGCCCATGGTGGCGCGGATCGCGGTCGGCCGGGTGTGGGCCAGGCGCATCCCCAGGCTGTGGACGTCCTCGGCGGGGATGCCGGTGATCTCGGCCACCCGCTCCACCGGGTACTCCAGGATCTCCTCGCGGAACTCCGCCCAGCCCTCGGTGTGCTCGGCCAGGAACTCCTCGTCCTGGGCGTTCTCCGCGAGCACGACGTTGAGCAGCCCGAGGGCGAGCGCGGCGTCCGTGCCGGGCCTGATCGCCAGGTGCTGGTCGGCCTGGTCGGCGGTCCTGGTGCGGATGGGGTCGATGGCGACCACGTGCGCGCCGTCCGCGCGGGCGTCCTGGATGAACTTCCACAGGTGGTGGCCGCTGGTCAGCGTGTTCGTGCCCCACAGCAGGATCAGCCTGGCCTGGGCGAAGTTCTCCGGGTCCATGCCGCCCGCGGTGCCGTTGGCCTTCATCAGCCCGCTGCTGCCGGCCGCCGAGCAGATGTTCAGCCAGTGCTTGGACGCCCCCAGCACGTTCCAGAACCGGCGGCCCGCCACGCCCTCGCAGCCCTGGAGGTAACCCAGCGACCCGGTGCCCAGGTACGGCCAGATCGCCTCGCCGCCGTGCTCGTCCACGATGGCGCGCAGCCGCGCCGAGATCTCGTCGAGCGCCTCGTCCCAGGTGATCCGCTCGAACTGCCCCGACCCCTTCGGCCCGGTGCGCCGCATCGGGTACAGGATGCGGTCCTCCGCCTGCGTGTGCTCCAGGTACCGGTTGACCTTCACGCACAACGCGCCGCGGGTGTAGGGGTGGTCGGGGTTGCCGCGCATCTTGACGGCCTGCCCGTCCTGTACGGTCACGATCCAGGAGCAGGTGTCCGGGCAGTCAAGCGGACATGCCCCCAAAACCCTCAAATCACCCGACATGCGCACAGCCTACGTCGGGAGACAGCCGTGGCGGGTGACCCCCCGCGCCCGCGACACCGCCGAGCCGACCTCGGACAAGAACGCAAAGGTGAACGGTTGGAGTTCCACCGTGTACCCTGCCTCGCGCAGCCTGGCCGCGGCGTTCTCGGCCGACGCGTCGTGACCGGGCCCGCCCGGCCGCGCGGTTTCCCCGCGTACGCCGGGCATCGGGGGCGACGAGGCCGGCGCCGGCGTCGCGGACGTGAACATGCCAGACACGCGGGCAGGTCAATGCCGGTCGGGTCCTCACCCGGTGCGCGCGCCGGAGCGGCGAACGAGGACACTGGAGAACAGAGATCGTATGGTCCGGCCGGGAAGGTGCAGAATCACTGTCGGTGGCCGAAATCAGGGAACGAGACGATGACACGGAGGACCTCGCGGAGGGGGATCCAGCCGTGGCCGAGCCACGCGCCGACGGCGGCGTCTACGTAGTCGAGCCGCTCCTTCCCCAGCGGTTGCGGCGGCCGTCCGACCTGCTGCGCTTCTTCGCGACGCTGGCGGTGCTCGCGGCGGTGATCCTGCTCGCCCTCGTCGCCAAGCAGACGCTCAACGGCCTGGAGCAGGACGTCAAGGTCGGCGCCGAGATGGTCCCGCTGCTCAGCCGGGTCGCGGCCTTCATCGGCAGCGCGGCCGTGCTGATCGTGCCCGCCGCGTTCGCCGTCGAGCGGGTCTTCCACCGCGACGGCCTGCGCGTCGCCGAGGGGCTGATCGCGGCCATCATCGGCATGGCCGGGTCGTTCCTGCTCGGCCAGTGGATCGAGGCCAGCAGCCTGACCGACCTGCGCATCCTGCTCACCGGCGACCGCGCGATCGAGCCGCTGAACACGCTGCTCACCTCGGTGATCGCCTACACCACCGCGGTCCGCATCGCCCGCCGCCCCACGTGGCGCATGCTCATGTGGACCTCGATCGCCCTCTACATCCTCACCTACTTCTCCGGCAGGCAGATCACCCTGCCCAGCGCCATCGTGACCGTCCTGGTCGGCATGGCCATCGGCTACGCCACCCTCTACGGCGTCGGCAGCCCCAACACCCGCCCGCCCGGCAGCGCCGTGGTCGCCGCGCTGCGCAAGCTGTCCTTCTCGCCCGTCTCCGCCCGCCGCATCGAGGACGACCACCAGGGCAGCCGCCGCTACGCCATCGGCCTCAAGGACGGCACCAGCCTCGACGTCACCGTCCTCGACCGCGACCGCCAGGTGGCCGGGCTGCCGTACCGGCTGTGGCGGCGCATCAGGCTCAACTCCGAGACCAGGCGCCGGGCCATCCGCTCGCTCCGGGCCGAGCTGGAACGCGAGGCCCTGATGGCGTACGCGGCCCAGGCCGCCGGCGCCAGCACGCCGCGCCTGCTCGGCACCAGCGAGATCGGCACCGAGGCCGCCCTGCTCGCCTACGAGCACATCGAGACCCGCCCGCTCGACGAGGTGCCCGACGCCGAGATCGACGACGCCCTGCTCGCCCAGATCTGGGAGCAGGTCGAGCTGCTGCAGATCCAGCGGCTGGCACACCGGCGGCTCACCGGCGACAGCATCCACCTCGACCGCGCGGGCCGCGTCGTGCTGACCGACGCCCGCAGCGGCGAGATCGCCGCCGGCGACCTGCTGCTCCGGCTCGACATCGCCCAGCTCCTCACCTACCTGGCGCTGCGCGTCGGCGCCGAGCGCTCGGTCCGGGCCGCCGCCGCCGTGATGGGCCCCGACGCCCTCGCCGCCGCCATGCCGCTGCTCCAGCGCATCGCCCTGACCAGGGAGACCCGCTCGGCCCTGTCCAAGGCCAAGAACGTGCTCACGAGCCTGCGCGACCACATCGTCGCCCTCAAGCCCCAGGGCAAGGTCGAAGAGGTGCGCCTGGAGCGCTTCCGCCCGCGCACCCTGATCACGATCATCGCCAGCACGGTCGCCGCCTACGTCGTGCTGTCCCAGCTCAGCAAGGTCGACCTCTACAAGGTGGTGACCACCGCCAACTGGGCGTGGTCCGGCCTGGCGCTGATCGCCTCGTTCACCAGCTTCGTCGCCGCCGCGCTCATGCTGCGCGGGTTCGTCCCGGAACGCCTGCCGCTGTGGCGTACCGTCCTGGTGCAGTTCGCGTCGTCGTTCGTCAAGCTGGTCGCGCCCGCCGCGGTCGGCGGCGTCGCGATCAACACCCGCTACCTGCAGAAACGCGGCATCGCGCCGGCGCTCGCGGTGGCCAGCGTGGGCGCCTCGCAGCTCATCATGCTGGTCTTCCACATCGCCCTGCTGCTGCTGTTCGCCTACATCACCGGCTCCGACGCCGCCACCTCCTTCACCCCCTCGCGCGGCCTGGTCGTGGCGATGCTCGCCATCGCGCTGCTGGTCGCGGTGGTGCTCGGCGTGCCGCCGCTGCGCAGGATGGTGACCGTGCGGATGCGCAGGCTGTTCTCGAACGTGCTGCCCCGCCTGCTCGACGTGCTCCAGTCGCCGGCCAAGATGATCGAGGCCGCCTTCGGCACGCTCATGATCACGATCGCCTTCGTGGCCTGCCTCGACGCCTGCGTCGCCGCGTTCGGCGGCCAGCTCAGCTTCACCGCCGTCGCCGTCGTCTACCTCACGGCCAACGCCATCGGCTCGGCCGCCCCCACTCCGGGCGGCCTCGGCGCCGTCGAGTACGCGCTCACCCTCGGCCTCGTCGCGGCCGGCCTCGAATGGGACCTGGCGGCCTCGGCCGTGCTGCTGCACCGGCTGCTCACGTTCTGGCTGCCGGTGCTGCCGGGATGGGCCGCCTTCACCTACCTCCAGCGGCACGAGGCCCTGTAGGGCCATACAGGACCCCGTGCGCCGCCGGTGATCAGCGGGCCGACGTGACCGGCTCGGTGACCTTGTCGATCGCCGCCAGCTCGCTCTCGGTGAACACCGGGCCGTCCACGCACGCCACGTTGTCCTCCAGCTGCCGGACGCTGCTCGCCCCGATCAGCACGCTCGTCACGCGCGGATCGCGCAGCGTCCACGACAGCGCCATCTGGGCCAGCGTCTGGCCCCGGCCCCGCGCGATCTCGTTGAGGTCGCGCGCCAGGTCCCGGTCGATCTGCTCGGCGCTCAGGAACCGGCTCGTCGCCGCCCGCGAGCCCTCGGGCACGCCCTCCAGGTAGCGGTCGGTGAGCAGCCCCTGCGCCAGCGGCGAGTACACGATGCAGCCCATGCCCGCCTCCTCCAGCACGTCGAGCAGACCGTCGTCCTCGATCCACCGGTTGATCATCGAGTACGACGGCTGGTGGATGAGCAGCGGCGTGCCCAGCTCGCGCATGATCCGCGCGGCCTGCGCGGTCTGCTCGGCCGAGTAGTTGGAGACGCCCGCGTAGAGCGCCTTGCCCGAGCGCACCGCCCGGTCCAGCGCCCCCATCGTCTCCTCCAGCGGCGTCTCCGGGTCCGGACGGTGGCTGTAGAACACGTCCACGTACTCCAGGCCCATGCGGGCGAGCGACTGGTCGAGGCTGGCCAGCACGTACTTGCGCGACCCCCACTCCCCGTACGGCCCCGGCCACATGTCGTACCCGGCCTTGGTCGAGATGACCAGCTCGTCCCGGTACGCCGCGAAGTCCTCCCGCAGGATCCGCCCGAAGTTCCGCTCCGCCGACCCGTACGGCACGCCGTAGTTGTTGGCCAGGTCGAAATGCGTCACCCCGAGGTCGAACGCGCGCCGCAGCACCGCCCGCGAGTTCTCGATCGGCCGGTCGTCGCCGAAGTTGTGCCACAACCCCAGCGACACCGCCGGCAGCCTCAGCCCGCTGCGCCCGCTGCGGTTGTACGGCTGACGCTCGTAACGCCGCTCATCGGCCACGAAGCTCACACCGTCCCCCTCTCGATGATCCACGACAGCGCGAACGCCTCCTCGCGCCAGGCGTCGTACCGGCCGCTGCGCCCGCCGTGCCCCGCGCCCATCTCCGTCTTGAGCAGGAACGGCCCGCCGGACGCGGTCGCCCGCAGCCGCGCGATCCACTTGGCCGGCTCGTGGTAGAGCACCCGCGTGTCGTTCAGGCTGGTGATCGCCAGAATCGGCGGGTACACCCTGCCGTCCACGTTCTCGTACGGCGAATAGCTCTTCATGTACGCGTAGACGTCCGGGTTGTGCAGCGGGTCGCCCCACTCGTCCCATTCGATCACCGTCAGCGGCAACGACGGGTCGAGGATCGTGTTGAGCGCGTCCACGAACGGCACCTCGGCCACCACCCCCGCGAACTCCTCGGGAGCCAGGTTCGTCACCGCGCCCATCAGCAGCCCGCCCGCCGAGCCGCCGCGCGCGACGATCCGCCCGCTCCAGCCGCTCGCCTTGAGATGCCTGGCCGCCGCCACGAAGTCGGTGAACGTGTTCCGCTTCCTGGTCAGCTTGCCGTCCTCGTACCAGTGACGGCCCATCTCGCCGCCGCCCCTGACATGCGCGATGGCGAAGACGAACCCGCGGTCCAGCAGCGACAGCCGGGGCACCGAGAACCCGGGGTCGATCGAGGTCTCGTAGCTGCCGTAGCCGTAGAGCAGCGTCGGGGCCGGCGTCGTGGTGTCCTTGCGCTTGACGATCGAGATCGGCACGCGCGTGCCGTCCTCGGCCGTCGCCCACTCACGGAACTGCTCGTAGTCGCCCGCGTCGTAGCCGCCCAGCACCGGACGCTGCTTGAGCAGGATCAGCTCGTGCGAGTCCAGCTCGTAGTCGTAGACGCTCGGCGGCGTCACCATGCTCGTGTACGCCAGCCGCAGCCGCGTCGTCGTGAACTCGGGGTTGCCCGCCGGGCCGACGTCGTACAGGGGCTCGGGGAAGTCGATCTCGTACGCGTTCCGCTCGGCACCCTCGATCCGCTCCCGCCAGCCCGCGCCCGCGGCGCTGTAGGGCAGCACCCGCAGGCCGGTCAGGCCGTCCCGGCGGAAGTGCACGACGGCGTGGTCGGAGAAGGCGTCGATCTCCAGCAGCCGGGTGTCCTCGCGGTGCCCGATCAGCGGGGTCCAGGAGCCCGGCTCGTCGATGGGGGCCGTGGCCAGCTCGAAGTTCTCGGCGTTCTCGTTGTGCAGGACGTAGAAGAAGTCGCCCGCGTGCTCGACGCCGTACTCCACGCCGGTCTTCCTGGGCCGGACGACCTGGAACTCGCCGGTGGGGTCGGCGGCGTCGAGGATGCGCACCTCGCTGGTGATCTTGCTGCCCGCGCCCAGCACGAGGTACCGCTCGCTGCGGGTCAGCCCGATGCCCACCCAGTAGCGCTCGTCGGTCTCCTCGTAGACCAGGACGTCCTCTTCCGTCCCGAGCGTGTGCCGGTAGACCTGGTAGGGACGCCAGGCGTCGTCCACCCGCGTGTAGAAGAACGCCGAGCCGTCGGCCGACCAGGCGCCGCCGTAGAAGATGTCCTTGATCTCGTCGGGCAGCACCTCGCCCGTGTCGAGGTTCCTGAACCTCAGCGTGAAACGCTCGTCGCCCTTGTAGTCGGTGGAGTAGGCCAGCATCGTCCCGTCGGGCGTGACGGCGCTGGTGCCGACGGAGAAGAACGCGCTGTCGCCGGCGAGCTCGTTGCCGTCGAGCACGACCTGCTCGCGCTCAAGGCGCTCGCCCGGGGTGATCTGCGGCGGCGCGTCACTGTCGGCCGGCACCCGGCAGGACACCGCGTACTGCTTGCCCTCCTCGGTACGCGTGAAGTACCACCACGCCCCCTTGCGGCTCGGCACCGACAGGTCGGTCTCCTGGGTGCGTCCCTTGATCTCCTGGAAGACCTGCTCCTGGAGCTCGGCGAGATGCGCGGTGTGCTCTTTGAGAAAGTCGTTCTCTGCCTCCAGGTACGCCGTTGTGTCCGGGTCGTCCTTGTTGCTTAGCCAGGCGTACTCGTCGATGAACGTGTCGCCGTGATGGATGCGCTCAGTCGGTACCTTCTTCGCCACTGGCGGCGTGTTGCTGCTCACGGGGGGAGTCTATGTTCGGCCGTGATCGTTCTGTGGCCGGGAGAGCTGCCGAACGCGTCCCGAGTGGTCGGGAGCGCTGCTAATCTTTAGAAGCCGACGAGGTGCGGCGCAACCCACTCCCTTCACTCCGGTGACTTTGGTGCGTTGCCGACGCGTAACGTCGGCAATCCCTTCTGGCTCGCGGGTTTGAAGATCGGTTCGCTAACCGAGCGACAGGCTGGTAAGTTAGAGGGGTTGTCCCGGAAGCGGGGCGCGACTTAATTCCAGCAGGTCGAGCAAGTCCGGTCAATTTGACAGAGACTTGAACGGCT
>NZ_JBITLU010000021.1:0-202417 GCF_044465525.1 Nonomuraea sp. NPDC049646 | reverse complement strand
CGATCTCGCCCAGCAACCCGTCGGCGTCCTCGGGCAGACGGGTGCGGAAGTCGCCGTCCCGGACCGCCGTCAGCCCGCCGAGCAGCTGACGCAGCCGAAGCTCGCCGACCTCGGCGCCCCCGGACGCGGAACGGGAGCCACCGGTCATCGCTTCGCTCATGTCACCCTCGTGTCCTACGACGTTGTCAGGACTGTCCTGCTGGTGACCTCGCGGACGGCCCCAATCAGGAGGCCGTGATCGAGGTCATTGACGGAACAATCGTGTTTGTTGGTCATCCGGATTCTAGAGCCGGTACTCATGATCTTCAGCCCCGAACGCCGAGGTGCGGCGGCAGCCGCTCACGACGACTCGCGGAGACCGTCGGGACGCTGCGCGCCCATCGCGGCCACGGCGTCGCCCACGTCGGCGTGGACGCTCAGCGAGGACCACACGCCGGTGACCCGCAGGACGCGCGCGGGCAGCTCCTGCACGCCGGCCAGGCGCAGGACGCCTCCCTGTTCGAGCACCGCGGCGTTGAGCCGTAACAGCACGTGCAGGCCGCGGCTGTCCATGAAGCTCAGCCCGCCCAGGTCGAGCACCATGCCCGCCCCGGGCCGCAGGTGCCGCTCGGTGAAGGACTCCAGCCGCGGCGAGTTGGAGGCGTCGAGCTCGCCGAGCACGGTCACCAGCACGCCGCCGGGCAGGTCGCGGCAGCTCAGGCTCAGAGGGGTCACGCCGTCACCAGAGGCCGGGCAGCACGAAAGCCCGTCCGGCCGGAGGGCAGGGCGGACGGGTGCGACGGCGGACGAACGAGGTCAGGCATCACAGGCCGGCGGCGGGATCGGCTCGATCACGTGACCGACGCGCTCACCCGGAGGGCCCGGCCGCCCCGACCGGGCGGCCTCTCGATCGCCTGGCCTGCGGCTACGGCCTCGCCGTGGACGCGCCATGTCGCCGCTACGGCCGGAACTCAATCGCGATCATCTCCTCCGTGCCGCGGCGATCGGTGCTCGCCTCCAACCCTTGAGCCTTCGGCGGTGGCGGGTCAGCACACGGGACGAAGAATTCGGCTGACTCCTGTCCACAGAACGAAACGGGGCATCGGCGGATCAGTCGCGGCGGGGCCCGGCCGCGGAGCGGAGGGTGTCGCCGGGCGAGCAGCCGAAGGCGGCCCGGTAGAGCTGGGCGAAGCGCCCGGGGTGGAAGAAGCCCCAGCGGGCGGCGACGGCGGTCACCGTGGTGGCGGGAGAGCCGGCCTTCAGCTCGGCGTGGGCGCGGGCCAGCCGGGCCTGGCGGAGGTAGGCCAGCGGGGTGGTGCCGAGGTGCCGGCGGAAGGCGTACTGGAGGGCGCGGGCGCTGACCCGGGCGGCGGTGGCGATCTCGTCGATGCCGATGGGCAGGTCGGCGTGGTCGTCGATGAAGGCCGTCGCCCGGCGCAGCGCCTCGGGCCGGGCCGGGCCGGGGGCGGCGGCCTGGCCGGCGTTGGTGGGCAGGGCGGTGAGCACGCTCGCGGCCAGGAGTTGCCCGGCGGTGGAGACGACCAGCGGCTCGGCGGCCAGCTCGGGGGCGGCCAGGACGTCGTCGCGCAGGTAGTCGAGCGTGCGCCGCAGGTGGCGGCCGGCGGCGGCGGAGACCGGGCGGTGCCCCACCAGCCGGATCGGCTCGGCCCGGCGGCCGGGCAGCGTGCCGGCCACCTGCTGCAGCAGCGCGGGGTCGAACATGATGATGTCGTAGCGCGAGCGGCGGATCTCGCCGGTGTAGGGCAGGTCGTGCGGGGCGAACAGCACGGTGTCGCCGGGGCCGAAGAGCTCGTCGGGCCCGCCGGCGACCTGCTGGGCGATGGTGCCCGTCTCGACCGTGCACAGGCACACCTTGCCGAGCGGGTTGACGTCGAAGCTCATCGCGTATTCGAGATTGAGCCGGTCGATGCTCACCGAGCCCATGACCTGGCGGGAGATCTGGGTGCGGGGGTTCTTCACGTCGGAGCCGATGCGCATCTTGGCGTATGCCTTGCTGAGGAACTCCTCCGTCTGGCCGATGTCACGGCTGTCGAAGACCTCTGGGCCCATCGGACCACCTCTCTCCGGGCGATGGGGCCGCGCCTGTCGCGGCCCGTGCCGATTTTCCCAAACGGCTACGACAACGACTGGACGACGGCGTGACAGGGCCCTCCGCCAGGGACGATCCGTTTTTGGTATACCATTTTTCGGGTGACTTCCTGGACGATCTCCAACGTGCGCCCCTGGGGCGGCGCCCCCGTGGACCTGATTATCGACGGTACCCGGATCGCCGCCGTGCTCCCGGCCGGGACCGCCCCGCCCGCTGGCGAGCGCATCGACGGCCGCGGCCTGCTGGCCCTGCCCGGATTCGTCAACGCCCACGCCCACGTCGACAAGAGCTGGTGGGGCCGGCCCTGGGTGTCGTACGGCGGGGTGGCGACCACGCAGGGCCGCATCGAGCACGAGCGCGCCGAACGCGACAAGCACGGCATCCCGGGCGTCGACGGCACGGTGGCGGTGCTGCGCGAGTTCCTGCGGCACGGCACCACGGCCACCCGCACCCACGTCGACGTCGACCTCGGCGTCGGGCTGCGCGGCATCGAGGCCGTGCGCGAGGCCGTGGCACGGCTCGACGGGGCGATCGAGGTCGAGATCGTGGCCTTCCCGCAGGACGGCGTCGTCCGCCGGCCCGGCGTGCTCGACCTGCTCGACCAGGCCGCGCGGGCGGGCGCCACCAGCATCGGCGGCATCGACCCCGCCACCATCGACCGGGACCCGGTCGCCCAGCTCGACGGCCTGTTCGAGATCGCCGAGCGGCGCGGCGTCGGCCTGGACATCCACCTGCACGACGGCGGCGAGCTGGGCGCGTTCCAGTACGAGCTGATCATCGACCGCACGCTCAGGACCGGCCTGCAGGGCAAGGTCACCGTCTCCCACGGCTTCGCCCTCGGCGACCTGGCCCCCGAACGGCAGCGCGGTCTGCTCGACGACCTGGCCGCGGCGGGCATCTCCTGGACGACGGTCGCGCCGGTGCGCACCGCGCCCCTCCCGTGGCGGGGCATGGCCGAGCGCGGCATCGGCCTCGGCCTGGGCACCGACGGGATCAGGGACCTGTGGTCGCCGTTCGGCGACGGCGACCTGCTGCGCATCGCCCTCGGCTTCGCCCGGCTGTACGGCCTGCGCTCCGACGACGACCTCACCGCCGCCGTGGAGCTGGCCACGACCAAGGCGGCGCCGTTCGTGCACCGTGACCGGCACGACCTCGTCGCGGGCGCGCGGGCCGACGTCGTGCTCGTCGACGCCGAGAACGTGCCGGACGCGCTCGTGCGGGTGCCGCCGCGGGCACTCGTGGTCGCCGGCGGCCGGGTGGTCACCCGCGACGGTGAGGTGCTCCTGGACGCCTGACGCCCGCGCCGTGCTCCTGGACGCCTGACCGCGACGGCGGCCTTCTGGACGCCCGCGCGGGTCAGGGGCCCGTGGGCCGGCGGCGGTCGACGTGCTCGCCGATGAGCCGGCCGCTGGTCGCCACGTGCCGGGCGACCAGCTCGCCGACGCGGGCCACGTCGCGGGCGGCGATCGCCTCGTAGAGCTCGCGGTGCTCGTCGGCGACCACCTGGAGGTCGTCGTGCCGGCCGAGCAGCCAGCGCATCCGGCTGCGCAGCACCTGCCCCACCTCGACCAGCAGGTCGTTGCCCGCGATGGCGGTGGCCGTCTCGTGGAAGTCGGCGGCGGCCCGCCGGGCGCGGACCGCGTCGCCGGCGCGCGCCGCCCGCAGCTCCGCGTCGAGGTCGGCGCGCAGCCGCCGCAGGCCCTGCGCGTCGTGCCGCCGGGCGGCGAGCTGGAAGGTGACGGCCTCGAACGCCGAACGCACCTCCACCAGGTCGGCGACGTCGCGGGCGGTGAACTCGCGCACCACGGCCCAGGTGCGGGGCCGCAACGTCACCAGCCCCTCGGCGGCCAGGGTGGCCAGGGCGTCGCGCACCGGCACCCGGCTCACGCCGAGCTCGGTGGCCAGGTCGCGCTCGACGAGCTTGCTGCCCGGCGGGCGGACGCCGTCGAGGATGTCGTCGCGCAGCCGCCGGATGACGCGTACGGACTCGGGCTCGAACCCGGCTCCTGCCACCATGCCCTTCAGTCTCCCACCGGCGCCGCGCCGGACGGGCCTCCGGCGCCTCCCGTGTCCTCGGTGTCCCCGGCGTCCTGGCCGGTGTCGAGGCGTCGCGCCTGCTGCTGGAGGTGGGCGAGCATGACCTTGCCCGCGGGCGTCAGGGCGCGGGCCCCGGGCAGGGTGGCCCCCACCGAGCGGCGCACCGACGGCAGCGGCACCTGGAGTTCGAGGAGCTGGGGGTCGGTCCTGACGAAGAGCGCGGGCAGCGCGGCGATCATGTCCGTGCCGAGCAGCAGGGAGCGGATCGTCAGGATGGAGGTGCATTCGGTGCGGTCGGGCGGCAGCGGCAGCCCGTTGCGGTGGAACACCTGCTCCAGCTCCCGCCGCAGCGAGGTCTGCTCCAGCGGCAGGATCCACGGGTAGTCCAGCAGGCCGGCCAGCGCGCGGGCGTGCGCGGCCGGGTGCCCGGCGCGGGCGACCAGCAGCACGGGCTCGTTGTAGAGGGGGATCTGGCGCAGGTCCGGGCGGTCCTCGATCGGATTGAGCCGGCCCAGGATCAGGTCGAGGTCGCCGCCGGTGAGCTGGGGGACCAGCGAGTCGAACGTGCCCTCCTTGACGATCACGGTGATGCCCGGCCGCTCGGCCTTGAGCGCCGCGATCGAGCGGGGCAGCAGCACGTTCGTGGCGGCCAGCAGGGTGCCGACGGTGACCGTGCCGGCCGTGCCGTCGGCCAGGCCGGCGATGCGCTCGCCGGCGCGGCGCAGCTCGGCCTGCACGGCGCGGGCGTGGTCGATGAACGCCTCGCCGAAGAGGGTGGGGGTGACGCCGCGCGATCCGCGGGTGAACAGCTCCACCCCGAGGATCTGCTCCACCTCCCGCAGCCCCCGGGTCACGGCGGGCTGGGCCAGGTGGAGGTGCTCGGCGGCGCGCAGGACGCCGCCCTGCTCGGCGATGGTGGTCACGAGCACGAGATGCCGCAGCTTGAGCCGGCCGCTCAGCAGGTCCAGCGGACGAGATACCACGAAATCATCATATGACCAGGGAGAACCTGCCCTATTTCGCTATGTCGGCGGGAACCGGCTGGTCGCCCAGGCGTTCGGCGTCGTTGCGGGGGATCAGCAGGGCGGCGACCAGGCTGATGACCGTCACCACGGCCAGGTAGACGGTGATCGACACCGAGGTCCCGGTCGAGGCGAACAGCGAGGCGGCCACCAGCGGCGTGATCCCGCCGCCCAGCAGCGAGGCGAGCTGGTAGGCCACCGACGTGCCGGAGTACCGGATGGCGACCGGGAAGAAGCTGGCGGTCAGCGTGCCCTGCGGTGCGTGCGTCATGGCCAGGACCGCGCCCATCACCAGCATGAACAGCACGATGAGGGGCTTGTTGCCGGTGTTGACGACCGGCAGGATCGCCAGGGCGCCGGCCAGCAGCACCACCGAGCCCCAGGCGAAGACGGAACGCAGCCCGTGCCGGTCGCCGAGGTGGGCCCACAGCGGCGCGGTCACCAGCCACACGGCGGCGCCGCCGATCACGCAGCTCAGCAGGAACGTCCGCGACAGACCGGCCGCGGCCTCGCCGTAGCCGAGGATGTAGACCATGAAGATGTAGGCCAGCGCGCTGTTGCCGATGATCACGCCGATCGTGTGCACCACCTCGCGCCAGTGGTCGCGCAGCACCACCGCGATCGGCAGCTTGACCGGCTTGCGCCGCTCGACCAGGTCGGCGTAGTCGGGGCTCTCCTCGATGCGCAGCCGCAGGTACAGGCCGACCGCCACCAGCACGATGCTGAGCAGGAACGGCACCCGCCAGCCCCAGGCCATGAAGCTCTCCTCGCCCAGCAGCGAGGACGTGCCGAGGAAGACGGCGTTGGCGCACAACATGCCCGCCGGGGTGCCCATCATCGGGAACGCCCCGAACAGGCCGCGCCGGCCCTTCGGCGCGTGCTCCATAGTCAGGACCACCGCGCCGCCGAGCTCGCCGCCCAGGCCGATGCCCTGGGCGATGCGCATCACCACGAGCAGCACCGCCGCCCACACGCCCAGGCTGTCGTACGTCGGCAGCACGCCGATCAGCGTGGTGCCGATCCCCATGATGAGCAGCGAGACGACGAGCGTGTTGCGCCGCCCGATCCGGTCGCCGAAGTGGCCGAAGACGATGCCGCCGAGCGGGCGGGCGAGGAAGCCCACGGTCATGGTGCCGAAGGAGGCGATGGAGCCGGCGACCGGGTCCATGGCGGGGAAGAACTGCTTGTTGAAGACGAGGGCCGCGGCGGTGCCGTAGAGGAAGAAGTCGTACCACTCGATGGCGGTGCCGATGAAGGCGGCCCGCGAGACGCGGCGGGCGGCCAGGCGGCGATCTGTGTCCATCTCTCTGTGCCTTCCGAATGAGGGTACGGAAGAGGATGCACGCTGGTGGTATGCCAGAACGAATACCGATTCGGTCGGCAGGCATAGCAGAACCGACATATAACGAAATAAGGATAGTCAGGCGACATTTCGGTATTGGACTGTTATGTCGAGCCATAAGCAGAATGTCGACCATGAAGCCCGCGCACTACGTCAACGGCGTCTTCACGACGGCGGGGACGGACTTCCCCCTCATCTCGCCCGTCGACGGCCGCACCGTCGGAGCCGTCCCCGAGGCGTCCCGCGAGACCGTCGACGAGGCGGTCCGGGCCGCCCGCGCCGCCCTCGACGGCCCCTGGGGAGCCGCCTCCACCGAGGAGCGGTGCGCGTACCTGCGCCGGATCGCCGACGGGATCGAGGCCAGGTTCGAGGAGTTCGTCGAGGCCGAGGCCGCCGACACCGGCAAGCCGCGCGAGCTGGCCGCGACGGTGGACATCCCGCGCGCCGCCGGCAACTTCCGCGCCTACGCCGACCTGGCCTACGGCCGTCCCGAGCGGGCCTACTCCACCAGCGTCCCGGCCTGGAGCGGCAGCGGGGAGGCGCTCAACTACACCGTGCGCCGCCCGCTCGGCGTGGTCGCCGTCATCTCGCCGTGGAACCTGCCGCTGCTGCTGCTCACCTGGAAGGTCGCGCCCGCCCTGGCCGCGGGCAACGCCGTCGTCGCCAAGCCGTCGGAGGAGACCCCCTCCACCGCCACCCTGCTGGCCGAGGTGATCGACGCGGCGGGCCTGCCGGCCGGCGCGTTCAACCTGGTCCACGGCCACGGCGCGGGGGCGGCCGGCGAGCACCTGACCGCGCACCCCGGCGTGGACGCCATCGCCTTCACCGGCGCCTCGGCCACCGGCAGCGCCATCATGCGCAACGCCGCCGCGCACGTCACCCCGGTCTCCTTCGAGCTCGGCGGCAAGAACCCGGCCCTGGTCTTCGCCGACGCCGACCTGGAGGAGGCCGTCGAGGGCACGATCCGCTCCAGCTTCACCCACTCCGGCCAGATCTGCCTGTGCACCGAGCGCGTCTACGTCCAGCGCCCGATCTTCGAGGCGTTCACCCGGGCGCTGGCCGAGCGGGCCAGGGGCCTGCGCGGCTACGGGCCGATGATCTCGGCCGAGCACCGCGACAAGGTGCTGTCCTACTACCGCCTGGCCGTCGAGGAGGGCGCGACGGTGCTGGCCGGAGGAGGCGTGCCGGAGTTCGGCGACGCCCGCGACGGCGGCTTCCACGTCGAGCCGACCGTGATCACCGGCCTGCCGCCGCACGCCAGGACCGTCCGCGAGGAGGTCTTCGGCCCCATCTGCCACGTCGCCCCCTTCGACGACGAGGACGAGGCCGTCCGGCTGGCCAACGACAGCCCGTACGGCCTGGCCGCCACGGTGTGGACCACCGACCTGTCGCGCGCCCACCGCGTGGCGCCCCGGATCCAGGCCGGCATCGTCTGGGTCAACTGCTGGAACCTGCGCGACCTGCGCACCCCGTTCGGCGGCGTGAAGGCCTCCGGCATCGGGCGGGAGGGCGGCGAGTACTCGCTCGACTTCTTCTCCGAGCCGGTCAACGTGTGCGTCAAGATATGAGGACAGAAGTGACAGACAACCATCGCGCCGCCGCCGCGCGGCTGCTGGAGGCGTACGCGTCCGGCCGCCCGTGCGAGCCGGTCCGCGACCTGGTCGACGGCCTGGAGGCGGCCTACGCGGTGCAGAGCCTGCTCACCGAGCACTGGCTCGGCGAGGGCAGGCGGATCACCGGCCGCAAGGTCGGGCTGACCAGCAAGGCCGTGCAGCGGCAGCTCGGCGTCGGCTCGCCCGACTTCGGCGTGCTGTTCGCCGACATGGCGGTGCCCGACGGCGAGGAGATCCCGGCCGGCGCGGTGCTCCAGCCGCGCGCCGAGGCCGAGGTCGCGCTCGTGCTCGACCGCGACCTGCCGCACGAGCGCCACACGGTCGCCGACGTGATCGCCGCGACGGCGTTCGCGCTGCCCGCGATCGAGGTCGTCGGCAGCCGCATCCGCGACTGGGACATCACCCTGGCCGACACCGTCGCCGACAACGCCTCCTCCGGCCTGTACGTCCTCGGCAACCGCCCGGTGCCGCTGCGCGACGTGGACCTGCGGCTGGCCGGGATGGTCATCGAACGGCGCGGCGAGCAGGTCTCGACCGGCGTCGGCGCGGCCTGCCTGGGCCACCCGCTGCACGCCGCGGTCTGGCTGGCCGACACGCTGGCCGCGCTCGGCCGCCCGCTTCAGGCCGGCGACACCGTGCTGACCGGGGCGCTCGGCCCGGTCGTCCCGGTGGGTCCGGGCGACGTGCTGGAGGCCCGCATCGACGGGCTGGGCGACGTCCGCGCCGCCTTCGCCGCCGACGACGAGAAGGAGGAGCGGTGAACGCGCTCGCCGAACGCCTGGACGAGGCCACCCTGACCGGCCGCGCCATCCCCCGCCTGACGGACACGGCCGACCTCGACGTGCCCGCCGCGTACGAGGTGCAGCGCGCCCTGATCGAACGGCGGCTGGCCCGCGGCGAGCGGCTGATCGGCGTCAAGATGGGCTTCACCAGCCGCGCCAAGATGGCCCAGATGGGCGTGGACGACGTCATCTGGGGCCTGCTCACCGACGCCATGCTGGTGGAGTCCCGGCTCGACACCGCCGGGCTGATCCACCCGCGGATCGAGCCGGAGATCGCGTTCCTGCTCGACCGCCCGGTGCGCGGCACGGCCGACGTGGCCTCGGCCGTCAGCGGCGTCGCGGTCGGTTACGAGGTGCTCGACTCCCGCTACGAGGGCTTCAGCTTCACCCTGCCCGACGTCATCGCCGACAACGCCTCGGCCAGCGGCTTCGGCGTCGGCCCCTGGCGCCGCCCGCAGGACGCCGGCGACCTCGGCAACCTCGGCCTGGTCATGGAGATCGACGGCCGCCAGGTCGCCGGCGGCTCGTCGGCGGCCATCCTCGGCCACCCGCTGCGCGCGCTGACCGCGGCCGCCCGGCTGACCAGGGCGGCCGGGATCGAGATGGAGGCCGGCTGGATCGTCCTGGCCGGCGCGGCCACGGCGGCGGTGCCGCTGCCCGCCGGGGCGCACGTACGCGTCGGCGCCGCCGGGCTCGGACACGTGGAGGTGACCACCCGATGAGCGACGCGCTGCTGGTCGAGGGCAAGGCCCGGCCCCGCGGCCGGTTCCCGCACGTCAAGCGGGCCGGCGACTTCGTGTTCGTGTCGGGCACCAGCTCGCGCCGCCCCGACGGCTCCTTCGCCGGGGCGAGCGCCGACGAGCTGGGCACCACCAGCCTGGACATCCGCGAGCAGACCAGGGCGGTGATCGACAACATCGCCGACCTGCTCGCCGCCGCCGGAGGCGGCCTGGACGACGTGGTGAACGTGACCGCGTACCTGGTCAGCATGAACGACTTCGGCGGCTACAACGAGGTCTACGGCGAGTACTTCGACGAGAGCGGCCCCGCCCGCACCACGGTCGCCGTCCACCAGCTCCCGCACCCGCACCTGCTGATCGAGATCTCCTGCATCGCCCTCGTCCCGCAAAGGAGCCAGGCATGATCCCCCCCTTCAACCTGAACAAGTGGATCGACGAGCACCAGGACCTGCTCAAGCCGCCAGTCGGCAACGCGCAGATCTGGAAGGACGCCGACCTCATGGTGACGATCGTGGGCGGGCCCAACCAGCGCACCGACTTCCACGACGACCCGATCGAGGAGTTCTTCTACCAGCTCAGGGGCGGCATGGTGCTGCGGGTCATGGAGGAGGAGGGCAAGCCGCCGGTGGACGTGCAGATCGGGGAGGGCGACGTCTTCCTGCTGCCGCCGCACGTGCGGCACTCGCCGCAGCGGCCGGTGCCCGGCTCGATCGGCCTGGTCGTGGAGTTCGCCCGCCCGCAGGGCGCGCTGGACGCCTTCGAGTGGTACTGCGTCAACTGCCACCGCCTGGTCCACCGCGCCGAGGTGCAGCTCCAGTCGATCGTCGACGACCTGCCGCCGGTCTTCCGCGCCTTCCACGAGGGCGACCGCACCTGCCCCCACTGCGGCGCCGAGCACCCCGGCAAGGACTGGCCGGACCACCTGCGGCCGGTGGTCCGGTGACCATGATCGACGTGCACGCGCACGTCTTCCCGCGGATCTCCCGCGAGGAGGCCAGGACGCTCGCCGGGGCCGGTGAGCCGTGGCTGCGCGACGGCATGATGATGAGCGGCGAGGACGACTACCGCCCGGTCACGCCGGAGCTGTGGGACCCCGGTGCCCGGGTGGCCGCCATGGACCGCACCGGCGTGGCCGTGCAGGCGGTCTCCTCGACCCCGCTGCTGTTCGGCTACGCGGCCGACCCGGCCCGCGCCGCCGAGTGGTGCGCCATGGTCAACGACCGCGTGCTCGACCACTGCGCGCAGGCCCCCGACCGGCTGCTGCCGCTGTGCCAGGTGCCGTTGCAGGACGCCGCCCTGGCGGCCCGGACCGTCAGCGAGGCCAAGGCCGCCGGTCACCGCGGCGTGCACATCGGCAACCACGTCGGCCCGCGCAACCTGGACGACCCCGACATCGTCGCCTTCCTCGCGCACTGCGCCGAGCTGGACATGCCGGTGCTCGTCCACCCCTGGGACATGCTCGGCGCCGACCGCATGCGCGGCCACATGATGCCGTGGCTGGTCGGCATGGCGGCCGAGACCCACCTCGGCATCCTGTCGCTGATGTTGTCCGGGGCGTTCGAGCGGCTGCCGGGCTCGCTGCGGCTGTGCTTCTGCCACGGCGGCGGCAGCTTCGCCTACCTGCTGGGCCGGGCCGACAACGCCTGGCACCAGCGCGACATCGTCCGCGAGCACTCGCCGAGGCCGCCGTCGGCCTACACCGACCGCTTCTACGTGGACTCGGCGGTGTTCGACCCGCGCGCGCTGCGGCTGCTGGTCGAGGTGATGGGGGCCGAGCGCGTCATGCTCGGCACCGACTTCCCGTTCCCGCTGGGGGAGCAGGAGCCGGGCGCGGTCGTGCGCGCCTGCGCCGAGCTGGACGAGGAGGGCCGCGCCGCCGTCCTGGGCGGCAACGCCGCCGCCTTCCTGGGGCTCGGGGGATGACGGTCGCCGAGACGCCGCTCGGGGCGTTGCGCGGCGTCCGGCTCGACGGTGTGCGCGCGTTCAAGGGGGTGCGCTACGCCGCGCCCGCCCGCCGCCTGGCCGCGCCGGAGCCCGCGCGCCCCTGGCGGGGCGTCGCCGACGCCCGCACCCCCGGCGCGCCCGCCCCGCAGCGGCCCGGCCGCATGGCCTGGGTGCCGGGCCTGGAGATCGACCCGGCCACGTCGGCCGAGGACTGCCTGTTCCTCAACGTCTGGACGCCCTCCGCCGAGGGACGCCGCCCCGTGCTGGTGTTCCTGCACGGCGGCGCGTTCGTCTTCGGCTCCGGGGCCCAGGCGATGTACGACGGCACCGCGCTGGCCCGCGACCACGGCCTGGTCGTGGTGACCGTGAACTACCGGCTCGGCCTGCCGGGCTTCTGGCACGGCGACGGCGTGCCGGCCAATCTGGCGCTGCGCGACCAGATCGCCGCCCTGGAGTGGGTGCGCGCCAACATCGCGGCCTTCGGCGGCGACCCGGCGAACGTCACCCTGGCCGGGCACTCGGCGGGCGGCACCTGCGTGCTGGCCCTGATGACGTGCGCGCCCGGCCTGTTCGCCAGGGCGGCGGCGATGAGCCCCGTCCCGTACGGGTTCCGCACGCCCGCCGAGGCCGCCGCCTGGACCTCGGCGGCACGTTCGGCGCTCGGCGGCGACCCGTACGCCGTGCCTCTGGCCGGGCTCATGGCCGCCGAGGAGGCCGCCGTACGCGCCTGCGCCCCGGCCGCTGGGCTGCTGCCCGCCGCGCCCGTCGTGGACGGCGACCTGCTGGCCGTCCACCCGGTGGAGGCCGTCAGGACGGGCGCCGCCGCGCGCGTCCCGCTGCTGGTGACGACGACGGCCGAGGAGACCCGCCTGTTCACCGCGATCGGCCAGGACGGCCTGGACACCGGCGACCTCTTCGCCGGGCCCGCCCAGGAGCTCGCCGACGCCCATCACGGCCCCGCCTGGCACCACGTCTGCGGGCACCGCTCGCCGATGAGCCACGGCGGCATCGCCCTGGGCGCCTGCCACCTGGCAGACGTGCCCCTCTACCTCGGCACCCACGGAACCCCGCTGACCGGCACGGGCCCCCAGGTGGACGCCCTGGCCCACACGATGACCACCGCCTTCGCCCGCTTCTGCCACGACGGCACGATCCCGTGGCCCGCCTCGTCGTCGTAGGTACGCTCAATGACGGAGGTTCCGAAATGCCCGCTCCGCGCGTCTACATCCTCTGGCACGTCCACCATGTCGCACGGGACGAGCACGGGCACGTCGTCCATTTCCGCGACGGGGACTTCTCGGCCCAGGAGGACCAGGGGGACGACGTCAAGCTGCTGGGCGTCTACTCCAGCGAGGAACGGGCCCGGCGGCGCGTAGCGGAGGCGCGGGCGCTGCCCGGCTTCCGGGACGAGCCCGACTGCTTCTGGTACGGCGAGGTCGAGCTCGACGCGGACGCGTGGACCGACGGCTTCGTGGACGGGGCCTGACGTGACGGGATCACGGGCCGTCGGGGGTGGTGAGGGGATGGCCGGGGAGCGGGGTGGACAGGATCATGGTGCTGGACGGCGGCCCGTAGACCGCCAGGCGGTCGATCAGGTCCTCGAAGGCGACCATGGAGACCGCCACGATCCGCAGGATGCTGCACACGTCGCCGGTGACCCGGTGGATCTCGCGGACCTCCGGCCAGCCGGCCACCTCGGGGTCGCGCAGCACGCAGCGGGTGCCGTAGCAGGACATGCGGATGAAGGCCGAGACCGGCCAGCCGGCCCGCACCGGGTCCACCGTCGCGTGGTAGCCGGTGATCACCCCCGACTCCTCCAGCTTGCGGACGCGGTCGGCCACGGCGGGCGCGGACAGGTGGATCCGGCGCGACAACTCCTTGAGGGAGAGCCGGGCGTTGTCCTGGAGCTCGCGCAGCAACTCCCAGTCGGTCTCGTCCACGATCTCGCCTTCCGTTCGTAAGCCCCAAATCACGATTTATACCGAAAGATAAGCCTATATGGCGATATAGCCTTACATATGGCATTCCTTCTCCTTCATTCCGACGCCATCATGGGGACAGCAAGGCTAAGAGAAGGGCAAGCGCGTGGACGCGACGCGACAGTTATCGGCAGTGCGGCCGACCACGGCGGAGGAACGCGCCGCAAGAGCCAGGGCGACGGGCGGAGCCCCCACCCTGGACTTCGAGACCCGCACCCCCTACGACGCCTACGTCCGCACCGACGTGCTGCACGAGCTGCAGCACCCGATGAGCGACGACGCGGGCGAGATGTCGTTCCTGATGATCACTCAGGTGATGGAGCTGTACTTCAAGCTCATCGCCTTCGAGCTGCGCAACGCGCAGGAGCAGCTGCGGGCCGACGACGTGTGGGCCGCGCTGGACCCGCTCCGCCGTACCGCGCTGCACCTGGAGGGCCTGAACGCGAGCTGGCGCGGCCTACGCTGGATGACCCCCGCCGACTTCAACCGCTTCCGGGACGAGCTCGGCGAGGCCAGCGGCCTGCAGTCGGCGATGTACCGGCACGTGGAGTTCCTGCTGGGGCTGAAGAACCCCGCCCTGCTGCGCCCGTTCAGACGCCAGGACCGCACCCACCGCGACCTGCTCACCACCCTGGAGTCGCCGAGCCTGTGGGACGACGCCATCGCCCTGCTGGCCAGGCTCGGCCACGACCTGCCCCGCGAGCTGCTGGAACGCGATTTCGCCGTCGAGCACGAGCCGCACCCGGCCGTCGAGCGGGCCTGGGTCGAGGTGTACCGCGACACCGGCCCCGGCAACGCGCCGCGGCTGCTCGGCGAGGCGCTGACCGACGTGGCCGAGCAGTTCGGCGACTGGCGCTACCAGCATGTGACGGCGGTCCGCCGGTCGATGGGCGCCAAGCCCGGCAGCGGCGGCTCCAACGGCCTGGCCTGGCTGGAACGGAGCATGGCGCGGGTGGTCTTCCCCGAGCTGTGGTCCGCCCGGACCCACATGTGAAGGACGGACGACACGTGACCGACGACTGGAAGCCCGCCGAGCAGGACGCCCTCCGCCGCGACCGCGACGACCCGGGCCACCGCGAGCTCTTCCTGATCCCGCCCGCCGACGGCGGCGGCCACCCCGAGTGCGCCTACTTCGCCGGCAACTCCCTGGGCCTCCAGCCCCGGGCGACCGCGGCGGAACTGGCCGAGGACCTGGAGGCATGGGCCCGGCTCGGGGTGGAGGGACATCTGGAGGGGGCCCGGCCGTGGCTGCCCTACCACGAGCGGCTCACCGGCCCGGCCGCCCGGCTGGTCGGCGCGCTGCCGGAGGAGACCGTGGTGATGAACTCGCTGACGGTCAACCTGCACCTGCTGATGGTCTCGTTCTACCGGCCGCAAGGCAGGCGGACCCGGATCCTCATCGAGGACACCGCCTTCCCCAGCGACAGCTACGCCGTGCGCAGCCAGGCCCGCCTGCACGGCCTCGACCCGGACGAGACGGTGGTCCGGCTGCGCGACGGCCGGGAGGTGCTGGACTTCCTGGACCGCGAGGGCGACACTGTCGCGCTGGTCCTGCTGGGCGGCGTCAACTACCTGACCGGCGAGCTCATGGACATCCCGGCGATCACGGCGGCCGGCCGGGCGAGCGGCGCGGCCGTCGGCTGGGACCTGGCGCACGCCGCCGGGAACGTGCCGCTGGAGCTGCACGCGTGGGGGCCGGACTTCGCCGCCTGGTGCTCCTACAAGTACCTCAACTCCGGGCCCGGCGCCCTCGGCGGCGTGTTCGTCCACCAGCGGCACCTGGGCGACCCGGCGTTGCAGCGGCTGGAGGGCTGGTGGAGCACCGAGCAGGCGACCCGGTTCGAGATGGCGCCGGTCTCCCGGCCGCCGGCCAGCGCCGACGCCTGGCAGGTCTCCAACCCGCCGATCTACGCGATGGGCCCGGTGCGCACCTCGCTCGGCGTCTTCGACCGGATCGGCATGACCGCCCTGCGGGCCCGCAGCGTACGGCTCACCGCGTACCTGGAGAGCCTGCTCGACCGGGTCACCCCCACCAGGCCGCTCACGGTGATCACGCCGCGCGACCCCGCCCGCCGGGGCTGCCAGCTCTCCCTGCGCGTGGGGCGCGGCGGCGCGGCCGAGCTGACCCGGCGGCTGCGCCAGGAGCACGGGGTGATCGCCGACGCCCGCGAGCCGGACGTCGTCCGCCTGGCGCCGACGCCCCTGTACTCGACCTACCACGACTGCTGGCGCGCCGCCGTCGCGCTGGCCGAGTGCGTCGAGGAGGACCGATGAACGTCACCGTGGTCGGCGCCGGCCTGACCGGCTGCCTGCTCGCCTGCTACCTGGCCCGGCGCGGCCTCGACGTGACCGTCTACGAACGGCGGCCCGACCCGCGCGCCGGGCTCGCCGAGCGCGGCCGGTCGATCAACCTGGCCATCTCCGAACGCGGGCTGGACGCGCTGCGCCGGATCGGCCTGGAGGAGAAGGTCATGGCCGGCGCGCTGCCGATGCGCGGCCGGATGATCCACCCGGTGGACGGGCCGCTGAACTTCCAGCCGTACAGCCACGACGGGGTGCGCTCGATCAACTCCATCAGCCGCGGCGCGCTCAACGACACGCTGCTGGACGCCGCGGAGTCCGCACCCGGCGTGAAGATCTTCTTCGGGCACCGGCTGACCGGCCTGGACCCGGCGACCGGCGCGATGGAGTTCGACACCGCGGCCGGCCCGGTGCGCGCGACGGCCGGCGTGGTGCTCGGCGCCGACGGGGCCGGCTCGGCCGTACGGGCCGAGCTGGTGGCCCACCGGGGCGTCCGGGAGAGCCTGGACTTCCTCGGCCACGGCTACAAGGAGCTGACGATCCCGCCCGTGGCCGGCGAGTTCGCCTTCGACCCCGGCGCCCTGCACATCTGGCCGCGCGGCACCTCGATGATGATCGCGCTGCCCAACCCCGACCGCTCCTTCACCTGCACGATGTTCTGGCCGAGCGAGGGCACGTCGAGCTTCGCCTCGCTGAGCGACCCTGCCGCGATCGAACGCCACTTCCGCACCCACTACCCGGACGTGCCCCCCCTCGCGCCCGGTCTGGTGCGGGAGTACCTGGAGAACCCGGTCGGCCGGCTCGGCACCGTCCGCTGCGCGCCGTGGCAGACGGACGGCCGGGTCGGCCTGATCGGTGACGCGGCGCACGCCATCGTGCCCTTCTACGGCCAGGGCGCCAACTGCGGTTTCGAGGACGTGACCGTGCTCGACCGATGCCTGACGGAGACCGGCGGCGACTGGTCCCGCGCGCTGCCGCTGTTCGAGCTGCGGCGCAGGGACGACACCGACGCGATCGCCGAGATGGCGCTGGCCAACTTCGTCGAGATGCGCGACAAGGTCGCCTCCCCGGTGCACCGGCTGACCAAGAGCGTGGAGCACCGGCTGGAACGCGCGCTGCCCGGCCGCTACGTGTCGCGGTACGAGCTGGTGTCCTTCTCCACGGTGCCGTACGCGCAGGTCAGGCGGCGGGTACGGCGGCAGCACCTGCTGCTGGCCGGGGCCGCCGCCGGGCTCGGCGCCGCGCTGCTGGCGGCGGGCGCGGCCGGGCTCGCCCGGCTCGGCTCCCGCCGGTCCGGCCGGAGGTGAGGGTGGAGAACCGTGCCGTCCTGACCCGCCCGGCGCCCGGCCCGCTCCGCGCCCTGCGGTACGGGGCCGACGCCGACCAGGTGATCGACCTCTGGCCGGCCGAGGGACCCGTGGTGGCACTGGTCCACGGCGGCTTCTGGCGCCCGGAGTACGACCGGACGCACCTGCGGCCCATGGCCAACGCGCTGCACCGGGCGGGGTGCAGCGTGGCCGCCGTCGAGTACCGCCGCAGGCCGGGGGATCCGGCGGCGGCGGTCGCGGACCTGCGGGCCGCGATCGGCCTGCTGCGTCCCTCGGTGGTCGTCGGCCACTCGGCCGGCGGTCATCTCGCCATGTGCGCCGCGCCGGACGGCACCGCCGTCCTCGCCCTGGCCCCGGTCGCCGACCTGCGGCTGGCCGCGCGGCTGGACCTCGACGACGGCGCGGTGGCCGACTTCCTCGGCGGATCGCCGGACGACCATCCCGGCCTGGACCCGGCCCGGCTGCCGGACCGGACGGGCCCGCTGGTGATCGTGCACGGCACGGCGGACGAGCGGGTCCCCGTCCAGGTCTCGGAGTCCTACCTGGCGGCCCACCCGGGGACGTCGCTGGTGCGCGTCCCGGGGGCGGGCCACTTCGTGCTCATCGACCCGGAGAGCCGTACCTGGCCGCTGGTCAGGCGTGAGCTGACCGCCCTCCTGCCCGCCTGACGGCGTCGGCCGCGAGCAGCGCCGCGCCGAGCTGGACCGCGACCAGCGAGCGCAGCGGGATCGGCGTGCCCTGCGCGTCGGCCCCGGCCTCGGTGAACCACTCCTCGAAGCGCGCGCCGAGCCGGGCGCGCTCGGCCCGGACGGCGGGCGTCGCGTTGCCCGCGGCCAGCTCGGCGTCCAGCATGCGCAGGTAGGTGCCGCAGTACCGCAGCCGCATGGAGTGCACGAGCTGCCGGCCGCCGACCACCTCGGCCACCGTGGCCGGGCGGTCGGTGCCGGGCAGGTCCTCCCACTCGCCGATGAACTCGTCGTGGCCGGCGACGAAGTCCTCCAGCGCCCGGCGGAAGGGCGAGCGCACGGTCAGGTCGCCCTTGGCGCGGGCCAGGGAGGCGGCCAGCTCGCCGATCAGCTCGCGCTGCCCGGCCAGGCAGTCGCGGATCGTCTCGTGGTACTTCTGCCCGGTCGGGGTCTGGTCGGCGACGCGGGGGTCGGCCCAGTAGGGCAGCTCGGTGACCAGGTGCAGGGCGCCGAAGCGGTCGGCGTAGTCGACGCTGCCGCCGCCGATGCCGTACGTCGCGCCGATGTCGGCGCCGCGCGGGGTCAGGTAGGCCGCCGGCGCGATCTGGACGGCGCCCGGCAGCTCCGGCGGCCCCATGTGCAGGGGCAGGCCCTCGGCCGTGGCGACGGCGGTCAGGCGGGCGGCGAGCGCGGGGTCGTTCCGGCTGAGGTAGTAGAAGGCGCCCTGGAGCTCGCCGTTGTGCAGGGAGTAGACCAGGGCGGGCCGGACCTCGTCCATCAGCCGCATCAGCGCCTCGGTCTCCGGCAGCGTGCGGTCGAAGAAGTAGTCCTCGCCGGTCAGCGGGAAGGTCCATTCGACCTGGTCGGCCTCGGCCGGGCGGTAGAAGTGCTCGGCGTAGGCGCGGCGGTCGCTCGGCCGGGCGTACCAGCCCTCGTTGAGCCGGGCGCCGTCGGGGTCGACGCAGGGGATGAGGTGCCAGCGGAAGCCGAAGTCCTCCCGCAGCCCGGCGTCCTCGACGAGCTGCCGCAGCAGCGTGCTGACGGTGAGGGCGCCGATGGGCTCGTTGGGGTGGGGACCGCCGATGATCACGGCGTCATGGGGGCCCGCGCCGATGGTGGCCACGCGCAGCGGCTCGCCGAGGCGGGAGGTGCCGATGCGGCGCAGGCGCACCAGGCCGGGGTGGGCGGCGGCGAGGTCGTCGAGCTCGGCGTGCATCTCGTCAACCGTCGGGAACGCGGTGAAGTCGGGCACGCGGCTCAGGTGGGGGGCGACGTCCATTTCGGGCCTCCTGATAATCTGGATTATTCTAGTAAATCAGATTATCTTTACGGCATGCAGGAGATGTCATGCGGCTGAACAGAGCGGAAAGCAAGGCCGCCAACAGGCGCGCGCTGATCGAGGCCGCCCGCGAGATCGTCGGCAGGGACGGCTCGAAGGCCAAGCTGGAGGACATCACCGAGCTGGCCGGCCTGACCACGGGCGCGGTCTACTCCCTGTTCGGCGGCAAGAACGGGCTGATGGCAGCCATGGTCGACGACTACGTCGGCCCCCTCGACCTGCGCACGCCCGAGGCCGGGGGGTACGGCCCGCGGCTGGCGGAGGTCGTGGCCGAGATCGCCCGCCGCTTCCTGCGCATGTCGGCCGACCCGCAGGCGGCCGGCCGGCTGTTGTTCGAGACCCGCGTGCTCGACCTCGTGCTCAACGACCCCGACCTGCGCCGCAGGCTCACCGCCTCGATCAGGTCGACCGAGATCGAGCTCGCCGCGCTGTTCACCGGCCGCGAGCACGGCGGCGCCGCCGTCACCGCTGACCAGGCGCTGCGCCTGGCCCGCGCGCTGAAGGCCCTGCTGTCCGGGCTCGGCCAGAACGTCGTGCTCGGCGCCTGCGAGGCCGACGAGGAGTACTTCGTCGAGACCGCCCTGGCGCTGATCACGCCGAAGGTGCTCGGACCGGCCTAGATCACGGCCGGGGTTCGGGGGGACCTCACGGCCGCACGTCACCCCACCCCGAAAGGCAGAACCATGTCCAGATCCGGCTTCGGCGTCATCGGCGCGCCGGTGTTGTTCATCGGCGTCCTCCAGACCATGGAGATGACGCTCTCGCCCGCGCTCCCGCTCGTCCAGCAGGACCTGGGGGCCTCGCCCGGCGCGCTCGCGTGGATCTTCACCGGCTCGCTGATCAGCTCGGCCATCAGCACCCCCATCGTCGGCCGCCTGGCCGACATGTACGACAAGCGGCGCGTGCTGCTCGCGCTGATGGCGATCAGCGGCGCCGGGGTCCTGCTCGCCGCCCTGGCGCCGAACATCACCCTGCTGATCACCGGCATGGCGGTCGAGGGCGTCTGGCTGGGCGTGCTGCCCCTGACCGTGGGGCTGTTCCGCGACACCCTCACCCCCGAGCGCGCCGCCACCGGCAACGGCCTGGTCGTCGGCGTCGCCGCGCTGGCCAGCGCGCTCGGCCTCATCCTGGCCGGGCCGATCAGCTCGGCCTTCGGCTACCGGTCGCTGTTCCTGCTGGCCGTGGCCGGCGTGGCGGCGGCCGCCCTGCTGGCCTGGTTCACCGTGCCGTCCACCCCGCGCGCGGCCGGCGGCCGCGTCGACTGGGCGGGCGGGCTGCTGCTCGGCGGCGGCGTGGCCCTGGTCATGCTGGGCCTGACCGCCGTCCCCAGCTGGGGCTGGACGGCCCCGGCCACGCTCGCGCTGTTCGCCGCCGCCGTGCTGACGCTGGGCCCGTGGGCGGTCGTCGAGCTGCGCGTCGCCGACCCGCTCGTGGACCTGCGGCTGCTGGCCGGACGCACCCCGGCCGGGGTGACCGCCATGGGGGTGCTGCTCGGCTTCGCCTCCTTCGGCCTCGTCGTCGCCCTGCCGATGATGCTGGCCGCCCCCGCCGGCACCGGGTACGGCCAGGGCGCCGACACCCTGTGGATCGGCATCTACATGTTCCCCATGGGCGTCGCGGGCACCGTGATCGCGCCGCTGGTCGGGCCGATGACCAGGCTGCTCGGCCGGCGCGCGGTGCTGCTGCTGGGCAGCGTGCTCGTCTGCGGCGGGACCGGCGGGCTGGCCCTGTGGCACGCCGCCGCCTGGCAGATCATGGTCGCGGTGACGGTCATCGGGCTGGGCGCCTCCATCGGCCTCACCGCCGGGCTCAACGCCGTGGCCGCCGACGTGCCCGGCGAGCGCGCGGCCGGGGTCAGCGGCGTGGTGTTCGTCGCCAAGAGCATCGGCGGCACGTTCGGGGCGCAGTTCGGGGCCATGGTGCTGGCCTCCGGGGCCGTCGCCGGGGTGCCCGCCGAGCAGGGCTTCGTCGAGACGTACCTGCTGTCGGCGGCGCTGGGGCTGCTGGCCGTCGCCGCCGCCTTCGTGATCCCCGCCACTGTGCGGAAGGCGCAAGGAGGGCAGGCGGTTTCTGTCCTGGCGACGAAGCCGTCCGTCCGTCCCGGTGAAAGCCTGTGACGATGACGAACGTCTACATCTCCATCGACATGGAAGGCGTGGCGGGCATCGCCACCATGGACCAGGTCTCCCGCGCCGGCCACGGCTACCCGCGGGCGCAGCGGCTGATGACCGCGGAGGCCAACGCCGCCATCGAGGGCGCGTTCGCGGCCGGGGCCGCCAGCGTGCTGGTCAACGACAGCCACGGCACCATGGACAACCTGCTGCACGAGGAGCTCGACCCGCGCGCCCGGCTGATCTTCGGCACGCCCAAGCTCGACTGCATGGCCGAGGGCATCTCGGCCGAGCACGACGTGGCCATGTTCCTCGGCTACCACGCCGCGGCCGGCTCGCCGGGCGTGCTCGCCCACACCTACTCCTCGCACTTCCACCAGGTACGGCTCAACGGCGCGATCGTCTCGGAGGCCGAGGTCAACGCCCTGCAGGCGGCCGCCGTCGGCGTGCCGGTGGGGCTGCTCACCGGCGACGACGTCATCTGCGACGTCGCCGGCAAGGCGTTCCCCGGGGTGCGCACGGTCGCCGTCAAGATCGCGCACGGGCACACCTCGGCCGACAGCCTCTCGCCGTCCGAGGCGCGGCGGCTGATCAAGGAGGCGGCCGCGGAGACCGTGCGCTCGGCCGGGGAGCTGCGGCCGGTCGAGCTGCCCGCCGTGCTGGAGCTGGAGATCGACATGCCCACCACGCCCGCCGCCGAGCTGGGCGAGCTGGTGCCGGGCGTGCGCCGGATCGCCGACAAGACGCTCGCGGCCACCTTCACCACCCCGAGGGAGGTGCTCGGATGCGTGACGACCTGCTACCACCTGGCCGCGGACGCCATGATCGCCAGGATGGCCCTGTACGGCAGACCAACCAGGTAGCCCCCAGGTTTGCCGCTCCGGACAAGCGTTTCCCACCCGGACATCCAGATACTTGAACGATGGATTTTGAGCAGGTAGAACGCGCGCTCGACGCCCTTCCCGGCCTCCGCCCCGGCGGGCCGGGTCTGGCGGTCGGGGTCTACGCCGACGGCAAGGTGCTGCACACCGCGGCGAGGGGCATGGCCTCCGTCGAGTTCGGCGTCCCGATCGACTCCCGTACCCGCTTCGACATCGCCTCCATCAGCAAGCAGTTCACCGCCGCGTGCGTGCTGCTGCTGGCCCGCGACGGCAGGCTGAGCCTGTCGGACGACGTCCGCGAGCACGTCCCCGAGCTGCGGCTCGGCGTGCCCGTCACGCTCGACCAGTGCCTGCGGCACACCGGTGGCCTGCCGGAGTGGTACGGCCTGCAGGCCGTCACCGGCGTCCCGTTCACCCTGATGGACGAGGAACGGCTGATGAAGATCGTGGCGGGCATGCGCCGGACCACCTTCGAGCCCGGCACCCGCTTCTCCTACTCCAACACCGGCTACGTCCTGGCCGCCGTCGTGGTCCGGCGGCTCACCGGCCGCTCGCTGGCCGACTTCGCCCGCGAACGGCTCTTCGAACCGCTCGGCATGGGCGACACCGTCTTCCGCGACGACGCCTCCGTCCCGCTGCCGCGGATGGCCTACGGCTACGACGGCGCCGGCGCGCGGGCCGACACGCAGGAGAGCGCGGTCGGCGACGGCGGCCTGGTGACCGGCGTCGACGACCTCGCCCCCTGGTTCGGCTTCCTGGCCGACGGCCGGGTGCTGGGCGCCGACGTGCGGACCGCGCTGCTGGAGCGCACCACGCTCGCCGACGGCGCCGTCCTGCGGTACGCCCGCGGCATCTGCCACCTGACCGTCGGCGACCTGGCCGGGTACGGCCACGCCGGCGGCATGCACGGCTACGTCGGCAACCTGCTCCACCTGCCGGAGCCCGGCCTCGGCGTGGCCGTGCTGACCAACCACAGCGGCCTGGACCCCGTCGGCCTCAGCCTCGGCCTGGCCCGCGTCCTGACCGGCCAGGACCCGGCCCCCCGTCCCGCCCCCGCCCGCCGGGAGGACGCCGAGGCGGCCCGGCCCGCCCTGCTCGGGCACTGGCACGACCAGGAGACCGACGCCACGCTCACGCTCGAACCCGCCGGCGACGGCGGCATCTCCTTGACCGGCGCCACCGACCTGGAGCTCGCCCTCGACGACGACGGCCGCTGGTACGCGCAGGTGCCGGCCGGCCGGATCTGGCTCATGCCCGAGGACGGGCGGCTGCTGTTCGGCCACGACGGGTCGATCCGCTGGCCGCACGTGTACCAGCCGTGCGACCCGCCGGGTGAGGAGCCCGCCCCGCGGGGCGCCTGGCTCAACGACGAGACGGGCGTGCTCGCCGTCATCGACGAGGGGACGCTGCGCGTCGGCCTGACCTTCCAGGCCCCCGTCGTCCCCGCACCCGCTGGGACGTGGCGGGCGGGCCCCTTCACCCTCCGCCTCGACGGGGACGGCGACCTGCTGCTCAGCGGCTTCGGCCTGCTCGGACTGCGCTTCGCCGCCCAGCCCGAGGGCACCGCGCCCGTCGGCATCCCCCCTGGTCTGGTCTAGGGCCGTGTTGGCCTGCAGCACGAGCCGGGGCGCGCAGAGTTTGGCTGCCGGGTCAGTGAACGAGGGAGGCCGGGCTTCTAGCGTCCGACTATTCCCCCCGCTCACTCCCCGAGGTGGTTCCATGACATCCGCAACCGCACTCGCCAGGCTCGCCACGGGCGCCCTGCTCCTGCTGGCGGCGGGCTGCGCCGGCGCCCCGGGCTCCGGCGCGGCCCCCGACACCCTCCGCTGGGCGATGGGGCTCGCCCCCAACAGCCTCGACATCGCCCACGGCTTCAACGACGCCTCCACGACCGTGCAGTTCGCCGTCCTGGACACGATGGTGACCCTCGGCGCGGACGGCAGGGTCATCCCGAGCATCGCCGCCTCCTGGACCCACCCCGACCCGCGCACGTACGTCTTCACCCTGCGCGAGGGCCCGAGGTTCAGCGACGGCACGCCCGTCACCGCCGAGGACGCCGCCTACTCCCTGACCCGCCACCTCGACCCCGCCGTGACCTCCCAGGCCGCCAGCTACGTCACGCAGGTCAAGAAGGTCGAGGCCACCGGCCCGCGCACGGTGAAGGTCACCCTGAGCAAGCCCAGCGCCAGCTTCCTGGCCACCGCCGCGCTGGCCTGGCAGATCGTCCCGAAGAGGCTGGCCGCCGCGCACCCGAAGGACCTCGGCTCGCCCGAGGTCGGCACGCTCGGCTCCGGCCCCTTCAAGGTCACGAAGTTCTCGCTCACCTCCGGGGTGACGCTGGAACGCAACGAGCTGTACTGGGGCCCCAAGCCGGAGCTGCGCAGGATCGAGATCAAGGCGATCGGCGACCCCGAGACGCTGCGCCTGGCCGTCTCCTCCGGCGAGGTGGACGGCACCAACGACATCCAGGTCAGCGAGACGCGCAAGTGGAGCGCCCTGCCCGGCGTCACGACCTCCTTCTACCCGGCCAACAACATCGCCTACCTGTCGCTCGGCGTGCGCGAGGGGCCGCTCAAGGACGTGCACGTCCGCCGCGCCATCGCCCACGCCCTCGACCGGGAGGCGCTGGCCACGCTCATGACCAGCGGCCACGGCGGCATCGCCGACCTGATGCTGCCCAAGCCGCAGCTCGCCGCCCTGTACGGCGGCAAGCTGCCCGAGCTGCCCGCCCACCCCCACGACGTGAACGCCGCCAAGGCCGAGCTGGCCAAGTCGGCCCACCCTCAGGGCTTCACCCTGGCCGCGCCGTACGACAGCGGCAGCGACGACGTCAAAGCCCTCCAGGCCATCGTCGCCGACCTGGCGGTGATCGGCATCAAGCTCGACCTCCAGCCGCTGCCCACCGAGCAGTACCGGCAGCGCATGTTCAGCCACCAGGACACCCCGCTGCAGCTGGTCGACCTGCTCTACGGCACCCCCGACCCGGGCGAGGTGCTGCCCGACCTGGTCAGCCGCGCCTCGGCCGGGCCCCAGGGCTTCAACTTCAGCGGCTACGGCTCGCCCGAGACGGACGCCCGGCTCGACGACCTGGGCAAGCTCGAGGGAGCGGACCGTGCCGCCGCCGTCACCGAGGTGCTGGCCGAGATCGCCGACCAGGTGCCGTACGTGCCGCTCTACACCAAGGAGGCCGCCGTCGCGCTGCGCAAGCGGTTCACCGGCCAGTTCGGCACCTGGACCATGAACGTCTTCAGCGCCATCCGCCCGGCGGCCGGTGCCTGATGGCCTTCGTCGCCCGCCGCCTGGCCGCCGCGCTCCTCCTGCTCGGCGTGCTGTCCGTGCTCACCTACGCGCTGCTGGCGCTCGCCCCGGGGGACCCGGAGCAGGTCCTGCTCGGGCCGCGGCCCTCCACCGCCGAGTCGCGCGCCGCCGTCCGCGCGCAGTACCACCTCGACGACCCGCTGCCCGTCCGCTACGCCACCTGGCTCGGCGACGCCGTGCGCGGGGACTTCGGCGCCTCCCTCTACAGCCGCGAACCCGTCACCAGCGTCATCGCCGACCGGCTGCCCGTCACCGCCGGGCTGGCCGGCTACGCGATCATCCTGACCCTCGCCGTCGGCCTGCCCGCCGGGCTGGCCGCCGCCATGCGCAGGGGCGGCCCGCTCGACCGGGGGATCACGCTCTCCGCGCTGGTCGGCCTGGCGATCCCGCCGTTCGCGATGAGCATCCTGCTGCTGTACGGCTTCGCCGTCACCCTCGGCTGGTTCCCCGTCTTCGGCGCGGGCGAGACGTTCGCCGAGCGGGTCGCGCACCTGACGCTGCCCGCGATCGCGCTGGCCACCGGGCAGGCGGCGGTCGTCGTCAGGCAGATGCGGGCGGCCGCGCTCGACCTGGCCGGGCAGGACTTCATGACCTTCGCCCGGGCGCGCGGGGTCGGCCGCGCCCGCTACTGGATCGGGTACGCGCTGCGCAACACCGCGCTGCCCGTCCTCACGGTCGGCGGCCTGCTGCTGGCCGCCAACCTCACCGGCGCGCTGTTCGTCGAACGGGCCTTCGGGCTGCACGGCGTCGGCGAGCTGCTCGTCAGCGCCGTCGGGCAGAAGGACCTGCCCGTCGTCCAGGCGCTCGTCCTGATGGGAGGCGCCGTGGTGGTCGCCGTCAACCTGCTGATCGACCTGGCCTACCTCGCGGTGGACCCGCGGGTGCGGCACGGGGCGGTGGCCGCGTGAGCGTCGTGACGGGGACCGTGCGCCTCGGCGGACGGGCGCGGCGGCTGCGCCGGGCCCGGCCGGGGCCGCTGACGCTGCTGTCGGGCGGGATCCTCGCCCTGATGGCCTTCGCCGCCCTGTCCGGGACGTGGCTCGCGCCCTACGACCCGGCCGCCCAGGACCTCGGGCTCGGCGCGACGATGCCGAGCTGGGCCCACTGGGCGGGCACCGACGAGCTGGGCCGGGACGTGTTGTCGCGCTGCCTGGCCGGAGCCCGCTCGGCGCTGCTGTGGCCGCTCGTCGTCGCGCTGGCCACGTGCGCGATGAGCACCTCGCTCGGGCTGCTGGCCGGCTACCGCCGCGGCTGGATCGACGCCGTCATGATGCGGGTGGTCGACCTGCTCATCGCGATGCCGGGGCTGCTCATGCTGATCGTCCTGGTGGGCGTGCTGGGCGGCGGCATCGGCTGGGCGGTGCTGGCGATGGCGGTGCTGTTCACGCCCGGCGACATCCGGGTGGTGCGCAGCCTGACCATGGCGCAGCGCGAGCTGGCCTACGCCGAGGCGGCCCGCACGCTCGGGCTCGGCCGCGGCCGGATCATGTTCCGGCACCTGCTGCCCAACATCGCGCCCACGGTCGTGGCCGGCGCGCTGCTCAGCTTCGTCGCCGCGCTGGTCGCGCTGTCCGGCCTGTCCTTCCTGGGCATCGGCCTGCCCGCCGGCACGCCCGACTGGGGGCTGATGATCGAGGAGAACCGCGGCCTGCTCGACCTCAACCCGTGGGCCGCGGTGGTGCCCGCCGCGCTGGTCACCGTCGCCGCCACCGCCGCCACCCTGCTGGGCGACCAGCTCTTCGAGAGGCTCTCCGATGCTTGAGACACGCGGCCTGCGGGTCGTCGGCGACCGGGTGCTCGTGGACGGCGTGGACCTGACGGTCGCCGCGGGCGAGACCGTCGGGCTGGTCGGCGAGTCCGGCAGCGGCAAGTCCCTGACCGCCCGCGCCCTCGTCGGCCTGCTCCCGCGCGGCCTGCGCGCCGAGGGGTCGGTCGAGGTCGGCGGCGCGCAGCTCGTCGGCGCGTCCGAGCGGCTGCTGCGCGGCGTGCGCGGACGGCGGATCTCGCTGCTCATGCAGGACCCCTTCGCCATGCTCAACCCGCTGCGCACGGCCGGCGCGCACATCGCCGAGACCCTGCCCGGGCGCACGTCCCGGCAGGAGATCGCGCGCAGGCTGGCCGAGGTCGGCATCGACGACCCCGCCGTGGCCGGGCGCTACCCGTTCCAGCTCTCGGGCGGCATGCGGCAGCGCGTCGCCCTGGCCGCCGCGCTGGCCGGCGACCCCGAGCTGCTCGTCGCCGACGAGCCCACCACCGCGCTGGACGCCACCACCCAGCACGAGATCCTGGCGCTGCTGCGCCGGGTCCAGGAGGCGCGCGGCATGGGCGTGCTGCTCATCACCCACGACCTGCGCGTGGCGTTCGCCGTCTGCGACCGGGTCGCCGTGATGTACGCCGGGCGCGTCGTCGAGCAGGGGCCGGGCCCTGCGCTGGCCGCCGAGCCCGCGCACCCGTACACCGCGGGGCTGCTGGGCGCGCTGCCGTCGGCCGAGCGCACGCTGGAGCGCCTGGTGGGCATCCCGGGCGCGGTGCCGCGGGCGGACGCGGTGGCCGGCGTCTGCGCCTTTGCGACCCGCTGCGACCGGGTCGCCGACGCCTGCACCGCGGCCAGGCCGCCGCTGCGCCCGATCGGCCGCGGCAGGCTGACCGCCTGCGTGCACGACACCGCCGGAGCCGCCCGCCCGGCGCTGCGCGAGGCCGCGCTCCCCGCCGCCCCGGCCGCCGGCGAACCGCTGCTGCACATCGAGGGCCTGCGCAAACGGTACGGCGCCCACACCGCCCTGGGCGGCGTCAGCCTGCACGTGAACCCCGGCGAGACCGTCGGCCTGGTGGGGGAGTCGGGCTCGGGGAAGACCACGCTGGCCCGGTCGGTGCTCGGCCTGATCACCCCCGACGGCGGCCGCATCCGCCTCGCCGGCCTCGACGTCACCGACCGCGCCGCCCTGGACCCGCGCGAGCGCGCCCGCGTGCACCGGCTCGTCCAGTGCGTCTTCCAGGACCCCTCCACCTCCCTCAACCCCGCCATGACCGTCGGCGCGACGCTGGCCGAGGCGATCTCCAGGGCCGCGCCCGCCGACCGGATCGGCGTGGGCGAGCTGCTGGAGCTGGCCGGCCTGCCCGCCGCGTACGCCGCCCGCCGGCCCAAGGCGCTGTCCGGCGGCGAACGCCAGCGCGTCGCCATCGCCCGCGCCCTGGCCGTCCGTCCCGCGCTGCTGATCTGCGACGAACCGGTCGCCTCCCTGGACGTGTCGGTCCAGGCGCACGTGCTCGAACTGCTGCGCGGCATCGGCCGGGAGCTGGGCACCGGGATGCTGTTCATCACCCACGACCTGGCGGTCGTCCGCCAGGTCGCCGCCAGGACCGTGGTGCTGCTGAAGGGCGCGGTCGTGGAGGAGGGGACGACCTCGGCCGTCCTGGACGCCCCCGCCCACGACTACACCAGGCGCCTGGTGGCGGCCGTCCCCTGACATGACCGACGAATCTCGTACCGGGAAAGGCACACCTGCATGCACGACCTCATCCTGCGCGGCGGCACCCTGCACGACGGGTTCGGCTCGCCCGGCCGCACCGCGGACGTGGCCATCGGCGGCGGACGCGTCACCGCGACCGGCCGCGACCTCGGCCGGGCCGCCCGCGTGGTGGACGTGGACGGCATGGTCGTCGCGCCCGGATTCATCGACCCGCACAGCCATTCCGACACCGTGCCGTTCATGGCCGGGGCGCAGCCGTTCAAGCTGTGGCAGGGCGTCACCACCGAGATCGTCGGGAACTGCGGCTTCTCCTGCGGGCCGGCCACCCCGGAGGCGGCCGGTTTCACCCCCGGGATCTTCGGCGAGCACGCCTTCGCCACCTTCGGCGGCTACCTCGACGCCGTCGAGCGGGAGGGCACGACCAACAACCTGGCCGCGCTCGTCGGCCACAACACGCTGCGCGCGGCCGTCTGCGGCATGGACGCCGCGCCGCCGCCGGGCGCGCTCGACCGGATGACCGGGCTGGCCGAGGAGGCGTTCGCCGCGGGCGCGTGCGGGCTGTCCAGCGGCCTGGAGTACGTGCCGGGCGCCTACGCCGGCACCGGCGAGCTGATCGCGCTGGCCCGCGCGGCCCGGCGCCGGAACCTGGTCTACGCCACCCACCTGCGCAGCGAGAGCGAGGGGCTGGCCGACGCGCTGGACGAGGCCGTCGAGGTCGCGGCGGCGGCCGGGGTGCGGCTCCAGGTCTCCCACTGCAAGGCGTCGGGCCGGGCCGTGCACGGCTCGTCGGCCATGCTGCTGGACAAGCTGACGGCCGCCCGGGTCAACGGCGTGGACGTGCGGGCCGACGTCTACCCGTACCGGGCGTTCTGCACCGGGCTGGTCGCGCTGCTGCCGCCCGCGGCGTGCGAAGGCGGCGAGCCGGAGCTGCTCAGAAGGCTGGCCGACCCGGCGGAACGGCGGGCGCTGCGCGCGCTGGCCGAGGACCCGGAGCGCACGACCGGCGTCGGCCTGTGGCGCGAGACGCACCCCGAGGACGTGCGGCTGCTGCGGCACGCCTCCGTGGGCGTCACCGGCCGCTCGCTGGCCGACCTGCTGGACGGCCGCGAGCCCTGGGACGCGCTGTGCGACCTGCTCATGGCCGACCCGCACGCCGACGGCGTCTTCCACACCATGCACGACGACGACGTCACCCGGATCATGCGGCACCCCCTCGTGTCGATCGGCTCCGACGGCGGGCCGCCCACCGGGCCGACCCATCCCCGCACGTACGGCACCTTCCCCACCTTCCTCGGCGCGTACGTGCGCGACCGCGGGCTCGTGCCGATGGCCGAGGCGATCAGGAAGGCAAGCTCGGCCACCGCGGCCCAGTTCGGCCTGGCCGACCGGGGCTGGCTGGGCAGGGGAGCGGTCGCCGACGTGTGCGTGTTCGACCCCGCCGCCATCCGCCACGACGGCACCTACGACGAGCCCGCCATCCGCCCGGCCGGGGTCACCCACGTGCTCCTGGGCGGCCGCATGGTGATCGACGACGGCGAGTTCACCGGCGGCCGGCACGGACGCCTCCTGCGCGGGGGCCGGGCGTGAGCGGCCAGGGCCGGGTGACGCTCGGCGTGCTGCTCGACAGCCTCGGCGCGGAGACGGTGAGCGCGCTGTGCCTGCCCTCCGGCCGCCAGGCCATGGTGGGCGCGCCGGTCATCCACGGCTCCGACGAGCCGATGGCCGCCTACGCAGGGGCGCTGCTGCTGGCCACCGGCCGGCCGGAGCCGTCCCTGCTGGAGAGCGCGGCCGGGGCGGGCGTGAGCGCGGTCGTCGTCCGGGCCGGGCTCGGCGAGGCCGGCGCGCTGACCGAGGCGGCCCGCGCCGCGGGCGTGGCGCTGCTGGCCGCCGCGCCCGGCCTGGCCTGGGGCCAGCTCTACGCCCTGGTGGACGCCCTGCTCGCGCTCGTCGCCCCGGCCGCGGACCTGGGCGGCGGCCAGGCGGGCGACCTGTTCGCGCTGGCCAACCAGGTCGCCGCCCGCGTCGGGGGCGCGGTGGCCATCGAGGACCTGGCCATGCGCGTCCTGGCCTACTCCACGATCGGCCAGCCGATCGACGACCTGCGCAGGGAGGGCATCCTCGGCCGGCGCGTGCCCGAGCACCCGACGAACGCCGAGGAGTACGCCGCCGTCCTGCGCTGCGAGGAGGCCGTGTGGAGCCACGAGCCGCGCGAGTACCTGCCCCGGCTGGCCATCGCGGTCCGCGCCAGGGGCGAGGCGCTCGGCACGATCTGGGCCATCCAGGCGGACGAGCCGCTCGCGCCCGACGCCGCCGCCGTGCTCGCCGAGGCCGCCAGGACCGCCGCCCCGCACCTGGCCCGCCTCAGCCTGGCCGCCGACGAGGCCCGCCGGACCAGGGACGAATGGGTGGGCCGGCTGCTGCGCGGCGGCGGCCCGGCCGGCGAGCTGGCCGCCTCCTTCGGCCTGCGCCCGGACGAGCCGGTCCGGGTCGTGGCCGCCGGGGACCCGGCCGGGCGGACCGACGTCTTCGCCGCCACGCACGCCGCCGACCTGCTGCGCACCGCCTACGCCGTCTACCGGATCAGGGCCGCCGTCGGCGCCGTGGACGGCCGGGCGTACGCGATCGTGGCGGCCGGTTCCGGGACCGCGCTGCTGCGCCGCGTCACCGCCGAGACCCTCGGCCGGATCACCGACCGGCTCGGCGGCCACTGGCGGGCGGGCGTCGGACGGGTCGCGGGCTCGCTCGCCCAGGTCCCCGCCGCCGCCCGGCAGGCCGAGGAGGCCCTGCGCGCGATGGGCGGCCCGTTCGCGGGCGGCGAGGTGGGCCTGCACGAGGAACTGGCCGCCGCGCTGTTCCTGCTGGACGCGGCCGCCTCGATGCGGTCCGGCACGACGCCGGCGGGCGAGCCGCTGTCCCTGGTGGCCGAGCACGACGCCGGGCACGGCACCGACTACGTCCGCAGCCTGCGGGCCTGGCTGGCCGCCCACTACGACGTGCCGAGGGCGGCCGAGGCGCTGTCGCTGCACCCCAACACGCTCAGGTACCGGCTGCGCCGCATCGGCGAGCTGATCGCGCTCGACGAGCCCGACGTCCGGCTCGTGCTGGGCCTTCAGCTCCGGCTGGCCGAGATCGGGGCGTCCGGCGCGGGCGGCGGTCGCGGCCCGGCGTCCGGCACAAACGGCGGCGGCTGAAGTTGGGCTTGCGCGCCAACGATCCGGCGGCGGTCCGGCGGAATGCTGGTGCCATGCTCGAAATCCGCATCCTCCACGGGACCTCCGAGTTCCAGGCCGCCGACCGGCTGCTGCGCCGCGTCTGGAACACCAGGGTGGGCGACGACCCGCCGGTGGCCGTCGACCTCATGTGCGCCCTTGAGCACACCGGCGGGTACGTCGGCGGCGCCTTCCTCGACGGCGTGCTCGTCGCCGCCGCCTCCGGGTTCCTCGCCGAGGGGGCCAGCCTGCACTCCCACGTCGTGGGCGTGGCCGCCGAGGCGCGGGGCCGGGGGATCGGCCAGGCGATCAAGGCGCATCAGCGCGAGTGGGCCGCCGAACGCGGCCTGAACTCCATCTCCTGGACCTTCGACCCGCTCGTGCGCCGCAACGCCTTCTTCAACCTCGCCCGGCTCGGCGCGCGGGCCGAGCGGTACGTGCCCGACTTCTACGGGCCGATGAACGACGGCATCAACGGCGGAGACGTCACCGACCGCCTGTTCGCCCACTGGCCCGTGCACCCGGAGCCGGAGCCGTCCGCCCCGGACGGGCCGCGTAAGGGCGAGGTGATCCTCGACGAGACCGGGGCGCCGCGCGAGCCGGGCGGCGCGGCCGTGCTGCGCTGCGCCACGCCCGCCGACGCCGAGCGGCTGCGGCGCGAGCAGCCCGGCGAGGCCGCGCGGTGGCGGGCCGCCCAGCGGGCCGCGCTGGGAGGCGCGCTCGACCGCGGCTACCGCATCGCCGCCTTCACCAGGGACGGCTGGTACGTGCTGGAGCGCGCGGCATGAGGATCGCCGAAGCCGAGCTGCGCACGGTGGCCCTGCCGCTGATCACCCCGTTCCGCACCTCGCTCGGCACGCAGACCGTGCGCCGGGCGCTGCTGCTGCGGGTGCGCGGCGCCGAGGGGGAGGAGGGCTGGAGCGAGTGCGTGGCCGAGGACGAGCCCACCTACAGCCCCGAGTACCTGGAGGGCGCGGCCGACCTCATCCGCCGGTTCCTGCTGCCCGCCCTGTTCGCGGTGCCGCGCCTCGACCCGTCCGGCGTCGCGCCGGCGCTGGCGCACCTGCGCGGGCATCCGATGGCCAAGGCCGCCGTCGAGACGGCCGTCCTGGACGCCGTGCTCAGGGCGCGCGGCCTGTCGCTGGCCGCCCACCTGGGCGGGGTGCGGTCCAGCGTGCGCGTCGGCGTGTCCGTCGGCATCGCGGCCACCCTCGACGACCTGCTCGACATCGTGGACCGGCACGTCGGCGCCGGGTACGCCCGGATCAAGCTCAAGATCGAGCCCGGCTGGGACCTGGAGCCGGTGCGGCTGGTGCGCGAGACGTTCGGCCCCGGCCTGATGCTCACCGCCGACGCCAACACCGCCTACACCCCCGCCGACGCCCGCCACCTGGCCCGCCTGGACGCCTACGGCCTGACCCTGCTGGAGCAGCCCTTCGCCCCGGACGACCTGGACGGCCACGCCCGCCTGGCCGCCCGCATGGACACCCCGATCTGCCTGGACGAGTCGATCACCTCGGCCCGCGCCGCGACGGCCGCGATCAGGGCGCGCGCCTGCTCGATCATCAACATCAAGCCCGGCCGGGTCGGCGGCTACCTGGAGGCCCGCCGGATCCACGACCTGGCCCTGGCCGCGGACGTGCCGGTGTGGTGCGGCGGGATGCTGGAGACCGGGCTCGGCCGGACGGCGAACCTGGCGCTGGCCAGCCTGCCCGGTTTCACGCTGCCGGGCGACATCTCGGCGACCGCCCGCTACTACGAGCGTGACATCACCGCGCCGATCGAGCTGACCGGCGACTCCATCACGGTGCCCGACGGCCCCGGCGTCGGCGTCACACCGGACCCGGACGCCCTGGCGGCCTTCACCACCGACCCGCCGGTCCGCGTCACCCCCGCCCGCTGAGCCGGCCGGACGGCCTCACTCCTGCTCGGTGAGGTGGTCGAGCAGGACCTGGCTGATGTCGGCGAGCTGCCGCAGCTGTTCCGCGGTGAGCAGGTCGACCAGGTGCTCACGGACGCCGGCCACGTGCTTCGGGGCGGCCGCCCGGAGCGCGGCGTGCCCGTCGTCGGTGAGCACGGCCAGCCACCCGCGCCGGTCGCCGGCGTAGTGCTCCCGGCGCACCCACCCCTTCTGCTCCAGCTTGTTGACCGCATGCGAGATGCGGCTCGGCTTGGAGTTGGTCCACTGCGCCAGCTCGCTCATGCGCATCGTGCGCCCGGGGGCCTCCGACAGCAGGACGAGCAGCTCGTAGTAGGTGGGCGGCATGCCGGCGGCCGCCATCAGGTCGCGTTCCAGGCGGTCGGTCAGCAGGCGGGTGGCCAGCCCGAACCTGCGCCACGCCTGCTGTTCGTCGTCGTCGAGCCAGCGGGTCATGCCTCTCATCGTACTGGAAGGTTGCGTGCTGAAATAAATCTATGTACTGTCGTGCCCAATATTCCAGTACTGAACTAATTGGAGTGCGGCATGTTTCCCAGCGAGCTGAGCGGCGACTACACCTTCGACCCGGCCCACAGCCGGTTCGGGTTCGTCGCCCGCCACGCCATGGTGACCAAGGTGCGCGGCAGCATCCCCGTCCAGGAGGCCACCGCCCGCCTGGACGCGGCGAACCCGGCGGCCTCGGCCGTCCGCGTGGTGCTCGACGTGGCCGGCATCCAGACCGGCAACCAGATGCGCGACGGCCACCTGCGCACCGGCGACTTCCTCGACGCCGCCGCCCACCCGCACATCGTCTTCGCCTCCACGTCCGTCAAGCACGTGGGCGGTGACGCCTTCGAGGTCACCGGCGACCTGACGATCCGCGGGGTCACCCGGCAGGTCACCGTCCCGCTCGACTACACCGGCACCGCCGTCGACGCCCAGGGCGTGACCCGGGTCGGCTTCGAGGGCGGCACGGCGATCAACCGCAAGGACTTCGGCATGACGTACAACGCCGCGCTGGAGACCGGGGGCGTGATGATCTCCGACCGGATCGCCCTGGAATTCGACGTCTCCGCCGTCAGGTCCGCCTGACCGCCCGCCGGAGGTCGCTCAGCGGCCCAGCCAGGCGTCCAGGCGGGACAGCAGCTCCGCGGTGGGGTTCCTGCCGCCGGTCGTCCCGGCGTGCACGGCCCGGCAGGGCGCGCGCCAGACCCGCACCTCGGCGACGGCGCCGGTGACATCGCCCACCCACACCACGTCGAGGGCGGCCGGGCGGGTGAACCTGCCGAACCCGCAGTCGGTGACGCTCTCCGTTCCGCCCGGGCCGGTCACCGGGTCCACGGCCGTCACGACGTTGAGCAGCGACCGCACGGATTCAAGACCATCTGGGACGCGGGCCTGGCTCCGCAGGCGCAGCACGTCCCCGTCGAGCCGGTACCGGCAGGCGGCGGCGGCCGACAGCGGGCTGGGCAGCAGGGCGCGCCACCGGAGGCCGCGGTTGGCCGCGACGTCGTCGCGCGGCCAACCGCGTGGGCGGGTCAGGTCGACGTCGGCGGCCGGCAGCCCGGCCGCGCAGCCGGGAAGCGGCGCGGGTGCCGGGTGCGCCTCAAGCTGCGCCCGGTAACGGCGGAGGAAGGAATCGCTCGGATCGCCGAACCGGGTCCGGCCCGCGTACCGGGCGGTGCCGCAGTTGCGATCGACCAGGACGACGGCGGGCCGGCGCAGGTCCCCGTAGTGCACGACGAAGGACAGGCTCGTGCCGTGGCCGACCACGTTGCAGATCTCGCCGAGGCGGAGGTCGTCGCCCAGGACGCGCCCCTTGGCCGACTCCCTCCGGCGCAGCTCGGCTTCCAGCGCGTCGCGCGTGGGCAGGCCGTTGAGCTCGGAGACCATCGCGCCGGCCCCGGCGGTGAGCCTCCTGATCCGCGCCGTCACCTGCCCTGACGCGTACGGCAGGGGCAGCTCGCACATCGTCACCGACACCGCGCCGTCGGCGGGCACCAGCTCCCCGGGCCGGTCACCGCCCTCCCACCCGCCGCCGGACGAGACCGGGCAGCCGCCGGCCCCGAGCCGCGGGCCCCGGGCGTCCAGCGGAAAGGCGGCGGAAGCCGCCAGCGCCAGCGCGACCACGCCCACGACGACCCGGCCGGCGCGCAGCGACATGACAGCAATGTACGCGCCTGAACCCGGTTGAGCCGCCCCTCCTGGAGGACTGCTCCTCCGGTAGGGCTGCTCCACCGGTGGGGCTGTGCCGCAATCGCGCGTCCACCGGCCGCGGTGACGCCTCCGGCGGCCCGGCCGGTGGGAACGCGCGGGCAGGGTCGGTAGGTCAGGTGGCCGGGGCGGTGTCGTCGTGCTGCTGGGCGGCGGCGTCGGTGCGGGCGCCGGACAGGATGGCGTCGAGCAGGCCGGGGTAGCGGGCGTCCAGGTCCTCGCGCCGCAGGACGAGCAGGTTCTCCCGGCCCGACGGCTGCTGCCAGATCACCCCGCTGTCGCGCAACACCCGCCAATGGTGGGTCATGGTCGACTTCGCGGTGATCCCCAGCGTGTTCAGCACGCTGGTGCAGTTGTGCTCACCCCCGGCGTCGAGGATGCGGACGACGGACAGCCGCACGCCGTTCCCCAGCGCCGACAGCACGTCTTCGACCCGGATCTGATCAGGGTCGGGATGACGGAAAGCCATGGTCCAACTGTACCGCGACTGTCGAACAATCCCCTTCCGGTCTGGCATAGTACGACCGTACGTAAATCATCGTACGATCGTTTCGTGCGGCGGGCTTCCGCGTGCCCGCTCACCGGCTCCCTCCGAAGGGCGTTCCATGTCCACACCATCCACGCTGCCCGCGTCCGTCGCGGACGGCGTCAAGCCCAGGCTCGGCTGGACCCTGGCGCTGCTCGCCCTGGCCCAGCTCATCTACGCGCTCGACCTCAACATCGTCTTCGTCGCGCTCCCGCGGATCGGCGCCGACCTGGGCTTCCCCGGCCAGACCCAGCAGCTCGTGGTCAGCGCGTACGTCGTCTTCGCCGGCGGCTTCCTGCTGTTCGGCGGACGGGCGGCCGACCTGCTCGGCCGCCGCCGCGTCTTCGTGCTGGCCCTGGCCCTGTACGCGCTGTCCTCGCTCGCGGGCGGGCTGGCCGCGGGCCCCGTCGTCATCATCGCCGCCCGCGCGGTGCAGGGCGTCGGCGGGGCGCTGCTGCTGCCCTCGACGCTGGCGCTGCTCAACAGCCTGTTCGCCGAGGGGCGGCAGCGCAACCGGGCGCTGGCCGTCTGGGGCGGCGCGGGCGCCAGCGGGCTGACGATCGGCGCGTTGCTCGGCGGCGTCCTCACCGAGAACTTCGGCTGGCCCGCCGTCTTCTTCGTCAACGTCCCCCTGGCCGGGCTGGTCGCGCTGGCCGCCCTGGCCGTCGTCCCGCGTGACCCGGCCAGGCGAGAACGGCGCAGATTCGACATGCCGGGGGCGCTCACCGTGACAGGCGGGTCCACGCTGCTGGTCTTCGCCCTGGTCGAGGGGCCCGAGCTGGGCTGGGGCAGCCCCCTGGTCGCGGGCGCCTTCGCGGTGGCCGCCGTGCTGCTGGTGATCTTCGCGCTGGTCGAGGCCCGCAGCGCGGATCCGCTCATGCCGTTCCGGCTGTTCCGCAACCGCAGCCTGACCGTCGGCATGCTGGTCACCTTCGTCTACATGGCCACGTTCGGAGTCCTGCCGTACTTCCTCACCGTGCTGCTGCAGAGCGTCCACGGCTACAGCGCCCTGCAGAGCGGGCTGGCCTTCCTCGTCCCGTCGCTGGCCATCGCCGCCGGCACCCAGGGCGGCGAACGCCTGGCCACCCGGATCGGCACCCGGGCCACGCTGCTGATCGGCTTCGCCGTCGGCGTCGCCGGGACCGCCGTCCTGGCCCTCGGCTTCGACGCCGACGCCGGGTACGGCCTGCTGATCCCCGGTCTCGTCGTCTCCGGCCTGGGGCAGGGCGTCGTCTGGACCGCCATGTGGATCGCCGCCGCCACCGGCACCCCCGCCCACGAGCAGGGCGTCGCCAACGGCATCGCCTCCACCGCGCTCAACATCGGCAACGCCATCGGCCTGGCCGTCTTCACCGTCATCGCCGACCTCGGGACCGCGGGCAGGACCGGCCAGGCCCTGCGCGCCGCCACGGCGGACGGCGAGTTCCTGGTCGTCCTGCTCACCGCGGCGGTGATGATCGCCGGCCTCCTGGTCACCCTCACCCTGCCCCGCCGCACCCCCGACCCGACCCCCTGACGGTCCGCCCCCTTACCCCCTGCCGCCTGACGCGGGCCTCGGCCGCCGCGAGCACCCCTTCGGTGCATGCGGCGGTCACGGCGTCCGCGCCCGCAGGGCCGTGGTTCAGTGCTGGTGCGCCTCTTCCAGGGATGCCCCCGCCAGCCGCGCCCTGACCGCTCCGGTGAAGGCGGGGCACTCGAGGACGTTCTCGTGCGGGCAGGCCATGCCGTGCGCGATGGCGGTGCGGGCCACCTGGGCGCGGGCGATGCGCTCGTCCAGCTCGGCGACTTTGCGCCGGTACAGCTCCCGCCACCCGTCGCCGGGCTCGGACCGGGCTGCGATGAACGTCCTGACCTCGCGCAACGTGAGGCCGACCTCGCGCAGCAACAGGATCACCGCGACCAGCTCGGCCGCCGACGGCGGATAGCGCCGCTGCCCCGAGACCCGCTCGGGCGCCGGGATCAGCCCGAGCTCCTCCCAGTAGCGCAGCGCGGAGGTGGCGACCCCGGTGAGTCCAGCCAGCTCGCCGATCGTCAACTGCTCGCTCATGGGACCGCAAGCATACGTGAGCCCGCCGTCCTGGATCATGCCCCGGCAGGCGGCGCGGCGATTGGCGGCGCCCCGTGTTGACACTGGCCGACCCCTCTTCTAATCTCTTCTTCAGAGAAGATAAATCTTCAAAGAAGCAAATGCTTCCGCGAAGTCACCTGAGGAAGGGCAACGACCATGAGCAGCACCCTCACCGCCGCCGACGCCGCCGCCATCACCTCCGTGCTCGACCGTCTCGCCGACGCCTGGAACCGGGCCGACGGCGGCGCGTACGGCGACCTGTTCACCGAGGACGCCACCTACATCACCTACGTCGGCACCCTCTACACCGGCGCCCGCGAGATCGGCGACGCCCACCAGGCGCTGTTCGACAGCTTCGTCAAGGGCACCAGGCTGGCCAGCGAGACCGTCGGCATCCGTCTCACCGGCCCCGACACCGCCCTCGTCGTCACCCGCGGCGACACCTACAAGGGCAGGCCCGGCAAGCTGCACAAGATCCAGACCTACACGATGGTCCGGCAGCCGGACGGCGAGTGGAAGATCGCCGCCTTCCAGAACACCAAGCACCAGGCCCTCATGGAGGCCATCTCCTTCAAGTTCCAGCCCGCCAGCAAGCCCGCCGCCCACGCCTGACCCCTCGGCCCCTCGCCACGGAAGATCGTCCGCTCATGACCTCCCTCGCCGTCGTCGCCGCCACGGGCCGCACCGGCCGCCTCGTCGTCGAACGCGCCCTGGCGGCCGGGCACACCGTCACCGCCGTCGCCCGCCGCCCCGGCGACCTCGACCTGGCCCACCCGCGGCTCGTCCGCCGCGCCGCTGACGTGACCGACCCCGCGAGCCTGCGCGACGCCCTGACCGGCCACGACACCGTGATCTCCGCCCTCGGCCCCGGCGGCCGCGGCCCCACCACGGTCTACTCGCAGGGGACCGCGGCGATCGTCGCGGCGCTGCCGCCGTCCGCCCGGCTCGTCGTGATCTCCTCGGCCGGGCTGTCCGTCCCGGCCGGTGCGGGGCCCGTCACCCGGTTGCTCGGCCGCGTCCTGCGCCACGCCATGCGCCATCCGTACGCCGACATGGCGCTCATGGAACAGGCGCTCGCCCGGACGGAGCTGACCTGGACGGCCGTCCGCCCCACCGGCCTGACCGACCGGCCCGGCACCGGCCGCCCCCGCGTCTCGATCGGCGCGACCGAACGCCTGGGCGCCCGTACGTCCCGCGCCGACCTGGCCGCCTTCATCGTCGATCACCTCGGCGACCCGAGCACGTACCGCCTGCCCGTCGCCGTCTCCTCCTGAGCGCGCACCGGCCTCACCGCCCCGGCGGAGGGGTGAAGGCGCCGGCCGTGGCGGCGAGCACGGCCGTCCGCGCCGCCTGCTCCGGCAGGTCGGGATCGGGAGGCGTGCGGAGGAGCACCAGGTGGTGGTAGAGCGGCGCGGTGGCGGCGACGAGCAGCCGCCGCGCGTCGGTGCCGGCCGGCAGCTCGCCCCGCTCGACCGCCCGCCTGACGACGACCTCGCAGCGGGTGTACCGGTCCTCCCACAGCCGCCGCAGGCCGCGGGCGGCCTCCTCCGAGCGGAACGACGCCGCGATCAGGGCCGCGGCGATCGACGGCTGCGCGGTCATGGCCGCCTGGTTCTCGCGGTTGAGCGCCGTCAGGTCGCCCAGCAGGGAGCCGGTGTCCCGGGGCTGCCAGTCGTCGTCGCCGGTCGCCTCCAGGACGTCGGCGAGCAGGCCGCCGACGTCCCGCCAGCGCCGGTAGACCGTCGCGCGGTGCACGCCCGCGCGGCCCGCGACGGCGTCGAGGGTCAGCCCGTCGAAGCCGCGTTCCCCGAGCTCGGCGCGGACCGCGTCGAGCACCTGCGCGCGGATGCGACCGGTACGGCCACCCGGACGGCGGCGCGGCCCGGACGACGGGCTCTCGGACGACGGGCTCTCGGGCGTCAACGCTCCCTTTCCCGTTTGCGAGGCGGACGTCGGCATGCCACCATCTTAATGTACAAGTTGTCGCATTAGCAGCGGCGGAAGGAAGAGATCCATGAACGCCCGCGTCCCCGCCGACCCCGCCGTCCTGCACCCGATGCCCGCCCAGCCACGGGTGGTGCTGCTGCGGCCGCTGGTCAAGTCCCCGCTGATCGAGGTGGGGGAGTTCTCCTACTACGACGACCCCGACGACCCGACCGCGTTCGAGACCCGCAACGTGCTTTACCACTACGGCCCGGAGAAGCTGGTCATCGGCAGGTTCTGCGCCCTGGGCACCGGCGTGCGCTTCATCATGAACGGCGCCAACCACCGCATGGACGGCCCCTCGACCTTCCCCTTCCCCACCATGGGCGGCTCGTGGTCCGACCACTTCGACCTGCTCACCGGCCTGCCGAACCGGGGTGACACCGTCGTCGGCAACGACGTCTGGTTCGGCCACGGCGCGACGGTGCTGCCCGGCGTGCGCATCGGGCACGGCGCGATCATCGGCGCCGGCTCCGTGGTCACCTCCGACGTGCCCGACTACGGGATCGTCGGCGGCAACCCGGCCCGCCTCATCCGCACCCGCTACCCGGCCGGCGACGTCGCCCGCCTGCTCGCGGTGGCCTGGTGGGACTGGCCCGCCGAGCACATCACCGAGCACGTGCGCACGATCATGTCGGGCAGCGTCGCCGACCTGGAGGCCGCCGCGCCGGGCGCGCGTCGCGCCTGACCGCCGTCCCTCACCTGTCCCGCCGCGCAGAACCCGGAATGAGTGATTCGCCCATGTCTCGCCGCCGCGCCCACATCGCCATGGTCGGCATCCCGGCCGTCAGCCACATCCTGCCCAGCCTGGAGATCGTCCGCGAGCTGGTGGCCCGCGGCCACCGGGTGACGTACGCCAACGCCCCGGCGGTCGCCGACCTGGTCACCGGCACCGGCGCCGAGCTGGTCCCGTGCACCTCGACGCTGCCGGTCGCCGACAACGACTGGCCCGACGACCCCATCGCGGCGATGAGCCTCTTCCTGGACGACGCCGTCCAGGCGCTCCCGCAGCTGCGCGCCGCCTACGACCACGACCCCGCCGACCTCTACCTGTACGACATCGGCGCCTACGCCGCGCGGGCCCTGGCCGAGGCGCAGGGCCGTCCGCTGCTGCAGCTGTCGCCGACGTTCGTGGCCTGGAAGGGCTACGAGGAGGAGGTGGCCGCGCAGCTCTGGCGGCTGCCGGGGGCCGACGCCTACCGGGCCAGGTTCGCCGGGTGGCTCGCCGGATCCGGCGCGACCACCACCGACGTCGACGCCTTCTCCGGCCGTCCGCCCCGCGCGCTGGCCCTGATCCCGCGGGCCATGCAGCCGCACGCCGATCAGGTCGACACCGCCACCGTGACCTTCGTCGGCCCCTGCCACGAGCTGCGCGGGCAGGGCGGCTGGACCCGTCCGGGCGACGCCGCGAACGTCCTGCTGATCTCCCTGGGGTCGGCCTACACCCGTCAGCCGGAGTTCTACCGCCGGTGCCTGGCGGCCTTCGGCGGCCTGCCCGGCTGGCACGTCGTGCTGCAGATCGGCAAGTACACCGATGCGGCGGAGCTGGGCGAGATCCCGTCCAACGTCGAGGTGCACCCGTGGGTGCCGCAGCGGGCGATCCTCGACCAGGCCGACGCGTTCGTCACCCACGCGGGCATGGGCGGCTGCTGCGAAGGGCTGCTGGCGGGCGTGCCGATGATCGCCGTCCCGCAGGGCGCCGAGCAGTTCGCCAACGCCGACCGGCTCGTGGAGCTGGGTGTGGCCCGCCGCATCGACACCGCCGACGCCACGGCCGAGGCCCTGCGCGCCGCGCTCGTCGAGCTGACCGCCGACCCCGACGTGGCCCGCCGCCTGACGCGGCTGAAGGCCGAGGCGCGGGCCGAGGGCGGCACCACCCGCGCCGCCGACCTCGTCGAGCAGATGCTCGGCTGAGCCGCCGGGCCGCGCGACGGTGGTGACCGGGAGGAGATCACGTGGTAGGTACTTCCGGCATGGAGTTCTTCTGCCACCACCGTGACCGTCCCGGATCGGGCCCCCTGCGCAAGGAGCTGGGGGAAGCGCACTGGTCCTACATGGACCGGTACGAAGCGGAGCTGATCGCCCGCGGCCCGACCCTCGACCGCGAGACCGGCGCGGCCACCGGCAGCGTGCACATCGTCGACCTGCCCGGCCCCGCCGCCGCGCGGGCGTTCGCCTTCGACGAGCCCAACTACCAGGCCGGGGTCTACCGCGACGTGCTGCTGCGCCGCTGGCGCAACGTGCTGGGGCGCACCATGTGGGAGTTCCCCGGCGGCCGGGAGGGCGGCAACCGGTACCTGGTGCTGGGCCTCGGCTCAGGGCAGCCCGCCGACCTCGTCCCGCCGGCCGACGGCGACGAGCTGATCGCGTACGGGCCGCTGCTGTCCGACGACGGCGCCACCTGGGTCGGCACCGCGCTGCTGGTCCGGGCGCCGGACGCGGACGCGGCCCGCGCCGTCCTCACCGCCGACCGCTACGCCGGGATCGAGGTGCACGACTGGCAGTTCGGCGGCCGTCGGTGACGGCCTGCGGCCACGCGACGGTCAGGGCGGGCAGGGCGAGGCCGGGGAACCCCAGCTGGCGCCCATGACGATGATCGGCGTGACGATTGCCCTCGGGCGCGGCCGTACGATCGGCCGCGCGCTCCATGGACGGCTACCACTCGGCGAACGAGCCGTCCCGGTGCCGCCAGACCGGGTTGCGCCAGGCGTGCGACGACGCCTGGCGCACCGCCTTCTCGTCGACCTCGATGCCCAGGCCGGAGGCCGTCGGGCGGTCGAGGTGGCCGTCGGTGAAGGTGAAGACCGAACGGTCCACCAGGTAGTCGAGGAGTTCGCTGCCGTCGTGGTAGCCGATGCCCAGCGACTGCTCCTGGATGAGGAAGTTCGGGGTCGCGAAGTCGATCTGCAGGCAGGCGGCCAGAGCGATCGGGCCGAGGGGGCAGTGGGGAGCGAGGGTGACGTCCCAGGTCTCCGCCATCGCGGCGATCCGCCGGACCTCGGAGATGCCCCCGGCGTGCGACAGGTCCGGCTGGATCACCGCCACGCCCGTCGGGAGCACGTCGCGGAAGTCCCAGCGGGAGAACAGGCGCTCGCCGGTCGCGATGGGAATTGATGTGGACTCCACCACTCGTCGCAGGTCGCGGGAGAACTCAGGGAGCACCGGCTCTTCGGCGAACAAGGGGGACAGCGGCTCAAGCAGCGGCAGCACCTTGCGCGCGGCCGCCGACGTGAAGCGGCCGTGCAGGTCGACGGCCAGGTCGACGCCGTCGCCCACCGCGTCGCGCACCGCCGCGAAGCGGGCCACGATCCGGCTGGTGAGGGCCGGTGACGGGATCGGCGGCAGCCGGCCCTCCCAGGCGGCGAACTTCAGCGTGTCGAAGCCCGCCTCCACCCGGGCCACGGCGTTCTCGGCCAGTTCCGCGTCCGTGTCGCCGTGCGCCCACGTGTAGACCTTGGCCTGATCGCGCACCGGGCCGCCGAGCAGGTCGTGGACCGGCACGCCGAGAGCCTTGCCCTTGATGTCCCACAACGCCTGGTCGATCCCGGCGACCGCGCTGGACAGTATCGGGCCGCCCCGGTAGAAGCCGCCCTTCGACATCACCTGCCAGTGGTCCTCGATGCGGCCGGGGTCGGCGCCTGCCAGCGCCTCCATCAGCGTGTTCACGCAGGCGGCGACCGTCTCGGCGCGGCCCTCGACGATGGGCTCGCCCCAGCCGCTGACGCCCTCGTCGGTGTCGACGCGCAGGAACATCCAGCGCGGGGTGACGACGAAGAGCTCGAAGCCGATGATCTTCACCGGAACACCTCGGGGTTGTCGCCGTGCAGGTTCCGGTGGAACGGGTCGCCCGGACCGATCTCGCCGGAACGCACCGGCTGCCCGGTGAGCGCCGACTTGTACATCGCAGTGATCAGCTCCAGCGCCCTGCGGCCGTCCTGGCCGCTGCCGCGTGGCCGCCGTCCGGCCCGCAGGTCGGCGATCAGGCCCCGGAGCTGGGCCAGGTGGGAGCTGGGCACGTCGTCGGGCGGCGGCCAGTCGAGACCGGCCACGCCGGGGGCGGGGGTGATCGTCCAGTTCTCGTTGGCGTAGCCGTACAGGTGGGTGAGCTCCAGGGTGGCGGCGGCGAGGTCGACGCGCAGGTGGCTGACCTGGCGCGGCGCCAGCGACGTGCTGACGACCGTGGCCAGCGCGCCGGAGTCGAAGCGGACCAGCGCCGTCGTCACGTCGTCGGTCCGCACGTCGCGGGCGAGCCTGGCGGCCATGCCGCGCACCTCGCTCCAGTCGCCGAGCAGTTCGAGCATGAGGTCGATCTGGTGGATGCCGAGGCCCATGGCGGGGCCGCCGCCCTCGGTCTCCCACCGGCCGCGCCACGGGACCGCGTAGTAGCCGGGGTCGCGGAACCAGGTGGTCTGGCAGTGCGCGACGTACGGCCGGCCGAGTGCGCCGCCGGAGATCAGCGCGCGGGCGTGCTGCGCGGCCGAGCCGAAACGCTGCTGGTAGATGACCGCGGCGTACGGGCCGCCGGCCCGCTCGGCCGCGGTGATCTCGTCGTACTCCGCCAGCGACAGGCACGGCGGCTTCTCGCACCACGCCCACGCGCCCGCGCGCAGCGCGGCGACCACCTGGTCGCGGTGGAGCGCGGGCGGGCTGGCGATGTCGACGAGGTCGGGGCGCAGGTCCCGCAGCGTCGCGGTGAGGTCGTCCGAGGCGTACGGCACGGCCCACCGGTCGGCGAACGACCTGGCCGCCTCGACGGTGGCGTCGACGACCGCGACAACCTCGATATCGGCCGACATTTCGCGAAAAGCCGGCATGTGGGTGGAGTCGGCGATCTGACCGCCGCCCACCAGGACGACGCGAAGAGGGGAAGGCATGGGGGGACCTCGGGAGGTTCAGGCGGTTTGGGCGGAGACCACGCGCAGATAGGCGGAAGCCGACTCGCGGGTGCGGATCTCGATCGGCAGCACCACGTGCTCGACCTCCGACGCCGCCTCGGGATGGTCGATGCGCTCGGCCAGCAGCCGCATCGCCCGCTCGCCCATCTCCCGCGACGGCAGGCGGGCGGCGGCGACCGTCAGCGGCAGCAGGTCGAACGGCCCCGCGTCGTCCATGCCGGCCAGTTCGACCTGGCCGGGCACCTCGACGCCCATCGCGGTGAGGTCGGAGGCCGCGTGCGCCAGCACGAACCCGTTGGCGCACAGCAGCACCGTCGGCGGCTCGCGCCGGTCGAGCAGCCCGGCCAGCATCTCCCGCCGCCGGTCCTCCGGCAGCCGCAGATAGGTCTTGAGCGCGGTCAGCTCCGGCGAGACCGGCAGCCCGTGCTCGCGCAGCGACTGCACGTGCCCGGTGAGGCGCTCCTGCACGGAGGTGCACTCGGTGGCGTCCCAGAGCGCGGTGATGCGCCGGTGCCCCTGCCCGATGAGGTACTCGGTCAGCCGGTAGCCGATGGCGAAGTTGTCGAAGAGCACCGCGTCGGTCGGGGACTCGGGGTGGTAGCGGTCGACCATGACCAGCGGGACACGCCGCCGTCTCAGCTCGGCCAGGGCGGGGGAGTCGTGGTGGGCGTCGACCGAGTACAGCGCGACGCCGCTGGCCTGGGTGTCGAGCGCCTGACGCAGCGCCTTCTCCTGGGCGGCCGGCGAGCCCTTGGTGTTGGACAGGAACATCCGGTAGCCGAGTTCGGCGCAGACCGACTCGATGCCGTCGATCACGTCGGAGTTGTGCGGCCCGTGCCCGTGCATGATGTAGGCGATGGAGCGCTCCCGCGTCGACTCGGCCGGGACGGGCCGGTCGGCCACGAACGTGCCGCGTCCGCGCCGGCGTACCAGGTAGCCCTCGGTGACCAGCTCGTTGAGCGCGCGCACCGCAGTGGTGGTGCTCACTCCGAACCGTTCGCAGACCTCGCGCTGGCTGATGAACGGCTCGTCCTGCACGTACTCACCGCGCGAGATCGCCGCGACCAGATCCCGCTTGACCTGCTGGTAGAGCGGCTCCTGGCTGTCGGACGATTCGTTCATCCTGCCCCCATCCGTCCCATTCGTGATCGTTGACACGTTAACACGCTAAGACTAACGTCGGGCCGCATTCGGCGAAAGGACACCCAGCGGTGACACCCGAGGAGTTCCTGAAGGTTCAGGACGAGCGCTACGACCCCGAACACCGGCTGCCGTGGCAGCTGTCACGCAGCAACGGATACCACACGACGATCCCGGCCGGCACCCGCGTGCACGACACCCGCGCCTCCACCGACTACGCGATCGCGTTGTTGCAGGCAGGCCGCCTCGACCGGGCCAAGGACGTGCTCGGCGCGATCGTCGGCCTGCAGGAGCGCGACCCGCTCGACGACCACTACGGCATCTGGGGCTACTTCATGGAGGAGCCGCCCCAGGCCATGGCGCCCGCCGACTGGAACTGGGCCGACTTCATCGGCGTACGGCTGGCCCAGGTGCTGGCCGCGCACGGGGACGTCCTCGACGGCCGGATCGCCGAGGCGCTGCGCCACGCGGCCCTGTCCATCTTCCGGCGCAACGTCGGCCCGCGCTACACCAACATCGCCCTGCTCGGCTCCGTCACCTGCGCGAGCGCCGGCGAGCTGCTCGGCACGCCCGAGTTCCTCGCCTACGGCAGGCGCAAGCTCGCCGCGATGCTGGAACGCGACGCCTTCGCCGAGTACAACTCGCCCGCCTACAGCCCATTCCTGCTGGAGATCTGCGAACGCGCCCACGTGGTGGTCCGCGACCAGGGGTTCCTGGAGCAGATCGAGGTCATGCGGGAACGCGTCTGGGCGGCGCTCGCCGAGCGCTTCCATCCGGGCACCGGGCAGCTCGCCGGGCCGCACGCCCGCGCGTACACCGACTGGCTCAGCGAGGAGTTGACGTGTTATCTCGCCGCACAGACGGGAGCGCCGATCGAGCCGCGCCCCGGCGTCGGGATCCGTGACGACACCCCGCGCTTGGTGCCCACGCTGCCCTGCCCGCCGCGTCTGGCCGGGCGCTTCGCCCGGCTGCCCGAGCCCGAGGTGCAGGTCAGGACCGTCTTCGACGGCCAGACCACCGGCACCACCTGGCTCAGCGAGGACGCCACGCTGGGCACGGTCAACGAGGAGTTCGCCGGTGCAGCGCAGGCCGCTGCTCGGCTACTGGCGCACGCCCGAGGACCCGGCCGTGGTGCTGCGCGCCCGGATCATGCACAACGGCCACGACCTGACCGCCGCGTGGTGCCGTCAGGCGCAGGACGGGCCCAGGGCGCTGGCCGGATGGTGGCTCACCTACGACTCCGGCGACTTCCATCCGAACCTGGACAAGCCAGAAGGCAGCGTCTTCGACGTGGGCGACCTGCGGCTGCGCGTCACGCTGCGCGGCCGGGGCGTGCGGGGCCGCGAGCTGGGCGACGGCGTCTTCGAGCTCGCCGCCGGAAGGCGCCGGGCGGTCGTGCACACGGGCGCGGCCGCCTTCCTCGGCGAGCCCGCCACCTGGGCCCTGACGACCGGCGAGGACGAGGTCGCCGTCGAGGCGGTGCTCTACAGCGGGCCGCGCCGGCCGGTCGACTTCCACCACGCGGTCCTGCGCGCCGGGTTCGCCGTGGAACTGCTCGCGGAAGGCGCGGAACCCGCCGCGCAGGCGCTGCTCAGCGCCGTGGGGGAGGAGGAGGTCCGCTGGTCGTGGGGCGGCCTGGAGGTCGCCGTGCCCGCCCGTCCCACCCGCTTCTGAAAGGCGCGTCCCCGCATGCAGGAAACCCAGGCCCCCTGGACGTCCAGGGACGGGCTGACGATCACGCGCGTGCGTGCCGTCGTCACGGCGCCCGAGGGCATCCCGCTGGTCGTGGTCAGGATCGACACCTCCGACGACGGCCTGCACGGCCTCGGCTGCGCCACCTTCACCCAGCGCTTCCACGCCGTCGCCGCGACCGTGGACGAGCACGTGGGCCCGATGCTGATCGGCCGCCATCCGGCCGACATCGAGGACATCACCCGCATGATCCACCTGTCGTCCTACTGGCGCGGCGGACCGGTGCTGAACAACGCGCTGTCCGGCGTCGACATGGCGCTGTGGGACATCGCGGGCAAGCGCGCCGGCATGCCCGTGTACGAGCTGCTCGGCGGCCGGGTGCGCGCGGCGGCGCCCGTCTACCTGCACGCCGAGGGCGCCACCGTCGAGGGCACGCTGGAGCACGCCCAGCGGCTCATGGCCGCCGGATATCGCCACGTCAGGCTGCAGACCGGGCAACCGGGGCTGGGCGGCTACGGCGCGCCCGGCAGGGCGAACGCCTACCCGGACGCGCCGCATCCCGACGGCTGGGACGTCAGGCACTACCTGCGCACCACCCCCGCCCTGTTCGACCGGGCCCGCGAGGTCCTGGGCGAGGACGTCGAGCTGCTGCACGACGTGCACAGCCGGCTCACCCCGAAGGAGGCGATCCTGCTGGCCAGGTCGCTGGAGCCGTACCGGCTGTTCTTCCTGGAGGACGTGGTCGCGCCCGAGCACTACGACCGGCTGCCCGAGGTGCGGGCGGCCTCGCCCGCGCCCATCGCGGTCGGCGAGCTGCTCGTCTCGGTGCCCGACGCGGCCAGGCTCATCCTGGGCGGCGGCGTCGACCTGCTGCGCTGCCACGTCTCGGCCATCGGCGGGCTGACCCCGGCGCGCAAGCTGGCCGCGCTCTGCGAGCTGACCGGGGTGCGCACGGCCTGGCACTCCCCGGGCGACGTCTCGCCCGTCGGCGTGGCGGCGAACCTGGCGCTCGACGTCACCACGCCCGCGTTCGGCATCCAGGAGGGGCACGTCTACCCCGACAGCGTGTGCGAGGTGTTCCCCGGCACGCTCAATCCCGTCCGAGGTCACCTGCGTCCCGCCGACCTGCCCGGCTGGGGCATCGAGCTGGACGAGAAGCTGGCCGCCGCGTACCCGCCGGTCACGCACCTGCACGAGCGGTGGGCCGCGCGGGTCCGCCGCCCCGACGGCGGCATAGAGGCACCCTAGTTGACGCGTTAACTCGTTGCATTTCGCGCGCGTTACCATCCCGTGCTTTACACGTTAACGCGTCATATATAGCGTTCGACTCGACTCGCCCCCCGGCATGAACTTGGAGTCCCGATGAACACGTACATGGCTAGAGGAGCCGCGGGTCTGCTGCTCCTGGCCGCGGTCGCGGCGTGCGGCGGCGGGCAGGACGGCACGTCCGGCGGCAAGACCGAGATCACCGTCTCCGGCATGCCGCCCAGCACCCAGCCGGAGAGCCAGAAGAACTTCCTGGCCCAGGTCGCCGAGTTCGAGAAGGCCAACCCGACCATCAAGGTCAAGCCGACCGAGACGCAGTACGACGTCAAGACGTTCGCGGCGCGCCTGGCCGCGGGCCGGCTGGAGACGGTCTTCCGCGTCCCGCTGACCGACCCGCAGGCCATGATCAGGCGCGGCCAGGTCGCCGACCTCACCGCGGACCTGAAGCTGCTCGCCAAGTCCGACTTCGACAAGCGCATCCTGGCCCCGAGCAGCACCCCGGACGGCAAGATCTACGGCCTGCCCACCGAGGCGTACGCCGCCGGCCTCGTCTACAACCGTGAACTGTTCACCAAGGCCGGGCTCGATCCCGACAAGCCCCCGGCCACCTGGGACGAGGTGCGGGCCGCCGCCAAGACGATCAGCGACAGGACCGGGGTGCCCGGCTTCGGCATGCACGCCACCGCCAACACCGGCGGCTGGATGCTCACGACCATGACCTACTCCTACGGCGGCCGGATGGAGAGGGAGGAGGGCGGCAAGGTCGTCCCCGCCTTCGACGACGCCCCCACCAGGCAGGCCCTCGCCCTCCTCAAGGCGATGCGCTGGGACGACCGCTCGATGGGCACCCAGCACCTGCGCGACCAGGACGACCTGCTGCGTGACTTCGCCGCCGGCAAGGTCGCGATGATGATGGGCGCGCCCAACCTCTACGGCAGTTACGTCGCCAAGTTCAACGGCAAGCCCGAGGTGTACGGCCAGACCACGCTGCCGTCCGGGTCGGGCAAGGGCACGCTGCTGGGCGGCACGGTCGCCGTCGTCAGCCCGAAGGCCACTCCCGAGCAGCGCCGGGCGGCGGTCAAGTGGATCGACGCCGTCTACCTGCGGCCCAAGTACGACCCGGCCCTGGCCACCGAGCGGGCCGAGAAGAAGAAGGCCGACGGTCTCGTGGCCGCCGTGCCGCAGCTGCCGTTCTTCGCCCCCGCGGTCTCCGACCCGGTGATGGCCGCGGAGAAGGCCGTCTCCAACGTCGACTGGGAGCACTTCGCCACCTACAACGAGGGCGTGAAGGCGCAGGAGTTCATCTCCGAGCCGCCCGTCGCCGGCCAGGAGCTCTACGCCGCGCTCGACACGGTCGTCCAGGCGGTGCTGACCCGCCAGGACGCCGACCCGGCGGCAGAGATCACCAAGGCCGTCGAGAAGGTGAAGCCGATCCTGGACAGGTCGCAGCAGTGACGGCGCTGGCCGAGCAGGCGGACGCGGCGGTCACCACGCCGCGCCCGCCCCGGCGGCGCCGGGCCCGGCACCCCTACGCGGTGGCCTCGGTGTTGTTCCTCGCGCCGCTGGTGCTCGTGTTCGCGGTGTTCTCCTGGTGGCCGATCCTGCAGAGCGCCATGCTCGCCTTCCAGCGCACCAACCTGGTCGAGGCGGCGAGCTGGGTCGGCTGGCAGAACTTCGCCAACCTGTTCGCCGATCCGCTGCTCGGCAAGGCAGCGCTGAACACGCTCTGGTTCACCGTCCTCGCCCTGATCCTCGGCTTTCCCGTGCCGGTCTTCCTCGCGGTGGTCATGTCGGAGCTGCGCAAGGGCGGCGGCCTGTTCCGCGTGCTGGTCTACCTGCCGGTGGCGGTGCCGCCGGTCGTGGCGATCATGATGTGGAAGTTCTTCTACAACAGCGACTACGGCCTGCTCAACGGCCTTCTCGGACTCGTCGGCCTGGGCCCGTTCCCGTGGCTGCAGGACACGCAGTGGGCGATGCCCTCGCTGGTGCTGGAGGCCACCTGGGCGGGCGCGGGCGGCACCGTGCTGATCTACATCGCGGCGCTGACCAGCGTCCCCAGGGAGCTGTACGAGGCGGCCGAGAGCGACGGCGCGTCGATCCGGCGGCGCGTGTGGCACATCACGCTGCCCCAGTTGCGCGGCGTGCTGCTGCTCATGCTGCTGCTGCAGGTCATCGGCACCTTCCAGGTCTTCACCGAGCCGTTCGTCATGACCGACGGCGGCCCCGAGGACGCGACGGTGACCGTCCTGCTGCTCATCTACCGGTACGCCTTCGTCTACGGCGACTACGGCATGGCCGGCGCTCTGTCGGTGCTGCTGGCGGTCGTGCTCGGCCTGCTGTCGGCGGTGTACCTGCGCATGACGAAGGCTTGGAGCACGACATGAGCGGACTCATCTCCGATTCCGACCGCAAGAAGCGCGGCGTACGCGCGGTGCTCGGCTCGACCCAGTTCGCCGTCTTCCTCGGCGTGCTCGTCGCCGGGCTCGGCCCGATCCTGTGGACGGTCAAGGGGGCGATCTCCCCGACGCGGGAACTGCTCACCGACCCGCTGCGCCTCTACCCGGCCGCCCCCGACTGGTCGCTGCTCGCCGAGGCCTGGAGCAGGCTGCGCATCGGCCACTTCATGCTCAACACGGTCGTCCTGGCCGGAGGGTCGTGGCTGGCGCAGATCGTCGTGTCGGTCATGGGCGCGTACGCGCTGTCGGTGCTCCGGCCGCGCTACGGCAAGTACGTCTACGGCGCGATCCTGGCGACGCTGTTCCTGCCGGGCAGCGTGTCGCTCGTCGCGCTCTACCTGACGGTGCTCGACGTGGGCATCGCCGACACCACGTGGGCGGTGTGGCTGCCGCACGCCGCGCACGCCTTCACCGTCCTGCTGATGAAACGTTTCTTCGACGGGATCCCGCGCGAGCTGTTCGGCGCGGCCCAGGTCGACGGCGCCGGACCGTGGCGGATGTTCTGGTACATCGTGCTGCCCATGTCGAAGCCCATCCTGGCCGTGACGTCCCTGCTGACGATCATGGGCGCCTGGAAGGACTTCCTGTGGCCCATGGTGGCCATCTCCGACGGCGAGCTGCACCCGATCTCGGTGGCGCTGCCCAGGCTGGCGGAGTTCGCCGAGGAGAACATGGTCATCGCCGGCATGTTCATGGCGTTGATGCCGCCCGTGCTCGTCTTCATCGTCTTCCAGAAGTACATCGTGCGCGGCGTGGGGTTCACGGGGGTCAAGGGTTGATGCTCAGCAGAGTGCTCGTCACCGGCGCCGCCGGGCTGATCGGCCGGGCCGTCCTCGCGCGCTGCGCGGCCGAGGACGTGCCGGTGACCGCGCTGGTCCTGGAGGATCCGGGCGACCTCAAGGCCGACCGCGTCGTCGTGGGCGACGCGGGCGACCCCGAGGTCGTACGGCGGGCGCTGGACGGCGTCGACGCCGTGATCCATCTGGCGGCCATCCCCAGCCCCAACGACAACCCCCCGCAGGAGGTCTACCTCAACAACACCGGCGCCACGTTCGCGGTGCTCGACGAGGCGGGCCGGGCCGGGGTGCGCCGCGCGGTCATCGCCAGCAGCCTCAGCGTGCTCGGCATGCCGTTCTCCCCGCACCGCCTGGAACCGGCCTACCTGCCCGTCGACGAGGCGCACCCGCTGCTGGCCGCCGACCCGTACGCGCTGTCGAAGGAGGCCGACGAGTCCACCGCGCGCATGATCCACCGGCTGCACGGCATGACGGTGGTGGCGCTGCGCTTCCCGTTCGTCGGCGGCCCCGAGGACCGGCTGCCCGAGCGGGCCGCCGAGTTCGCCGCCGAGCCGGCCAGGGGAGTCGCCGACCTGTGGGCCTACCTGGACTCCCGGGACGCGGCCACCGCCTGCTGGCTCGGCGTCACCCGGCCGATCGACGGCTCCCACGTGCTGTTCGTGGCCGCCCCCGACACCATCGTCCCGCTGCCCACCGAGGAACTCGTCCATCACTTCCTGCCCCGCTCCCCGCTGCGCGCGGCCCTGCCCGGCCGGGCCGTGCCGATCGACGTGACCAAGGCCCGCCGAGTCCTCGGCTTCGAGGCGGAGCACCTGTACCGGTTCTGACGAACGGAGAGGATCCACCCCCCATGAGATCCCGCATCCATCTCTGGTTACGTAGCGTCATCACCTCCCTGCTGATCGTCCCGTTCCTGGCCGTGCCGTCCCACGCGGCCACCGACATCGACCAGGTCGTCGGCGACTTCGAGTACGGCACGCAGGGCTGGGCCCTGGGGCTCGGCCCGGAGTTCCCCGGCGCCAAGGGCGCCCTCACCAGCGACGCGGCCGACGCGAGGACCGGAGCGCGCTCGGCCCTGCTGACCGCCGACCTCACCGCCGGCGGCAAGTACGTCGAGGCCGGGTACGCCACGGCCGCCGACCTCAATGCGCTGTCGCTCTGGGCGCGCTCGCCCGCACTGCCCACGGTGACGCTCCGCCTGGTGGACAGCACCGGGCAGACCCACCAGCAGCGGCTGCCGCTGGCCGCGGGCGGCGGCTGGCAGCGGCTCACCGTCACCTCCTTCACCGCCGGGCAGTCCTACCAGCACTTCGGCGGGGCCGGCGACGGCGTCTGGCACGGGCCGGCCAAGCGGGTGGCGTTCCTCGTCGAGCGCACCGGGCAGCTCAGGCTCGACGGGGTCACGATCACCGCGCCCGCCCCCGACCTCGCCCTGGGGCAGCGGGCCGTGGGCAACGTGTTCGTGCAGCCCACCCAGCCCTCGTTCGACGTGACGAGCCGGGGCGACGCGCTGACCTGGACCGTACGCGACCTGTCCGGCGTCCAGGTGGCCGCGGGCGGCGGAACTCCCGGGACGCTGGCCGTACCGGTCGCCAGGCCGGGGCACTACCGGCTCAGCGTGACCGCGACCGCGGCCGGGACGGCGATCGCCACCAAGGAGACCGCGTTCGCCGTGCTCACGCCCTTCACCGCGACGGGCGACTCCCCGTTCGGCGTGGCCGGGCACTTCACCCGGGCAGACTGGGGCGCTCCCGGCGGCGACCTGCTGGAACTGGGCGCCAAGGCCGGGGTGCGCACCGTGCGCGACGACGCGTTCTGGGAGTCGATCGAGAAGACCGAGGGCGTCTACGAGTACGGGCGCTACGACCCGCTGCACGCCACGCTCGACGCCGAGGGCATGCGCTGGCTGCCGATCGCCGCCTACACCAACCCCCACCACGACGGGAACGCCACGCCGTACACCGACGCGGGCCGCGCCGCCTACGCCGCGTACGCCTCGGCGTTGATCGGCAGGTACGACCTGCCGTGGATCGAGGTCTACAACGAGTTCAACATCGGCTTCGGCGACCGCGGCAACGGCCCGGCCGACTCGCGCGCCGACTACTACTTCCCGCTGCTGAAGGCCACCTACGAAAAGGTCAAGGCCGACCACCCGCAGGTCACGGTCGTCGGCCCGGCCTCCGCCGGCGTGCCGCTCGCCTGGCTGGAGGAGCTGTTCAAGCTCGGCGCCCTGAAGTACCTCGATGCCGTCTCCATCCACCCCTACGTCTATCCGGGCACGCCCGAGTCGGCCGCCAAGAGCATCGACGACCTCGACGCGCTGGTCAGGAAGTACAACAACGGCCGGTCCAAGCCCATCTGGATCACCGAGCAGGGCTGGCCCACCCACACCGACGCGCGCGGCGTCACCGAGGCCGTCCAGGCCGCCTACGTGGTCCGCGCCCACGTGACGGCGCTGGCCAAGGGCGTGCAGCGGTTCTTCTGGTACGACTTCATGAACGACGGCACCGACCCGGCGCTCAACGAGGACAACTTCGGCCTGGTGCGCAACACCGCCGACGCCTCCGGCCGGTGGACGCCCAAACCCGGCTACGTCGCCTACGCCGCCATGACCAGGCAGCTCACCGGGGCCGCCCATGTCAGGCAGGAGGCCGAGGGCCGCCAGCTCTTCCGTAAGGACGGCCACGACCTGCGCGTCCTGTGGTCGGCCAAGCCCGCGACCGTCTCGCTGCGCACCGACGCCCCGCTCACCGTCACAGACCTGGCCGGCGCGAGCGAGGTGCTGCGCCCGCTCGCCGGCCGCGTCACGCTCTCGCTGTCTAGCGACCCGATCTACGTGCGCGGTGACGCCGTGCTGGAGGACGCCGCCCGCTACACGGTCACCGGCGGCGGCGCCGTGGTCGGCGAGGGGATCGAGCTGAAGCTGGCCGTGGACGCCACGCGCGGCCCCGCCGTACGCGGCAGCTTCGCCGTCGGCGACGTCGAGGTGCCGGTGTCGGTGCGCGGCGGGCGCAGGGCCGAGATCCCGGTGTCGCTGCCCGCAGTGACCCGCACCGGCCCGCTCGACCTGGTCGGCCGCCTGAAGATCCACGGGAGGCCGGTCGCCAGGCTCGGCTCGCGGGTCGAGGTGACGCAGCCGTTCGCGATCAGCGCCAGGCACGTGCTGCCGGACGACCTGGCGATCACCGTGCGCAACCTGTCGGCCAGGGAACTCGCCCCCGGCGACCTGGGCTGGACCTTCGGCGCTCGCACCGGCACGCTGCCGATCGCCGGGACCGTGCCCGCGGGCGGCTCGCGCACCGAGCGCCTTCCGCTGGCCGACCTGCCCGCCGGGCCGTACGAGCTGCGGCTGGACGCCGTCGCGGGCGTCGGCGTCACCGGCCGGGTGGCCCGCGTCGCCGACGGCGCGCTCAACCGGGCCGGCCGCGCCACGATCACCGTCGACGGCGTGCCCGACGACCTGACCGGCCGCCCGGCCGTCGACCTCGCCGACGGCACCGTCAAGATCCCCTCGTACGGCGGGCCGGACGACCTCAGCGGCACCCTCCACGTCACCTGGGACGCCGACCGCTTCTACCTCAGCGCCAGGATCCACGACGACGTCCACACCCAGACCAGCACCGGAGCCGACATCTGGCAGGGCGACTGCCTGCAGTTCGCCGTCGCCGCCGGACTGCCCGGCGAGACGCGCACCTGGTCCGAGCTCGGCCTCGCGCTGACCGCCCACGGCCCGCAGTTCCACCGCTGGCTCGGCGACGGACCGGAACCCGAGGCCAAGGTCGCCGTCACCCGGGACGAGACGGCCGAGGAGACCGTCTACGAGTTGTCGCTGCCCTGGGCGGCACTCGCCCCCCTCACCCCGCAGGACGGCCTGTTCAGCCTGTCCGTCGTCGCCAACGACAACGACGGGACCGGCCGCGAGGGCTGGATCGAATGGGGTTCCGGCATCGCCGGGACGAAGAACCCCGCCCTCTTCCGCCCCGCCCGCTTCATCGGGCAGTAGCCGAAACCCCCTTGCCCCGCACCTCACCCTGCCCGCCGGGACCCGCACCGGTCTTCGCGCGGGGCCCGATCACGAGCGTCACCTAGGAGTGGCATGCATCGGCTGAAACGCTGGAACACCCCCACCGTCTACAACGGCTGGGAACAGATCACCCAGCGCGACATCGCCTTCCACCAGGAGGAATCGCGCGACTTCATGCCCCAGATGGGCCCCATGGTCGGCCGGGCGGTCACCGTCGTCATCGAGCCGGGCAACCCGGAGCACCCCGCTGACGTGTGGGACGACTACCGGCGCTACGTGGCCTCGGTCGACGGGCCGAAGATCGTCGTCGTCCAGGACCTCGACAAGCCCAGGACCGTCGGCTCGTTCTGGGGCGAGGTCAACAGCGGCGCGCACCGCGCGCTGGGCTGCGTCGGCACCATCACCGACGGCGCGATCCGTGACCTGGACGAGATGACCGGCGCCGGGTTCAAGGCCCTCGCCAGGCGGCTGTGCGTCGGGCACGCCCATGTCCGCCCGGTGCGCTGGGGCGTGCCGGTCGAGGTGTTCGGGCAGGTCGTCGAGCCGGGGCAGCTCGTGCACGCCGACCAGCACGGGTTCCTGGCGATCCCGGCCGAGGACGAGGACGGGCTGCTGGAAGCGGCGGCCTTCATGGACGCCAACGAGTGCGGCACCGTCATCCCCGCCGCGCAGGCGGCGGGCCGCTCCCACGAGCAGGTGATCGCCGACCTCGGCGCGGCGGGCGAGGACTTCGCCCGCGCGGCCGGAGAGCGCTACGGACGGCAAGGAGAATCCCGCTGATGAAGATCACCTCAAGGAGGGTGGCCGCCGCCTGCGCGGCCACCCTGGCGTCTGGGCTGCTGACGGCCCTGCTCACGGCCCTGCCCGCGCAGAGCGCGAGCGCCGCGGCGGCGGCCACGGCCGTGCTCGGCGCCGACCCCGTCTACACCGGCGTCGTCAAGGCGTGGCCGGGCGACGGCGACAAGGACCCGGCCCACGCCGTCAGCGAGCGCGGCGGCGAGTCGTGCTGGCAGATGTCCGGCACGCCGTACAACCGCTACGTCTACGTGGACGTGGCCGACGCCGCGATCCCCGCCGGGGCGACCCGCGCCTGGGTCGTGGTCCGCTACTTCGACGCCGGACCGGTCGGCCTCGACGTGCACTACGACGGCAAGGCCGGCGCCTTCACCGGCAGCGCCAACGTGGCGCTGACCGGCGCCGGCACGTGGAAGAGCTCGGTCATCGGGCTCAGCGACATCAACTTCAAGAACCGGGCCAACGGCGCCGACTTCCGGCTCAACGTCAAGGCCGACGCCGCCTCGATGCCCGCCGTCTGCTTCAGCAGGGTCGAGGTGCACTTCACCGACCCGTCGCAGCTCACGATCACCAACCCGTCGCTGGTCTTCACCCAGGGGACGAACACGATCGACGTCGCCGCGGCGGCCGACCAGGTCGAGTGGACGATCGGCGACCCGAGCGGCGTCCCGCTGCGGTCGGGCACGCGGGCGGTGACCGGGGGCACCACGAAGATCGACATTTCCGATCTCGGCCCGGGTTACTACCGGCTGACCGTCTCGACCGGGGTCACCACCCGTTCCACCTCGTTCGGGGTCGTCACCCCGTTCGCCACGAAGGATCCGTACTTCGCCGCCGCCATCCACTACGGCTGGCAGCCGGGCATCGAGGAACAGCTGCTCAGGACGGCCGCGCAGATCGGGTGGACCGAGGTGCGCTCCGACGCCAACTGGTCGGGCATCGAGAAGCAGGCGGGCGTCTACGACTTCACCGGCGCCCTCGACACCGGCCTGCGCAAGGCGCATGAGAACGGCATCACCACGATGCCCATCCTCGGCTACCGCAACCCGCTGTACGACGGCGGCAAGACGCCCAGCACCCCCGCCGGCCTGGCCGCGTTCGGCCGCTTCGGCGCGGCCGTGACGGCCAACTACGCCTCCTTCACCAAGGACGTCTCGGTCTACAACGAGTACAACTCCACCGGCTTCAACGACGGCGCCTGCGGCATCACCCCGCAGTGCTACCTCGACGTCGTCAAGGCCCTCTACCCGGCCATCCACCAGGCGGTGCCCGCGGCCAACGTGGTCGGCCCGACCTCGGCCGGCACCCAGCTCGCCTGGCACGACCAGTTCCTCGCCCTCGGCGGCCTGGACTACCTCGACACGCTGAGCGTCAACTTCTACGGCTACGCCGACGCCGGGGCCGGCACGCCGCCCGAGCGGACCGTGATGACGACCGAGTTCCCGCAGCTCGTGGCGAAGGTCAAGGCCAGGAAGAACATGCCGATCTGGATCAGCGAGAACGGCTGGCCCACCCACACCGCCGGCTCCACCGAGGCCCAGCAGGCCGACTACCTGATCAGGGCGCAGACGCTGGCCAGGAGCGCGGGCGCGGACAAGTACTTCTGGTACGACCTCATCGACGACGGCGACAACGCCGGCGAGCGCGAGCACCGCTTCGGCCTGTTCCGCCGCCCGGTCTCCGGCGTCGCCGCCCCCTCGCCCAAGCCGGCCGCGATCTCGCAGGCCGTGCTGATCCGCAAGCTCGCCGGCCGTACGCTCGGCGCCCGCCAGGACACCGGCGACGCCGACGTCCACTCCTACCCGATCAGCGGCGGCACCCGGCTGCTGTGGGCCGTCCAGCCCCGCTCGGTCACGCTCTCCGCGCTCGGCGACGTCACGCTGACCGACCAGTTCGGCGCGGTCAGCACGCTCCGGCCGCAGGCCGGCAAGGTGCGGCTCGACCTGGACGGCAGCCCCGTCTTCGTCTCCGGCCCCGTCTCCTCGGTCAAGGCCGGCGCCTCGCCGCTGTCGGTCAGCGCCCCCGGGCAGTCGGTCACCGGCGAGAAGCTGGCCGTGACCGTCACCGCCGACCGCACCGGCGGCGCGAAGCTGCCGGGCAGGCTGGCCGTGGCCGCCGGCGGCGTCAAGGCCGACCTGGTCACCCGCAAGGGCAGGAAGACGTCGGTCACGCTGGAGCTGCCCGCCACTCCGGTGACCGGCCGCAGGCCGGTCACCGTGACGGCCGCCGACGACTTCGGCCCCATCGCCCGGCTGCGCTCGGGAACCCAGGTGGTCAGGCCGTACACGGTCAACGGGCGGCCGGTCGTCGACGGGAGGAAGCTCCGGGTCACCGTGACCAACAACAGCCCGTCCACGCCGGTCAAGCTGCGCTCAGTCGGCTGGCAGGTGGGCTCGTGGCGCGGGGTGGTCGCCGATCCGGCCGAGGTGCCCGCGCTGGGCTCGGCCTCGGTGGAGGTGCCGGTGCCGGACGCCCTGCCGTACGTGAACTACAGCTACGCGGTCACGGCCGGGAACGCGAGCGACACCGGGTCGCTCAGCTTCAGCCCGATCGAGAAGGCCGGGGCGACCACCCTGGACCCGATCGACCTGAACGGCCTCGGCCGCTGGGTGGGCCTGCGCGGCGGCACCCGGACCGGCCCCGACGACCTGTCCGGGACCATCCGGTTCACGCACAGCCCGGACGCGCTGATCCTGGACGCGGTCATCAAGGACGACGTGCACAACGCCGCCCGCACCGACCCGTCGCTGACCTGGCAGGTCGACTCCGTGCAGTTCAGCCTGTACTCGGCCTTCCCGGGCGAGCTCACCGGCGACCGCGTCGAGATCGGCGCGGCCCTGCTGCCGTCGGGGCCCGCCGCCTACACCTGGACCGGCCCGGCCGGGCCGACCCCGGGCGCCGACGTCGCCATCACCAGGGACGAGACGGCCAAGACCACCACGTACCGGCTGGCCGTGCCGTGGGCGTCGCTCGGCTACGCCAAGCCGCCGACCGGCGTGATCGGGATCTCGTTCCTCGTCAACGACGCCGACGGCGGAACGGGCGGCGACGCCCGCGACGGTTACCTCGAATGGGGGAGCGGCGTCGGCAGCGCGCCGAAGAACCCAGCGCTGTTCCGCTCCGCCCAGCTCGTCTGAGCGGACCGGTCCAGGTCGTCGAAGCCCAGGACGTCGAGTCCCAGCTCGGCGGCCTGGGCCAGCACCGTCTCCAGCCGCGCCGGTGACACGTGGTTGCACTCGTGCGAGTCGGCGACCGCGTGCGCGTAGAACGTCACCGCCTCCTGCCGCCCGGCCGCGCGCACCAGGGCCGAACGCACCGAGGCGTCGTCGACCCCGGCGGGCTTGAACAGCTTGCCCGTGTCGATCCCGGCCCCGATCAGCACGCGGCGCCCGGCGAGCTCGGCGACCGGGGTGAAGATCTCGTCCACGGTGTCCAGGCCGCCCTCGGCCGGATGCCGGGCGCCGCCGCGCAACCGGGGGAACACCCCGCCCAGCACCGCGTCCGATCGTTCGTCGCGGCGGCTCACCGGATAGGCGAAGCAGGCGGCCTCGAACCCGTGCGCGCGCAGCGCCGCCAGGCACGGGGTGACGTCCTCGGCCAGGTAGCCGTCGCCGCCGAGGGCCGCGATCCGGTCGGGCGCCCACAGGTGCCGGTAGCCGTGCGCCCCCACGGTGTGCCCGTCGTCCGCCAGCTCGCGCAGCCGTTTCCAGCCGTCGTCGTCGATCCTGTACGGCTCGCTGACGAAGAACGTCACCCGCGCGCCGTACTCCCTGAACAGGCCGCGCACCGCGCTCCATTCGGGGACGAAGAAGTCGTCGAAGGTCATCAGCAGGATGCCGCTCATGGCGGTGATCCTAACGTGTTAACGCGTCAACTTGAAGGCGTACACGTCACTCGTACGCGTCCGTTGACGGGAGGTGGTCCGGATCTCTAGTCTCCACTTAATCCGGGGTATGGATTTAGTCGCCGTTCGCGAAGGAGAACCCGTGACCGCAGCCGATCCGCCCGACGTTCCTCGTGCCCTCTCCCGCCGTGCCGTCCTCGCGGGCGCGGGTCTCGGCACGGCCGCCGCCGTGCTCGGGCTCCCCGGGCCGGCGAACGCCGCCGCGACGCCAGTGCCGCTGGGGGCGCTGCTCGGCACCAACCACGCCGCCGGGGCCGGTCCCGGCATCGGCGCCCTGGCCGGGATGTCGTGGGATCGCGCCGACGTCCTGTGGGCCGCCGTCGAACCGGCCCAGGGGACGTACGACGACACCGCCGTCCACGCCTTCGGCGCCCGGTTCGCCGCCGCCGCGCTGAACGGCGTCACCCTGCTCCCGGTCCTGGCCTACTCCGCCCCGTGGGCCGCCCGGACGACGGCGTACGGCTGGACGCACTGGGACGTGCGGTACGAGGTCGGAGCCGCCCAGGCGAACACCGGCTCGGGCTGGTCACGCCGGGTGACCAGGACCCGGATCAGCACCGGCGAAATCCTCCAGGACGAGGTCGTCGTGCTGCCCAAGGACAGGACGCCGCCGGCGGACCCGGCGAGGTGGAGCGCGTTCGTCGACCATGTCGTGGGGATCCTGCGCGGCACCTACGGGGTCGAGTACTTCCAGGTGTGGAACGAGGCGTACTGGTCGGCGGGGTTCTGGTACGGCAGCCCGTACGAGTACGTCGACCAGATCCACAAGCCCGCTTCGGCGGTGATCCGCGGCCACGGCGGCAAGGTCGTCTACGGCGGCTGGCCGTCGGTGGCGGCGATCGCCCGCTTCACCGCCCTGCTGACCGAGACAGGCGCCTGGTCCAGCATCGACGTGCTCGACGTGCACTACTACAAGCCGTCCGACCTGGAGTCGCTGCGGGTCGCGTGCGTCGCCGCGCTGGGGACGTCGCTGCCGATCTGGCAGACCGAGATCGGCTACTCGGCCAGCCCCGCGGCGGCCGCCCTGGTATACCCGGGACTGCTGCACTGGGCGATCACGCGCGGCCTCGCGCAGCGGCCGGACGGCTTCAAGCTGCTCTGGTACGCCTGGCAGGCGCCCGCCTCGGCGTCCGCCGCCGACGCCGGCCGCTACCTGCGCAAGGCCGACGGGACGCCGACCTCCCACGGCGTCTGCCTCGGCACCGTCGCCGACCTCTTCGACGGCGTGGTGCCCGAGACCTACGACACCCACACCAACGACGCCGGGCTCACGACGGCCCGGGACTGGGCCTCCGGTTCCGTCGAAGGGTTCCTGGTCGGCGGCAGCAGGATCGTGATCGCCGTCCACACCCCGGCCGGTTGGGCGGGCACGCACGTGACCTTCACCCTGGCCTCGCCGCCGCCCACGGCCGTCGCGGCCCGCGTGGACCTGACCGGTCAGCGCACGCCACTGACCCTCACCGGCGACACGGTCACCGTGCCGCTGGCCGACGCGCCGGGGTCGGCCGCCGCCTCCTGCAACGCCGCTTCCAGCATCCGCACCTGCTATCTCGAGGTCTCCTTGTGACAATCTCCCGCCGTACATTCCTGCGCGGCGTCGGCGTCTCCGCCACCGCCGCCGTGCTCCCCGCCGTCACCGCCCAGTGGGCGGCCGCCGACCCGCGCTCCGCCCTGCTGACCCGCGAACAGCTGACGGCGCTGCTCGGACGGGGCGCGCACCTCCCGCTCGTGAGGCTCGCCGCGGCGGGGGACCTCGGCGGCGCGTTCGGCGCCCGCCTGCCGAGCCGCGACGACCAGGTGTCCATCACGGGATGGGCCGGCGCGGACGATCTGTCGGCCGACCTCGCGCTCGGCTACGACGCCGAACGGCTGTACGTCGCCGCGACGGTGACCGACGACGTCCACCACCCGATCGGCGGCACCAACCAGTGGCAGGGCGACGGGCTCCAGATCGCCTTCGGCGACAGCGGCGGCGGATACGGCCCGGAGTACGGCCTCGCGCTGCTCGACGGCGGCCCCGAGGTCTACCGGTTCAGCGACGGCCCGGTCACCTCGCCGGTCGGCGACGTCACCCTGACCGCCCGGCGCGAGGGGACGAAGACGCACTACCTGGCGGCGTTCCCGTGGGCCTCGACCGGCGTCGACGCCCCGGCTCCCGGCGGCTCGGTGCTGTTCAACGCGATCGTCAACGACAACGACGGCGTGCACCGGCGGGGCTGGATCCAGTGGCGTCCCGGCATCGCCACCGGCAAGTCCGCGCAGGAGTTCGTGCGGCTGTCGGCCCTGCCCGAGTCGGGCGCGTGCCAGGCCTGGATCACCCTCGACGAGGACGAGGTCGAGGCGGGGTCCACGATCGAGGCGGCGATCTACGTCCTGAACTGGGACGACGCCGACCGCCGCGTCGAGGTGACCGGCCCGGACGGCGCCGCGACCCCCGCGACGATCCCGGCTCGCACCACCCTGCGGCTCACGATCCCGATCACCGCGACGACCGCGGGCGAGCTCGCGATCACCGCCTCGGTGCAGGACCTGACCGGCGGCGCGACCACCGATCTGGCGGCGACCGGCCGGGTCACGATGTCGGCGGAGGCGATCGCGCGGGACCTCGCCGGGATCGCCGCATCCGTCAGGACGGCCGGGGACCTGCTGGCACAGTGCGAGGAGCGGGGTATCCCCACCTCCTACGAACGCGTCGACGCGACCACCTTGGAGAAGTTCACCGGCTACACCCGTGACGACGTCACGGCAGGTCAGAGGTGGCGCGCCACCTACAACACGGTCACCATGACGGCGATGGCCGACCACCTTCTCACCCGCCTGCGATCCCTGGCCGCCGGGAAGGACCAGGGGACGCGGGTGCCGCGCTACGTCACCGGGCCGATCGGCCGCGACGACTGGATGTTCACCGGCACGGTCTCCGACGGCACGACGACCAGGAAGGGCCGCCCGGTCGTGTTCAGCGGCCCGATGGGATGGGCCGAGGTGGTCGCCGACATCCCCAGGCTGGCCGATCTCGGCTTCAACGCCTGCGCCCTGGAGATGGGGCCGCAGAGCGCGATCGTCCCGCCGGACGCGATCCCGGGCTGGGGCACGACGGGCGTCGGCGACGCCGCGGTGACCTTCGCCCGCGACGCGTCGGTCTCCCACGGCTCCGCCGCGTCCCTGCGCGTGTCGTTCGCCGGTCCGAGAAGGCCGAACAACTACCGCCAGTTCTCCCAGCTGCTGACCGTGGAGCCGGGGGCCGCCTACCGGGTCCGCGCGTGGATCAAGGGGCAGGACGTCACCCTTCGCGCGGTGTCGATCCCCACCGCCACCTGGGCCACCCGCTACTACCCGCCGGAGGGCAGCTACGACTGGCAGCAGGTCGAGTTCACCCTCACCCCCGGCAACGTGTCGTCCTACCGCTTCTCGATCATCTGCGAGGGCCAGGTCGGGGCGCTGTGGATCGACGACCTGACCATCACGCGCGCCGACGGGGCGGGTCCGGAGAACATCGCGGGCAACGGCGGGTTCGACGAAGCGGTGACGGTCGCGGCGAGCGGCGAGTACGCGGTGTCGCCGTACGAGATCGACCGGGGCCCGGTCCGCTGGCTCGCGGCGGCGGCCGAGGCGAACGTCGCCCTGAGCCTGCTGCTGGCGCCGCAGTACTTCCCGGCCTTCCTGACGGTCAGGCACCCCGAGCTCAAGCTGGCCGAGGGATACGACGTCCACCACCCGCTGGCGCGGGAGGTGATCGAGGCGTTCCTGCGTGCGATCGTCCCCAGGATCGCGAAGTCGCCGGCGCTGCACAGCCTGATCCTCAGCAACGAGCCCCGCTACGTCGACACGGCGAGCCCGTCGACCAGGCTCGGCTGGGCGCGCTTCCTCACCGCGGAGTACCGCGACATCGCCGAGCTCAACAAGGTGTACGGCACCGTCCACCGGACCTTCGAAGAGGTGCCCGCCCCCGGCGTGCGGGCGGTCGAGCCGACCGTGCGGTGTCACGACTGGATCACCTTCAACACCAGGGCGTTCGCCGCGTGGCACGCGTGGATGGCCGAGGTGGTCCACGACATCGCCCCGGACGTCCCGGTGCACTCCAAGATGGTGGGCAGCACCCTGAAGGACCGCAACTACCTGCTGTGGGGCCCCGATCCCGAGCAGTGGGCCACCTTCTCCCAGCTGTCGGGCAACGACGCGTCGAACTACCCGGGACAGGGCGCCGACGGCTTCCTGGGCAAGTTCGCGTTCTACGACCTCCAGGCCGGCATCGCGCGGACCCCGGTGTTCGACTCCGAGGACCACGTGATCCCCGACCGCAGCACGTCGTACTCGAAGGTGGAGGCGGCGCACGTCGCGGCGGACCTGTGGCAGGGCGCCCTGCACGGCCGTTCCGCCACCGCCTTCTGGGTGTGGGCGCGGACCACCGAGGCGGCGTCCACGCTGGCGGGCAGCATGCTGCACCGGCCGGACGTGATCGCCGCGGCGGGCCGGACCAGCCTGGACCTGAACCGGTTCGCCGCCGAGGTGGCCCTGCTGCAGGGCGCCGGGGCCGGGGTCGGCATCCTGTACTCGCGCACCTCGTCGGTGTACTCCGCGCAGCACCTGGCCGCGGTGCGCGAGGTGTACAAGGCCCTGACCATGAACGGGATCCCCGTGCACTTCGTCACCGAGTCCGGCCTGTCCGGGCGGCAGGCCGCCGAGGGGGTGAGGACGGTGATCGCACCCGGGGTGACGCATCTGCCGTCCGCCTGCCTGCCAGGGCTGCGGGACCTGGCCGGCAAGTCCCGGCTCGTCGTCGCGGGCGCCGACGCCCTGACGCGCGACGAGCGGAACCAGGCCCTTCCGGCCGGTGAGCGCGCGCAGGTGCTCAGGAAGGCGACCCTCCTGCAGGCCGACGGCCCGGCCGGCATCGGGGCCGCCGTCCTCGGCCTGGCACGGCGGCTCCGGCTCGACGTGGTGACGCTGGAGCGGACGTCCGGCGGCACGCCCGCCGACGTCGAGTGGCGGCCGGTGCACGACGGCAGGCGCTGGCTGGTCGGCGTGACGAACTACGGCAAGCGGCCGGAAGTGGTGACGATCAGGCTCCACGGCCGCGGGCCGCGCGAGCTCCAGGACCTGCTCACCGGGGAACGGCTCGACCGGTCGCGGACGGAGCTGGCCCCGCTGACGCCGCGCCTCCTGACCCTGCGGTAATGCCGCTTTTCATTCCACCCATCGGACTGAAGGAAACCCAACGTGTTGTGGACCGTGAAGTCGCCCGAGGGCGCGGTCGAGCTCGACGTCTCACTGGACGACCGGGGCCGGCTCTTCTACGACGTGCGGCGGCGCGGCGTCGTACTCCTGCGGCGGTCCAGGCTCGGCGTCGAGCGGCGGGACGCGTCGTTCCACGACGGGCTCACGCTGGTCGCCGAACCCGTGGCCGAGGTGCGGGAGGACGGTCACGCCGCGGCGCACGGCAAGCGCGCCGTGCTGCGCGAGCGGTCCACGGCGGCGACGCTGTCGGTGCGCGGACGCAACGGCGCGCGCCTCGACCTCGACCTCCGCGTCCTGGACGACGCCGTCGCGTTCCGCTACCGCTTCCCCGAGAGCTCCGGCACGGCCACGGTCACCAGGGAGCTGACGACCTTCGCGTTCGCGGCGGAAGGGCGGGCCTGGGCGCAGCCGACCTCGCCCTCCGACGGCGGCGGACCCGCCCACGAGAACCTCTACACCAACGGCGTGCCCATCGGCACCCCGACCGGCGCGCGCTCCTACGACCTGCCGGCCACGTTCGAGGTGAACGGGCAGTGGCTGCTCGTCTCCGAGGCCGGGCTGGACGAGACCTTCCACGGCACCCGGCTGGCCCCCGTCCCGGCCGGCCGGGAGTACGGCGTGCTGGGCCCCGACCCGGACGAGGGCCTCGGGCACGGCGACGTCCTGGCCACCTCGGCGTTGCCGTGGACGCTCCCGTGGCGGTTCGTCGCGATCGCGGACACCGCGGCCGGGCTGATCGGGTCCACGACCGTGTGGCACCTGGCCGAGCCCGCCGCGATCACCGACACCTCGTGGATCAGGCCGGGACGCGTGTCGTGGAGCTGGTGGTCGGAAAACGCCAGCCCGCGCGACCTGGCCGCGCTGCGGCGCTTCGTGGACCTGGCGGGCGAGATGGGCTGGGAGTACTCGCTCGTCGACGCGAACTGGACCGTCCACACCGAGCAGGAGATCCGCGACCTGGTCCGCTACGCCGCGGAACGGGACGTGCGCCTGTTCCTCTGGTACAACTCCGCCGGGCCGAACAACGACTCGACCGAGGGGCCGCGCGACCTCATGCACCTGCCCGAGACGCGGCGGGCGGAGCTGGCCAGGATCGCGGGCTGGGGGATCGCCGGGATCAAGGTCGACTTCTTCCACTCCGACAAGCAGGCCGGGATCGCGCACTACCTCGGCATCCTGCGGGACGCGGCCGAGGCCGGGCTGATGGTCAACTTCCACGGCAGCACCATCCCGCGCGGCTGGGAGCGGACGTGGCCGCACCTGATGACGCTGGAGGCCGTACGCGGGGCCGAGTGGTACCTGTTCGGGCCGGCGTTCGCGGAGGAGGCCGTGTGGCACAACACCGTGCTGCCGTTCACCCGCAACGTGATCGGCCCGATGGACTACACGCCGGTGACCTTCGGCGACGCGCTGCGGCCCCGCAGGACCACGGCAGCCCACGAGCTGGCGCTCGCGGTGGTCTACGAGTCGGGGCTGCTGCACTTCGCGGACTCGCCCGAGTCCTACCGGGCGCAGCCGGCGGAGGTGCGCGAGGTGCTGCGGGCCGTGCCGGCCGCCTGGGACGACACGGTCGGGCTGGCGGGAGAGCCGGGCGACCACGTCGTGCTGGCCCGCCGTACGGGAGGGACCTGGTGGCTGGCGGGCATCAACGGCCCGGTCGCGCGCCCGGCGGCCACCCTCGGCCTCGGGCGCCTCGGGCCGCTGAGCGGCACCTGGCGCCTGGTCGGCGACGGCGCGGACCGCGACGCGGTGGCGGTCTCCGACGTCGCGGCGGGCGAGGCGTTCCGGGTGCCCGCCATGCCCCCGGGCGGCGGCTTCGTGGCCCGCCTGCTTCCCGAGCGGACCTAGGGGCGGGCCGAGAAGCGTTCGTCGAGGATCAGGCAGGCGGCGCCGATCGCGGCCACGTCGGCGCCCAGCGCGGTCCCCATGACGCCGAGGTCGTGGATCTCCCGCATCACGAACCGCTCGGTCACCGCCGACCTGAGCAGCGGCAGGTAGTGGTGTGCGGCCGGCGCCCACGCGGGCCCGCCGCACACCACGAGCTCGGTGTCGAGCAGGTTGCCGATGGTGAGGATCGCGCGGGCGAGCCGCCGCCCGGACCGGCGCAGGATCTCCACCGCCCGCGCGTCGCCGTCGTCGGCCGCCCGGCACAGCGCGCCGAGCCGCCTGACCGCCTGGACGAGCTGACCGTCCTCCGGCGTGGCGGGCAGGACGCCCGCCGCGACGGCCTCCTGGATGAGGAACAGCGGCGAGCACGCGGTGCCCAGGCAGCCGCGCTGCCCGCATTCGCAGGGCGGCCCGTCGGCGTCGACGATCAGGTGCCCGATGTCGCCGGCGTTGCTGGACCGGCCGCGTATCACGATGTCGCCGCTGACCAGCCCCACCCCGACGCCGGTGCCCAGGTAGAGGAAGACGAAGTCGCTGTTGCCCGTCGCGCCGCCGGCCCAGCGCTCGGCCACCGCGGCGGCGGTGACGTCCTTGTCGAGCACGATGGGCAGCCCGGTCGCCCGGTGCAGCCGGTCGACGAGCTCGACGCGGTGCCAGCCGGGCAGGTGCGGCGGGTCGACCATGGCCCCGCCCGCGATGTCGAGGGGGCCGGGCGCCGCGATGCCGAGGCCGAGCACCCGGTCGCGCTCGACGCCGGATCCGGCGAGCAGGACGTCGAGGGCCGCGGCCATGCCGGTCATGATGGCGTCGGCGTCCTGGGGGCTGGCGGTCTGCCTGCTGAAGTGGGCCACAAGGTTGCCGCCGAGGTCGAGCAGCACGTACGTGATCGTGGCCGGGTCGATGTGCACGCCGAGCGCGTAGCGGCTGGCAGGCACCAGCTCAAGGGTGCGGCGCGGCCGGCCGAACCCGGTCGTGGACGTGCCGGTCTCCGCGATGAGCCCCTGGTCGAGCAGCCGCTGGCAGACGTCCGACACGGTCTGCGCGGCCAGGCCCGTCTCGACGACCAGCTCCGCGCGCGAGCTCCCGGTCCGCGCCCGCCTGATCGCGTCGAGGACGACCGAGTCGTTGAAGTCCGCGACGTGTTCGAGATTGGAGCCGCGCCGGAGCCCCGAGGATCGGGCCGGCGGCCCGCCCTCGCGCCTGGCTGCCTTCCCGACCGTGGTCGACTCCCGCCTGGCTGCTGCCACTGGTCCCCGTTCCCCTCGCCGTCGTCGCGCTCTGCGCCTACCTTAGCCAACCCGTCGTTGACTTATTCAAGACGTCGGAAATATTGTAGATCCGCGTTGCTCGATTCGACCAAGAAAGTCGGCAATCATGATGCAGATCGCACACACCGCCGATGTCACCGTGGTCGGCGGCGGCCTGGCCGGTGTCACGGCCGCCGTGAGCGCCGCCCGCAACGGCGCGAAAGTGGCCCTGATCAACAACAGGGGAGTGCTGGGCGGCAACTCCAGCAGCGAGATCCGGGTGTGGGTGGTGGGCGCCACCGCGCACGGCGCGCAGAAGTTCGCCCGCGAGACCGGCCTGATGGGCGAGCTGTTCGCGGAGAACCAGTGGCGCAACCCGGAGGGCAACCCGATCCTGTGGGACCACGTCGTCCTCGACCTGGTGCGCGCCGAGCCGAACATCACCCTCTTCCTCAACACCGAGGTCCGCGAGGTCGAGGCGGACGGCGAGGAGGAGGACCGGGTGATCCGCTCGGTCACCGGCTGGCAGTCCGGCTCGGAGAAGCTGATCACGTTCGAGTCGCCGATCTTCCTCGACTGCACGGGGGACGGCCTGGTCGGCCTGCTCGCCGGCGCCAGGTTCGCCACCGGCCGGGAGGACCGCAGCGTGTACGGCGAGGATTGGGCCCCCGACGTCGCCGACGACAACATGCTCGGCAGCACGATCCTCTTCTACACCAAGGACACCGGCCGCCCGGTCCGTTTCGTCCCGCCGGGCATCACCAAGGACGTCGAGGCGTTCGACCTGCCGCTGCGCCGCCACATCGACCCCGGCATGAACGGCTGCGACTACTGGTGGATCGAGTGGGGCGGCGAGCTCGACGCGGTCGCCGACAACGAGCGCATCCGCGACGAGCTGTGGGGCATCGTCTTCGGCATCTGGCACCACATCAAGAACTCCGGCCGCTTCGACGCCGACAACCTGACGCTGGAGTGGGTGGGCAGCCTGCCGGGCAAGCGCGAGTACCGCCGCTTCCTCGGCGACCACGTCCTGACCCAGCAGGACATCGTCGGCCAGACCCGCTTCCCCGACTCGGTCGGCTTCGGCGGCTGGTCCATCGACCTGCACCCGCCGGGCGGCATCTACGCCGCCGACAGCCCCTCCAAGCACCTGTTCGGCCCCGGCCTGTACGACATCCCGTTCCGCTGCCTGTACTCCGCCAACGTCCGCAACCTGATGCTGGCGGGCCGCGACATCTCGGCCAGCCACGTCGCCTTCGGCAGCACCCGCGTGATGGCCACCTGCGCCGTCGTGGGGGAGGCCGCGGGCGCGGGGGCCGCGCTCGCCGTGCGCAGGGGCGTGACGCCGCGCGAGATCGCGACCTCGCACCTGGGCGAGTTGCAGTCGATGCTCCTGCGGCAGGACGCCTCCCTGCTGGGCGTGCCCTGGCAGGACCCGTCCGACCTGGCGCTCAAGGCCACGGTGACGGCGTCGTCCACGCTCACCCGCCTGGCGGGCGACGGAGGCGGCGAGCCGGAACCGCTCCCGATCGGCGAGGCCGACTTCGGGCTGCTGCTGCCCGCCGACCCGCGGATCGACGTCGTGCGGATCGGCGTCGACGCCGCCCGCGCCACCACCGCGACGGTCGAGCTGTGGGGCACGGGCGGCGGGCTGAACCACATCCCCGTGGAACCGCTCGCCCGGCGCGAGGTCCGGGTGGAGGCCGGGCGCGGCCGGCTGGAGGCCCGCTTCGACGACGTGCCCTTCGACGGGGGCGAGGTGGTCGTGGTCGTCCGGCGGAACGCCGACCTCGCCGTCCTGGTCGGCGCGGACCGCCCGCCGTACGGCGTCCTCGGGCTGCTCAGCAGGGAACCGGCGCTCGACACCGGCAAGCCGCAGAGCAACGCGTGGTCGGCCTTCGAGCTGCGCAGGCGCACGCCGCGGTTCGAGGTCGAGCCCGCGACCGCGGCCTACCGGCCCGAGCAGGTCGCGGGCGGGCTCGCCAGGCCCTACGACGGGCCGAACCTGTGGGTCTCCGAAGGCGGCGGCGAGCAGCACGTCGAGCTGCGCTGGAGCGGGGAGCGGGCGATCGGCCGGGTGGAGCTGATCTTCAACGACGACGTCGACGAGGACCTGGTCAACCTGCATCACCATCGCACGCCGTACCTCGTCATGCCGGAACTGGTGAAGGACTACCGGATCGAGGTGGCGCGTACGGGCGGCTGGGAGACGGCCGTGTCCGTCACCGGCAACCGCATGCGCCGCCGGGTCCACGTGCTTGACCCCGCCACGCGGGCGGGCGCCCTGCGGGTCGTCGTCACGGCGACCAACGGCGACGAGCGAGCCATGATCGTCGCCGTGCGGGTCTTCGAAACCTGACTTTGGAGAGAGTGCATCGTGCATGACAACCGTTTGATCGTCGAGGGACGGCTGGCGCGTTTCGTCCAGCAGTTCCTGCCCGGCGCCCTCTACCGGGAACGACGGCCCCTCACCGTGGAGGCGTGGAACGTGCCCGGCGAGCCGGTGCCCGCCCAGGCGGCGTTCGCGGCCGGCTACCAGCCGGTCACGCTGCCGCACCGGTGGGGCGACCCGTGGGGCACGACCTGGTTCCACGTGACCGGCCGGACGCCGGAGGAGATTCCCCCCGGCACCCGGCTGGAGATCGTCGTCGACCTGGGCTTCTCCGGGCCGCGTCCCGGGTTCCAGGCCGAAGGGCTCGGCTACCTGCCCGACGGCACGCTCATCAAGGCCGTGGCGCCGCGCAGCTCCCACCTGCCGTGGGACCCGGCCGAGCCGTACGTCGACCTGTACGTCGAGGCGGCGGCGAACCCGGAGCTCGCCGGCGAGAACACCTACGAGCCGACGACGCTGGGCGACCGGGCGACGGCGGGCGGCGGGCCGTTGTACACCGCCAGAGCGTTCGACGTGGCGCTGCTGGACATCGGGGTGTGGGAGCTGGCGCAGGACATCTGGACGCTGGACGGGCTGATGCGCGAGCTGAGCCCCGACTCGGCGCGCCGGTGGGAGATCCTGCGGGCGCTGGAGCGGATGCTCGACGCCGTCGACCCCGCCGCCGTGTCGGCGACCGCGGCGGCGGGACGCGCGGCGCTGGCCGACGTGCTGGCCAGCCCCGCCGCGGCCAGCAGCCACCGGATCGTCGCCGTCGGGCACGCCCACATCGACACGGCCTGGCTGTGGCCGGTGCGCGAGACGATCCGCAAGTGCGCGCGCACGTTCGCCAGCGCGGTGACCCTCATGGACGAGCACCCCGAGTACCGCTTCGCCTGCTCCTCCGCCCAGCAGCTGGCCTGGGTGAAGCAGCACTACCCGGCGCTGTTCGAGCGCATCAGGAAGAAGGTGGCCGCCGGGCAGTTCATCCCGGTCGGCGGCATGTGGGTCGAACCCGACATCAACATGCCCGGCGGCGAGTCGCTGGCCCGCCAGTTCCTGTACGGCAAGCAGTTCTTCCTGAAGGAGTTCGGCGTGGACACGCTGGAGGCCTGGGTGCCGGACACCTTCGGCTACTCGGCCGCGCTGCCGCAGATCATCGCCGCCTCGGGCAGCCGCTGGTTCCTCACCCAGAAGATCTCCTGGAACCAGGTCAACCAGATCCCGCACAGCACCTTCCTGTGGGAGGGCATCGACGGCACCCGGATCTTCACCCACTTCCCGCCCGCCGACACCTACATCTCCGAGCTGTCCGGCGCCGAGCTCGCCCACGCCGCGCGCAGCTACAAGGAGAAGGGCGTGGCCGGGACCTCGCTCGTGCCGTTCGGCTGGGGCGACGGCGGCGGCGGCCCGACCCGCGAGATGCTCGCCGCCGCCGAGCGGCTCAGGTCACTGGAAGGCTCGCCGGCGGTGACGATCGACTCGCCCCAGGCCTTCTTCGAACGCGCCGAGGCCGAGTACGAGAACCCGCCGGTGTGGTCGGGCGAGCTCTATCTCGAACTGCACCGCGGGACCCTGACCAGCCAGCACCTGACCAAGCAGGGCAACCGCCGCAACGAGCACCTGCTGCGCGAGGCCGAGCTGTGGGCCGCGACCGCCGCCGTCCGCGAGGGCGCCGCCTACCCCTACGACGAGCTGACCGACAGCTGGCACACCGTGCTGCTGCAGCAGTTCCACGACGTGCTGCCCGGCACCTCGATCGCCTGGGTGCACGACGAGGTCGAGCAGAACAACGCCGACCTGCTGGAGCGGCTGGACCGGGTGATCGACGAAAGCGTACGCGCCCTCGTCGGCGACGGCGACCTGGAGCTCGCCACGGACGGGCTCGGCATCCGCGAGCGCGCCACGCACCCGGCGGGGGTCTCACTCACCGCGGAGGACGCCGGGTTCGTGCTCGACAACGGGCTCGTGCGGGCGGTGATCGACCGCCGGGGTCACCTGGTGTCGCTGCGCGACGCCGGGACCGGCCGCGAGGCGATCGCGCCGGGCGCGGCCGGCCATCGCCTGGTGCTGCACCGCGACATCCCCAACGAGTGGGACGCCTGGGACATCGACGAGCACTACCGGCGCGTCGCCCGCGACGTCGACGAGGTCGAGAGCCTGGAGACCGGCGACGGGGAGGTCGTCGTGACCCGCCGCTTCGGCGACTCGACGATCAGGCAGACGCTGCGGCTGCGCCCGGGATCGGCCGCGCTCGACCTGGTCGCCGAGGTGGACTGGCACGAGCGCCACGCCTTGCTCAAGCTCGTCTTTCCGCTGGACGTGCACGCCGACAGGTTCGCCGCCGAGACCCAGTTCGGACACGTGTACCGGCCCACGCACACCAACACCTCCTGGGACGCCGCCCGCTTCGAGGTGTGCGCGCACCGCTGGATCCACGTCGGCGAGCCCGGGTACGGCGTGGCCATCGCCAACGAGTCGACGTACGGCCACGACGTGGTGCGCGACACCCGCCAGGACGGCGGCACGACCACGACCGTCGGCCTGTCCATGCTGCGCGGGCCGATGTTCCCCGATCCCGGATCCGACCTGGGCAGGCACACGATCGCCTACTCGATCAGGCCGAACGCCGGCATCCGCGAGGCCGTCGCCGAGGGGTACCGCGCGAACGTGCCGGCGCGTGCCGTGCGCGGGGGGCGGGAGGTCGAGCCGCTGGTGCGGGTCTCGCACCCGGCCGTGATCGTGGAGGCGGTCAAGCTCGCCGAGGACCGCAGCGGCGACGTGATCGTGCGCCTGTACGAGTCGGAGGGGACCAGGGCGCCCGTGCGCGTCGAGGGAGTCGGGGACGCCCGCTTCGTGGACCTGGTCGAACGCGACGTCGAGCCGCCCGCGGACGCGCGGTTCGAGCCGGGGGCCGTGTCGCTGACGCTGCGCCCGTTCCAGCTGGTCACGCTGCGCTTCACAGCAGCTGGTCGATGAACTCCAGCAGGGTGGCGAGGTCGCCGGCGGCCTGACCGCCCGCGGTGGTGCGGCCGACGACGAGCTTCGGCGCGAAGTCGGCCGCCGTGCCCGGCGCGATCAGGTGCCGCGCCGCCGCGTCGCCGAGCGCGGGCAGGTTGGGGTCGATGGTCGTCAGGAACCCCGACCTGCGCTGCGGCGGATCCATCGAGAAGTGGTCGTGGCCGACCAGCGCCACGTCCTCCGGGATCCGCAGGCCGTGGGCGCGCAGGCCGACGTAGGCGCCGTAGGCGATGAAGTCGTTGGCGCAGAAGATGGCGTCGACCTCGGTGCCCGCCTCGATCAGCCGGTTGACGGCCTGCAGGCCCCACGCCTTGGACCAGTCGCCGACGATGGGCTCCACCGCGTGCCCGGCGGCGGCCAGGGTCTCCACGAACCCGCGCGTGCGCAGCTCGGCGCCCCGCTCGCTGCCCTCGCCGATGTGCGCGATCTTCGTCCTGCCGAGCGACAGCAGGTGCTCGGCGGCGATCCGCCCCGCGCCGTGGTCGTCGGGCAGGAACGAGACGTCGGCCGGGTCGTCGGACTCGCAGAAGGCGTAGGCGACGGGGCATGACAGCCGGTCGGAGACGGACGGGTAGAGGCCCGACGGCCCCGACCCGATGACCAGCACGGCGTCGACGTGACGGGCTTCGAGCGCCCGGACGAACTGGGCACGCCGCTGGTCGCTCTCGGCGGCGTCGCACACGAGCGTGGCCAGCCCGGCCGCGGCCAGCCTGCGTTCCGCGCCGCGCAGCACCATGCTGCTGAAGATCTCCGAGGCGTCCTCGATGATGATCCCGACCAGCTCGCTCCGCCCTCTGGCGAAGGACTTGGCCAGGGCGTTGGCCCGGAAGTCGAGGCGTTCCACGGCGTCGTGGATGCGCCTGCGGGTCTCCTCGGAGGCGCGTCCGGTGTTGTTGAGCACCTTCGACACCAGCGACACCGAGACGCCGGCGGCCGCGGCGACGTCCGCGAGGGTAGCGGCCTTGCGCGCCATCAGTTCCTGTCCTCCCGGTGACAACAGGTGACGTCCACGTTTCTCCGGACTCTTGACAAAGTACCAGGATCAGCACGACCATGGCGATGGTCAACCGGTTGACCATCGCCACCAAATCCGCCGGCACGCCACTGCTGCCCGCGTGAGCCCCCAGCGGTCACGACACCGCCGAGCTCGATCGCCACCATGCCCGCAAAGAGGGATTCGTCATGCTTTATCACAAAAACTGGCGGCTCGCCGGTATCGCGATGACCGGAATCATAGCTCTCACCGCGTGTTCGTCCGGACGTCCCGACGCCGGGACGGACCCGGACGCCAAGGTGACGATCCACGTCGGCAACATGCCCACCAAGGACAACGCCGACAATCTCGCTCTGTTCACCAAGCAGGTCACGGCCTTCCAGAAGCTCCACCCGAACATCACGGTGGTGGGCGAGGAGACCAAGTTCGACCCGCAGACGTTCGCCGCCCTCGTCGCCGGCGGCTCGATGCCCACCACGATGCAGGTGCCGTACACCAACATCCAGCAGCTCGCCCTCAACGGCCAGGTACGCGACATCACCGACCTGGTCAAGGGCGACGCGGTGCTCTCCAGGCTCAACCCGGCCGTCGCCAAGCAGACGCAGAACGCGGAGGGCCACACCTTCGGCGTCGTCTCGGCCGCGTACACGATGGCCTTCATCTACAACCGGGCGCTGTACGAGAAGGCGGGCCTCGACCCCGACACCCCGCCGAAGACCTGGGACGAGGTGCGCGCCAACGCCAAGGCGATCAGCAGGTCGAGCGACGCGGCCGGCTTCACGATCGCGACGACGACCAACTCCGGCGGCTGGATCCTCACCACGATGGCCTACGCCAACGGCAGCATGATCCAGCAGCGCCAGGGCGACACCGTCACGTCCACGATCGACGCGGCCGGCGTGCAGGACGCGCTGACGTTCCTGCACGACGTCCGGTGGACCGACCAGGCCGCGGGCAAGAACTTCCTGCTGAGCCAGGACGACATGCGCAACTCCATCGCCGCCGGGCGGATCGGGCAGACCGTCCTCGGCGCCGACCTCTACCGCGACCTCGTCGGCAACCGCGACATGCCCGGCGACGACCTGGGCATCGCGCCGCTCCCGCAGTCGGCCGCCGGCATCGGCACGCTGGGCGGCGGCGACATCGCCGTCGTCAGCCCCAAGGCCGCCCCGAGCGAGGCGGCCGCCGCCCTGGAGTGGGTGAAGTTCCGGTACCTGAACCGCTTCCTCGACCAGCAGGCCGCCGTCGAGTGGGCCGAGACCTCCAAGGCGGGCGGCCTGCCCGTGGGCGCGCCCGAGGTGCCGCTGTTCTCGCCGGAGATCTACGACCGCTACCTGACCTGGGTCTCCGGCTACGTCAACGTCAAGCGAGACAACTACCGGGCCTACTTCGACAGCCTGGGCAGACTGCCCATCCTCGGCGAGCCGCCCGTGGCCGCGCAGGAGACCTACGCGCTCCTCGACGCCGTCACCCAGCAGGTCCTCACCAAGCAGGACGCCGACATCCCTGCGGCGCTCACCCAGGCCCGGACGGACGCGCAGGCGCTGATCGATGCCGCCGCTCAGTAGGTGGACCCAGCGCGGCGGCCTCGGGAAACTCCTGTTCACCGCGCCCATGCTCATCGTGTTCGGGCTGTTCTCGTGGTGGCCGATCCTGCGCAGCCTGGTCCTCAGCTTCCAGCGCACCAACCTGGTCACCGACCCCACCTGGGTCGGGCTGCGCAACTTCAGCAGGGTGCTCGCCGACCCGCTGCTCGCCACCGCCGCCTGGAACACCGTCTGGTTCACCGCGCTGGCCCTGGTCGTCGGCTTCCCTGTGCCGGTGCTGCTCGCCGTGTTCATCGGGGAGCTGCGCCGGACGCGGACGATCGCCAGCGTGCTCGTCTACGTGCCGATCATCATCCCGCCGGTCGTGGCGGTGCTGCTGTGGAAGCAGCTGTACGACCCGAGCGAGCACGGCCTGCTCAACACCGTGGCAGGCTGGGCCGGGCTGGGACCGTTCCCCTGGCTGCAGAGCGCCGAGACGGCGATGCCCAGCATCGTCGTCCAGGCGACCTGGGCGGGCTTCGGCACGACGACGATCATCTACGTCGCCGCGCTGATGTCGGTGCCGCCCGAGCTCTACGAGGCGGCCGAGCTCGACGGCGCCGGGGTGCTGCGCCGGGTGTGGCACATCACGCTGCCCCAGCTGCGCCCGGTCATCCTGCTCATGCTGATCCTCCAGGTCATCGGCACCTTCCAGGTGTTCACCGAGCCCTACGTCATGACCGGCGGCGGGCCGGACAACAGCACGGTCACGCTGCTCATGCTGATCTTCAAGTACGCCTTCGTCGCCGGCGACTTCGGCAAGGCGACGGCGCTGAGCCTGATGCTCGCCGTCTTCCTCACCGCCCTGTCGGCGGTGTACCTGCGCGCGACGAGGGGGTGGAAGCACTCGTGAACGAGCGTGGCATCCTGTCCAGCGGCGAGCGGCGCAGGCCGGCGACCCGCGTGGTGTTCACCGGGCTGATCGTGGCCGTGCTCGCCTGCCTCGCGATCGTCGCGGCCGGGCCGATCCTCTGGCTGGCCAAGTCGGCGGTGTCGACCTCGCAGGACATCCTGCGCGACCCGTTCGGCTGGTGGCCGAGCGGCATCCGGTGGGACAACCTGGCCAGGGCGTGGAACGGCATGGACATCGGCCGGGCCCTGGCCAACACGGTCTGGATCGCGGCCGGCAACTGGTTCTTCGGCCTGCTGGTCGCTCTGACCGGTGGCTACTCCCTCGCCATCCTGCGGCCGAGGTACGCCGGGGTCGTCTCGGCCGCGGTGATGGCCACCCTGTTCATCCCGGGAGTCGTCTCCCTGGTGTCGCTGTACCTGACCGTGATCGACGTGCCGGGCGTCGGGGCCAACCTGATCGACAGCTACTGGGCCGTGTGGCTGCCCGCCGCCGCGCACGCCTTCAACGTGCTGCTGGTGAAGAACTTCTTCGCCGAGCTGCCGAAGGAGGTCTTCGAGGCGGCCAAGGTCGACGGCGCCAACTCCTTCGAGGTGTTCCGGCGCATCGTGCTGCCGATGTCGCGGCCGATCATCGCCGTCGTCTCGCTGCTCACGCTGGTGTCGGCCTGGAAGGAGTTCCTGTGGCCGCTCCTCGTGCTGCCCTCGCCCGATCTGCAGCCGCTGTCCGTCGTCCTCTACAAGATCTCGGCCACCGCGGAGACCAGCACGCTCATCGCCGCCATGTTCATCGCCGTGATCCTCCCGCTGGTCTTCTTCCTGCTGTTCCAGAAGCAGTTCCTACGAAGCGCCGGCCGCGCCGGCGCCGTCAAGGGGTGACCCGATGAAAACACTGTCAGCGCTCCTCCTCGTCACCACCGCGTTAGCCGCCCCGAAACTCCCGTACTCCAACACCTTCGACCCGTGGGCCATCAGCAGGAGCGGCTCGGCCGAGGTCGCCTTCACCGCCACCGCGCAGGGCCACACCGGGTCGGCGGTGCGCATCGTCAACCAGACGCCGAGCAGCCCGAACACCTACGGGCAGCTCGCCCAGACCGTGCCGGTCAAGCCGGGCACGCTCTACCGGTTCACCGCCTGGGTGGCCTCGGAAGGGCTGTCGAAGGCGGCCGCGCTGCAGGCGGTGCTGAGCCCGGACAGCACCCAGCGCTTCAACTTCCCGATGGGCGCCTACGACTGGCGCCAGGTCTCCTGGACCTACACCACCCCGGCCACCCAGACCAGCTTCTCCCTGCGCATCGTCTCCCAGGACGTGACCCCCGGCGTACGGCTGGACGACCTGACCATGACCGAGGACGGCAGCGGCCGGAACCTGCTGGCCAACCCCGGCTTCGAGGAACACTCCACCTACTTCGGGGTCATGAACGACTCCCTGCTCTTCGATCCCGGCAAGGCCGCCCTGGAACTGTTCACCGACGCCCAGAACCCGGCCCCCGCCCCCTGGGCCGTACAGGACGCCCGGGGGGCGCAGGTCGCGAGCGGCACGGCCGCCTTCACCGGCGGGAACAGCGTCGTGGACCTGGCCTCGCTGCCCAACGGCTTCTACACCTTCACCTCCGGGACGCTGAGCACGAGCTTCGGCATCGTGCCGCCGATGCCCGCCGAAGCGGCCGGCTCGCCGTTCGGGGTCGGCCTGCACGGGTACGAGCAGGAGCTCATCGACGGCATCGCGCGCATCGGCTACACCCACTCACGCAACGACGTGGGCTGGTCGGCGGTCGAGAAGCAGGCGGGCGTCTACACCTTCGACCGCTACGACGCCGGATTCGCCGCCCTGCACGCCGCCGGGATCGAGCCGCTGCCGATCTCGGCCTACCGCAACCCGCTCTACGACGGCAACCGCACGCCCAGCTCGCCCGAGGGACTGGCCGCCTACGGACGCTTCACGGCCGCCGTCAACCAGCACTTCGCGAGCTACACCCGGGCGACCGAGGTCTACAACGAGTTCAACATCAACTTCAACGACGGCCTGTGCGGCCGGACCCCCGCCTGTTACGCGCAGCTCCTCCAGGCCGCCGCCGACGCCAAGCCGCAAGGAGCCCGGCTCGTGGGCCCGGCGATCTCCGGCGCCTCGGCCGACTACGTGCGCCAGGTGCTCGAACAGGGCGGTGCGCAGGCGCTGGACGCGGTGTCCGTCCACCCCTACCGCCACCCCACGCCGCCCGAAGGCATGGACACGCAGATGGCGTCGCTGAGCCAGGCCATCGACGCCGCCGCCGGCCGCTCGCTCCCGCTGTGGCTGACCGAGTACGGCTGGCCGACCCACACCGCGGGCGGCACGACCGACGCCATGCAGGCCGACTACCTGGTGCGCTCGGCGGTGCTCTCCCTGGCCGGCGGCGCCGACCGCCTCTACTGGTACGACGCCCGCGACGACGGAACCGATCCGAACAACCAGGAGCACAACTTCGGCGTCTTCGAGGTCCGGCGCGCGACGGCCCGCTACGCCGCCGAGCCCAAGCCGGCCGCGGTCGCGCAGGCGGTGATGGCGGCCGAACTCGCCGGACGCACGATCACCGAGCGGGACACGCTGGACGCGACCACGTACTCCTTCCCCTTCAGGAGCGCCGCGGGCGACCTCGTCCGCGTCATGTGGGCGTCGGACGGCCCGCGGACCGTGACGCTGCGCACCGCCCAGCCGCTCACCCTCACCGACCAGTACGGCGTGCCCGCCAGCCTGAGCCCGCACGCCGGGGCCGTCCAGGTGACCCTGACCGAGCACCCGGTCTACGTCAGGGGCCAGGTCGACTCCCTCGTCCTCGACCCCGCGCCCGCGATCACGCTGAAGACGTCGCCGACCGTCGCCGACGGCGAGGGCATCGAGGTGCGCGCGGTCGTCGACCGCACCGGCCGCAACTGCCGCGCCGTCCCCGCCAAGGTGACGATCACCCTGGACGGGCGGCGCCACGACGTCAAGGTCAAGGGCTGCGGCACCGCCGAGACCGTCTTCGACCTCCCCGCTCCCGCGGGCGGCAAGGCGAGCTGGGTCACCGGCTGGGCCACGACCGGGAACGAGAAGGTGGCACGACTCGCGACGCCGACGATCAGGGTCACCACCCCCGTGGTCGCCGCCATCGGGGTCGACCTCGTCCGCGACGGCGGCTACCGGGCGCAGGCGTCCGTCTCCCTGTCCAACACCTCCCGCAGGACCCCCGTGACGCTCGACGGCATCACCTGGACGCTCGGCAAGGAGTCGGGCACGATCGACGACACCACCACGCTGCAGCCCGGCAAGCAGGTCTCGCACGCCGTCCCGCTCCCGTCGCTGCGCGTGTGGGAGCAGGGCTACCTCGACGTGTCCGTCAGGCTGCGCGGCCGTCCGGCGCTCCAGCTGCGGCAGTCCGTCGGCGCGGGACCGATCGAGCCCGACACGGCCACCACGGTTGCGCCGATCGACCTGGCGGCCGACGCGACCTGGTTCCGCTACACCGCCGCCTGGGGCGGTGCCGCCGACCTCGGCGGCCCCGTCCGGATCACGCAGACGGCGACGGGGCTGCGCCTCCAGGCCATGGTCCAGGACGACGTGTTCACCCAGAAGAACCCGGCGGGCAACCTGTACAACGGCGACTCCATCCAGCTCTCCCTGTCGCCCGCGCTCCCCGGCGCCTCCACCGAACGCACCGAGATCGGCCTGGCGCTGACGCCCGGCGGGCCGGCCGCCTACACCTTCGCCGCCTTCGGCATCGCGATCACCGGCCCGACCCCGACGGAACGGCTCGCGGTGACCAGGACCGGCGTCACCACCGCCTACGACGTCGTCCTGCCCTGGCAGAGCCTGGGGCTCAACGGACCTCCGGCCGGGGTGTTCGCGCTGTCCCTGCTGGTCAACGACGACGACGGCCCCGGCAGGAAGGGCTATCTGGAGTGGTCGTCCGGCATCGGCCACAGCAAGGACACCGGCCGGCACTTCCCCGTACGACTCACCAGCGGCCTCCAGGGGTCGTCCGGCTCCTGAGGGCTCCACGAGGGCCGGGGCGACGGCGAGGTGATCGATCACTTCGTCGTCGTGCGGCGCGCGGGCGACCGGCTAGGCTGTGACGCGCAGCGCGAGGAGAGGGGGCCCTTGGACGAGGCTGAGACGCCGCGCCTCACGATCCACGAGGTGGCCCGGCGCGCGGGCGTGTCGCACCAGACGGTCTCCCGGTACTTCAGGAAGAACGAGACCCTGCGACCGGCGACCCGCGCCAGGATCGAGCTGGTCGTGCAGGAGCTCAACTACCGGCCGAACCTCGTCGCGCGTTCCATGCGCACGCGGCACACGAACCGGCTGGCGGTCACCCTGCCCGCCTCCGACTACCTGTGGCCGGCGCGCATGCTCCGCGCCGCCGCGGCCGCGGCGCACGCCGAGGGCTTCCAGCTGGAGGTGCTCAGTGTCGAGGGAGATCCGTCGGCCAGGGCGGAGCGGGTGCTGGAGCTGGCCGGCTCCGGGCAGGTCGAGGGCGTCCTGTCGCTGACGCCGCTGGAGATCGACCCGGCCGCCTCGCCGGTGCCCGTCGTCGTCACGGGCGACTACGACGACCACCTGCGCGGGACGAACGAGCTGGCGGACGCCTCCCCGGTCGAGGAGATCATCGACTATCTCGCCTCGCTCGGCCATCGGGTCTTCTTCCACATCGCGGGCGCGCAGAGCTGGGCCTCGGCCCGCAACCGCAAGCTCGTCTTCGAGCAGACGATCGCGCGCCGCGGGCTCGTCTCGTACGGCGTCGCGCTCGGTGACTGGAGCTCCCGGTCCGGCTACGACGCCGTTCGCGGTCTGCCCGACGGCTGTGGCGTGACCGCCATCGTGGCCGTGAACGACCACGTGGCGATGGGGGCCGTACGCGCGGCGCTGTCACGGGGCTGGCGGATCCCGGGCGACGTCAGCGTGTTCGGCTGGGACGACGAGGAACTGGGACGGTTCGCCACCCCCTCCCTGTCCACCGTTGCGGTGGACAGGGAGGTGCAGGGGCGGGAGGCGATGGCCCGGCTCATCGCGGCGGTGCGCGGCGAGCCCGCGCCGCCTCCGCCCGACCGGTCGATCAACCGGGTCATCGTCCGCGAGACGGCCGGTCCGGCGCCCGCCTGAGCACCGGCCCGCACGCCGGCGCCGAGCCAGCCGCAGGACCCGCCGGCCGCCCGATCAGGGGAGTGGCGCCCACGTGCGCAGCCGGCCGCACATGCCGAAGGCGCGAGGGCCCGGCGCGGGCGTGGTCCGCACCACGGCGGCCTGCCCGAGATGGGCGGGATCACCACCAGCGATCGCGTCGAGCTGTGACGCCGTGCGCTCGGTCTCGGCGGCGACGGTCTCGTCCCACAACTCCTTCCAGGACGCCACCCGGGGACGCACGATCGCCGCCGCCAGCCGATGGAAGTCCGCCAGCGCCTGCCCGCCGCGCTCCTCGGCGTCCGCCACCAGCCGCCGGAACCCGGTGACCGCCAGGTCCCTGCGGGCCCGCGCGGCCGCCGCCCGTTCGTCCTCCGAACAACCCACCGGCAGCGTCGCCGCGGCGAGATAGGCGTCGCGGTCGCGCAGGACGTCGGCGGGGAAGGTGAGCACGGCGTCCCCGGCCTCGGGCAGGCCCGCGTTCTGCATGATCACCAGCAGCCGGAGCCCGTCCTCGTTGACCAGGCGGTGAATCGTCCCGGGCGAGAACCACAGGACCGTGCCCGCTTCGAGCCGGTCGCGGGCGAAGCCGGCGGCGCTGAGGGTGTGCACCTCCCCGCGGCCGGCGGTCACGACGTACGCCTCGGTCGAGACCGTGTGCAGGTGCGGCGTGCCGCCGTGCACACCGTCGGCGCACTCCCAGTCGTAGACCGCCAGATCACTGACCGAGGTGCCGCCGGGGAACAGCGGGGTCACAGCGCGAACTCCGTGCCGAGTTCGTCGAGCTCGGCCCGGTCGCACATGTGGTCGATGAAGACGTAACGGTGCGCGAGTTCGAGGGTGTCGCCGTCGGCCAGAGCGATCTCCTCGTCGAAGGAGGGGGAGGGGCTGATCACGGCGAACGCCTCGCTGCGGACGAACCACTTGATCGGCGCCGGCGCGCTGGAGTGCCCGGCGACGGCCAGCACGGTCCCGCCGCCGTCGATCCCGTCGTGCTGCCCGACCACGGCCAGCCATGGCGCCTCGACGCCCATCATCTCCTCGCCGCCCAGACCACCGGCCCCGATGATCGTGCCACCGGTCCAGGACCTGGGGCCGCGCCAGAAGTAGCCCGCGTACCCGGCCATCGGCCGGCCGTGCGTGGTGGGGCTGCCGAAGTCGAGCGTGGCGCCGCGGACGTTGTGCAGCGACGTGGTGAAGTCCAGGGCCCAGAGGCCGCGCGCGCGGTCCACGCCGTGGAAGACCTGGCGGCGCCGCTCGGTGATCCAGTGCTCGCCCCGGGCCGAGAGCCAGTGCAGGCTCTCCTCGACCACGACCCGCTTGCCGTCGGAGGTGACGTCGGTGAAGGCGAGGTGGTTGATGTGGCCGTGGTTGTCCTGCCAGTGGTAGTCCCGCTCCGCCGAGAAGGTCGGGCCGCCCCAGAAGTTCTGCCCCGACAGGTGCGCCCAGGTCATCTGCAGGCCCTTGTGCCAGCGGTGGTCGTGCGGTCGGTAGACCGACATGGGCGCGCCGGACAGGCTGCGGATGGGGTGGAGGTAGGGCTTGGGTGACTCGGCGTCGGGAGCGTCCGGCTGGTGGACGTACCGGGCGATCCGCACGGCTCCGGCGATGATGGCCAGGGCGTCGTCCTCTTCGCGGATGGCGAGCGTGGTGTCGGGCATGGGCGGGTCCTTCTGCTGGGGACGGAGGGCGGCGGCGGGCGGAGCGTGGCCGCCGCCGGGGAAGTGCATGGCCGGTGCGTGGCCGGACCGCCGCTCCCGGTCTCCCGCCGGCCGCGCCACGACGCCGCGCGGAGAGGGGCCAAGAGTGATCGATCACTTTTGCTTGATCAAGCTATGCCGACCGCTCCTCGGGGTCAAGCCCGTGCCCAGGGCTCATGGCGGGGTTCCGGCCGGCGGCAGCGCCGGCTCGGACGTCACGAGGTCAGGCCAGGGAACTCAGCGGGCGATCATCTGCACCTCGGGGAACCGTGAGGACGGCTTGCCGAGCAGGGTGCCTTCGCGTCGAAGATGCAGATCGAAGAAGGCCCTGGTGTAGGCGCGGGTGACGGCCACGGAACGCGCCGCAGAAAGCGTCCCGTTCACCGCTCGCAACTGCTCCTTCGACAGGCCCATCGCCGCGGCCGCCTGCTCGTACACCACTGGCAGGTCGGTATAGGAATTGTGCTTGGCGCCGTTGGTCCGCACGTGCAGCCGCCAGCCCTTCAGCCGGGACCAGAAGGCCTTCTGCCCCCGGATGGGCTTGTCGAAGATCTCGGCCTCCATGAGCATGTACGGCTTGGCCAACCCCTTGGCGGCCACCTTGCCGAGGGCGGGTCCGTCCAGGTTCAGCACCGCCTTGATCCGCCGGTCCGCCAGCATCGTCGCGGCGGCCGTCGCTCCTCCGGCGGAATGGCCGAACATCCCGACCCTGCCCAGGTCGAACGCGCCCCGCAGCCCCTCCGGCAGCGTCCGGCGTTCAGCGTCGGGGTTCTGCCCCTTGTTCAGCTCCCTGAGCCGGTCCAGCACGAAGCGCGCGTCTGCCACCCGCACCTTGATCTCTTCTGCCTTCTCCGCCAGCCGGCTCACCGGGACCGGCTTCAGCGCGCGGCCGGTGACCGTGCCGTCGGGGAACTCCACCTCGCCGGCGTCGCCCGGATGGTCGATGGTGACCACCATGTAGCCCCAGCTGGCCAGTTCCTCGACCGTGGTGGTGTTCATGGAACGGTCGGCGCCGTTGCCGGGCGAGAACAGGACGACGGGCAGCCCCCGGCCGGCCACGCGGGCCCCTTCGCGGCCATGGGTCAGGGGCAGGCCGACAGCCGCGGGCGACAGGCCGTTGCCGCGGTAGAAGGCCTCGGCGGCGCGAGGTGGCAGCCAGGGTGCGGCGGGGTGGCCGTCCGGACGGCGCGTGGGGTACCACAGGCTGACCATCAGCTCACGCCGGTCATGGGCCTTGATCCACGGGTCGGCCCTGGAGCCGTCACGCAGGTGCAGTGTGACAGTGCCGATCTCGCGTGGGCCCGTCGGCTGCGGCAGGGTCACGGTGACGGGCTTCGACCTGGCCTGTACGGCGGGTCCGGTGAGCAGGAGGCCGACCGTCACCGCGGCGGCCAGACCCCGTCGGAGAAGTGCGTGATTCATGACCGCCACGCTAGGGAGGCGCAGCGCGCAAAAACTCCGTACCGGAGATGATTTCGGCACTCATGCACATGAACGAAGCCGCCGTCCACCTGGAGGGGAGGGCACGGCCGGCTGGGCCTGGACACCGAGTGCACTTCCTGCTAGCGACGGCGAATGTCGTCGAGCAGGTGGTGGGGCAGCACCCGTCTTCGGCGGCCGTCGATGACGACCGGCGGCCACGCGACGGTCAGACGGCCTCGGAGGGCTCGCCGGGCTCGTCCGGCTCGCCGGGCCCCGCGTCCCGGAGCGCCTCCACCGCGGTGACGGCCTGGGAGAGGCGGTCGTGGATCGTCACGAGCTCGACGGTGCCGGTGATCTCCAGCAGCCGGGACACCGTGGGGTGGAGGCCGGCCAGGTGCACGTCGACGCCGTGCGCGCGGGCCAGCGTGGCGGCGGCGAGCAGCACGGACAGGCCGGAGCTGTCGAGGAACGTCAGCCGGTGGGCGTCGATGATCAGGTGCTCGTCCAGGCTGCGGCGCACCTGGTCGAGGTAGGTCTCCAGGTGGCCGGAGGCGGTGGCGTCGACCTCGCCGGCCACCGTGATCACGGTGATCCCCGGCAGGTAGCTGCTGGCCAGGTGCATCACAAGCGCTCCACATCATCCGGCAGCCGGTCAGGCCGGGCGTCCGCGGCCGCGCCGACGGCCTCCTCCACGCAGGCGTGGATGTGCAGCGTGTCCCACACCCCGGTGATCTGCAGGATGCGGGCCGGGATGTCGCGTACGGCGGCCAGGCGCAGGCTCCCGCCCGCGTCGTGGACGTCGTCGTGCGCCCGCAGCAGCACGTGCAGGCCGCTGCTGTCCATGAAGGTCAGCTCGCCCAGGTCGAGGATCACGGACCGGCCGGGGCGATGGGCGTCGCGGATGGCGGACTCCAGGCTTTCGGCGTTGGTGGCGTCGAGCTCACCGGAAACCGTGACCAGCGCGCCGGCCGGAACCGGCCGGCAGTTCATGCTGAGCACTGACATGGCGGCCTGGTGGCGGCGCTCGGCGCGACGGCGAGGTACGTCTGGGTGGCGGACATCTGTTGTTCCCCAAGTGGGCCTGGCCGGTCGGGACGGCGTCGGAGCCGCCCCACGACCCAAGGTTAGGGGCGAAGAGGGTTGCAGGAAAGAGCTTTCGTCATAAGATCTTCAGGTAAGCATTTCCGTCCGCCCCGCGGATCCGGGACGTCCAGGCAGAAAGCGTCAGAGGCTGTGCCCGACCCTGAAGACCATCCGGCGACGTGGACGTTCCTGACCCATCACGCCCGCGTGCTGGTGGAGATCGCCCGTGACCCCGACGCCCGGCTGCGCGACATCGCCGCCCGCATCGGCGTCACCGAACGCACGGTCCAGAACATCGTCTCCGACCTCTACCAGGCCGGCTACCTGACCCGCGAGCGGATCGGCCGGCGCAACCGCTACAGCCTCGACCTCGACCGGCAGTTCCGCTACCCGACCGAGGCCGGGCTGCCCGTCCGCCTGCTGATCGACATGTTCACCGCCCACGACCTGCCCGCCGACCACGGCTGACCCGCCGCCACCGGGGCCGGGCCTGCTCGCCCAGGGCCGCTAAGCTGCGCGTATGGCGCGGATTCTCCTCCTGCACTCGATGTACGGCCTGCGGCCCGCCGTCCACCAGGCCGCCGACAGGCTCCGGGGGGCGGGGCACGAGGTGCACGTCCCCGACCTCTACGACGGCCGCGTCGTCGACACGCCCGAGGAGGGCATCGCGATCAAGGAGGAGATCGGCAGCGAGGAGCTGCTGAAGCGGGCCATCACGGCGGCGGCCCCGCTGTCCGGCGACGGCCTGGTCTACGCCGGTTTCTCCCTCGGCGCGGCCATCGCGCAGAACCTCGCGCTGGGCGACGAGCGCGCCCAGGGGCTGCTGCTCATGCACGGCACCTCCGACATGGCCGAGGGCGCCGCCGCCGACGACCTGCCGGTGCAGCTGCACGTCGCCGACCCCGACTTCTACGAGCCGGTCGACTGGCTCAACGCCTGGTACCTCCAGATGCGCCGGGCGCGGGCCGACGTCGAGGTCTTCCGCTACCCGGGGGTCGGCCACCTGTTCACCGACCCCGGCCTGCCCGACTACGACGCCCCGGCCGCCGAGCGCGCCTGGACGGTCGCCCTCGACTTCGTCGCCGGCCTCTGACCCCTGCCCAGGCCCCGGTACGACCCCGGCCGCCCCGGGTAGGGGCCGGGCATGAGGTTCGGGAACTGGGAAGTGCGACCGCTGGGCGGCTGGCCGGGCTGCCTGGCGATGATCCTGATCTCGCTGCTGCTGTCGGCCGTCCTCACGGTCGTCGTCAACTGGCTGCTGCGCTGACCGGCCCCCGTGCGGGCGTCAGGCCAGCGGGGTGACGTCGAGCCGTCCGGCGTCGCACACCTGGCCGGCGTCGAAGGGCACGTTCAGGTACGACTGTTCGTCGGGCGGGATGACCAGCAGGCGGGCGGGGGCCGGGCAGGCGGTCTCGGCGCCGGTCTCGACGGCCGTCCAGTGCAGCGTGGCGCGGGCGCTGCCGCCCGGCTTGACCGTCACCCGGTGCTTGGGGCCGGCGGTGCGGCGGACGCGGGTGCGCAGGGTGTCGCCCTGCTTGTCGATCATGATCAGACCGGGGTGGCCGTACAGGGTGCAGGGAGTGCGTGAGCCGTTGGTGAACACCAGCGGCGCGTTCCTGTTGCCCGCGCCGGCGTCGATCGCGCCCAGGCGCACCTGGAGCTGGGCGGCCGAGCAGCGGCGGACGGGGGCGGACTCGCCGGCCAGCGCCGGCGCGGCCCCGCCCGCCAGCAGCAGCCCGGCCACGAGCGTGGCGGTGGTGAAGCGTCTCATGTGGTGTTCGACGCAGGAACCGCGGTGAAAGTTACGCCCGGCCGTCAACTCGTCCGTCCAGCAGCGTCAGGACGACGGCGGAGGCGAGGAAGGCGGCGCTGAACCACCGTCAGCGCCGCCACGGTCGCCCGCACCGGGCGGACGGTGCCGCGCAGGACGGCCACCAGCACGAGCAGCGCGACCCCGCCCACCCCCGCGAGCAGGTCGAACCCCAGCCACGCCAGCGCCGCCGGCACGCTGACGGCGCCCTCGGCGACCACCTGCTCGACCGCGCCCCTGGGGCCGATCCAGAACGGCATCCCGCCCGCGAGGTTGACGGCCGCCGGGACCAGCGGCAGCACCACCGCCGGTGCGACCAGCCACCACGGCCGGGCCGGGATCCGCGCGGGCGGACGCCGGGGCCCGAACGGCGACGCGGGCAACCCGGCCAGCTCGTGCGCCGAGCGCGCCTGCCACGCCAGGCCGACGACGCCGAGCGCGCGGAGCCCCCAGAAGGTCAGCACCGCGAGCGGCACGGCGTCGGAGGACGCGAACGACGCCGGCTGGACGAACGACGTGGCCAGCGACAGGACGCCCAACGCCACGGTCGTCCGGCTCCAGCGCGGATCCCGCGCCTGGGCCGTCAGCAGCAGCGCCAGCCACGCCATCCCCGGCACGCCGTGCAGCAGGGCGACGTCGAAGAAGATCATGCCAGGCTGGAACAGCAGGGCCTGGGAGAGGGTGAGACCGAGGCCGGCGAGCACGCCCGCCGCTCCCAGGGCGAGCATGAGCCACCGCGCCCAGGCCGGAAGAGCGCCGCCCACCGCCCGGGAGAACAGCCAGACCATCGCCCCCTGGACGATCGGCAGGGCGATCAACCGACCAGCACCAGCAGCGGCGCCAGCCACGAGGAGACGTCCGGGCTCGGCCCCCACCAGCCGGCGACGGCGAACCAGAGCAGGGACACCTCGCCGGTGACCAGCGCGAAGACCCCGAGGCCGCCGACGAGGACCACGTAGGCCACCGCGAGGGGCATCGCGACCAGGCCGAAACGGTAGCGGCGCACGGGCACTCCACCCGGAACAGGGGAACGGGGCGCCCACCCTACTGAAGGGGCCTGAACTTGATCAAACAGTGCCGGAGCGTCCGGAAACCAGAACGGAGGGGGTCCGGTGGGACCCCCTCCGCTCCGGCCCTCAGTCACCCCCCGGGTACGTGGGGCGCCGGGCGGACCGTCATCCGATCCGCTGCCACAGAGCCGGGACGACGTCGGGCGTCCAGTCCGGCTGCGAGGTGTGGGCGATCACGCAGCGGTAGCGGACACCCTGGTAGGTGACCTCGTCGCCGGCGTTGTAGGAGTGCCATTCCTGCCAGGTGTCACCGCCGCCGCCGCCGTTCACCGTCAGCGAGAACGACGTGCCGTGGCTGGCGGAGCCGTTCGCGTTGAGGGTGATCGTGTACGTCTGCGCCGGCGTGCTCGACGACGTGGTCACCGTCACCGTGGACGACTCGCCCGAGCTGATGGACGACGGGCTGAAGGTCACGGTCGCGCCCGGCGGCACGCCGTCGGCCGCCAGCGTGAGCGGGATCGGCCGCCCGGTGGTGACCTGCGTGCTCAGCGTGGTGGTCGCCGTCGCGCCCGCCGTGACGGTGGCCGACGACGGGTCGGCGGCGACGGTGAAGTCGCCCGCCGGCGTGCCGCCGGTGACCGTGAGCGCGTAGCTCGCCGTCTGCGTCTGGGCCGTGCCGGCGGCCGTCACGGTGATCGGGTACGTGCCGTTCTTCGCCGTCGCGGCCACCGTGAAGGTCAGCCTGGACGACTGGCCCGACTGGATCGTGGCCGGGTCGAAGGCCGCGGTGACGCCGTTCGGCAGCTTGGCCGCCGACAGCGTGACCTGCTGGGGCTGCCCGCCGGTCGTCGCCGTGTTCACGGTGGTGGCCGCGGTGCCCCCGGCCGTCGCGGTGCCCGCCTCCGGGTCGAGCCGGACGGAGAACGCGTCCGGGTCACCGGGCCGGGACACGGTCAGCGTGTAGTTCTGCGTCTGCGTCTGGGCCGTGCCCTGGGCGATCACCTGGACGGTGTACGTCCCGGCCGGCACGGAGGACGCCGTCGCGAGCGTCAGCGCCGACGACTGGCCCGACTGGATCGTGGCCGGGTTGAACTGGGCGGTCACGCCCGCCGGGAGGGTGCCCGTCCTGAGCTGGATCTGCTGGGCGTTGCCGCTCGTGGTCGTGGTGGTCAGCGTCGAGGCGGTGCTGCCGCCCGCGTCCACGGACCCCGACGTGGGGCTGAGCGCCAGCGAGAACTGGTCGGGGATCGGCCGGTTGACGGTGAGCGAGTAGTTCTGCGTCTGCGTCTGGGCCGTGCCCTGCGCGGTCACCTGGACGGTGTACGTCCCGGGGGTCGCGTTCGCCGCCACGTCGAGGGTCAGCGTGGACGACTGGCCCGACTGGATCGTGGCCGGGTTGAACTGGGCGGTCACGCCCGCCGGGAGGGTGCCCGTCCTGAGCTGGATCTGCTGGGCGTTGCCGCCGGTCGTCACCGTGCTCAGGGTCGTGGCGGCCGAGCCGCCCGGGTCGGCCGCGCCGGAGCCGGGGCTCACCTGCAGCGAGAAGGTGTCCGGGTTGGCCACGCAGGTCGGGTCGCTGGTGCCCCGGACGCTCACGGCGTCCCAGGCCGACTTGACCGCGTTGAACTCCACGCAGCTGTTCGGGAACAGCGCCTTGGCGGCGTTGAGCGAGGCCACCCGCGCCTTGGCGTGGGTCCACGGCTGCGTCTTGGCCTGCAGCGTGCCCATGAAGATCTTGCCGGCCTTCTGGATGCCGATGCCGGTCACCGAGGACGGTCCGCCGGAGCAGATCGGGCTGCTGGGCTTGCCGCCGCCGGGGTTGTTGCCCTCGGCCAGCAGGTAGAACCAGTGGTTCTGGGGCCCGGCCGCCGCGTGCACCTCGGTGGTGGGGATGGCGGTGCTGTAGCAGTTGGGGTCGCCGACCTGCGACGGGTTGTACATGTACCGGATCGGGCCGTTACCGACGAGGTTGACCTCTTCGCCCACCTGGTAGTCCGGCGGGTCGTTCGGGTTGTTGGCGTACGCCTCGGTCAGCGCGCCGAAGATGTCGCCCGTGGACTCGTTCAGGCCGCCGACCTCGTTGTTGCCGGTGTCGCCGCCGGGGGTGTTGGTGAAGACCGAGTGGCCGAACTCGTGGCCGACGACGTCCATCGGGGTGGCCTGCTGGTTGCCGGCCTGGTTGTGACCGAAGGTGGTGTACGAGCCGTTCCAGAACGCGTTGACGTCGTTCAGCCCGACCCGGATGGGGAACGAGCGGCCCGTCCCGCTGTGGCCGTTGCGGCCCAGCCAGTCGCGCAGCATGTTCCATTCCATCTGGGCGGCGTACAGCGCGTCCACGCAGGCCGTCTCCAGGTCGGTGCCCGAGCCGTTGCCCCACGAGTCGCTGCTCTTGGTGTAGGCCGACCCGTTCTGGCCGCCGCACTGCAGGCCCGGCCTGGTGGTGTCCACCATCCGGTACGAGCCGGCCGAGCCGCTGGTGTCGATCGTCACCGTGCCGTCGTAGAAGCCGCGGCCGGTGCCCTCGTGCACCTTGTCGAACTTGTCGATCAGCGAGCCGGAGCGCGCGTCCACGAACACGTCGAGGATGCTGGGCCTGCCGGTGGCCGTCCGCCCGGTGACCTGGACCCGCCAGGCCAGCTTGGGGGTGGCGGTGGTGGCGTGCACGACCAGCTTCGCCGTGGTGACCTCGTCCACCTGCGGCAGCAGGGCTCTGGCGGTGGCCGCCGCCTGCCTGGCCGTGACCGAGGCGTCGGTGCCGACCTTGATCTTCGCGGTCTGGCCGGTGACCACCTGCTGGATCACCTGGCCGGCCCGGTCGGTGCCCACGACGACCTCGCCGCCGTAGACGGGCAGGCCCTTGTAGGTGCGTTCGTAGGTCAGATATTGCAGGCCGTAGGTTCCGGCGACGTTGGACGAGAGAGTGAAGGCGTCGCCGGAGCCCTTGTGCAGGCGTTCGGCTCCGGCGGCGAGTGCCGCGTCGGCGTTCACTTTCGCGCGGTCGCGCGATTTGGCGTCCGCCGGCGCGAACGCCGGGGGTTCTGCCTTGGCGACGGTGGTCGCCGCGGTGGATAAGTGCGCCTGCGAGGTGGCGCCGGCGGCGCCTGTCATCGAGGCGGTAAGGGCCGCCGCCGCCAATACGGCGATGGCGCCCGACTTGAACGTGCTGTTCACTCTGGGTGACTCCTCTCACATGTCCCCGGGGGTGTGGGGATCGAAGGAGCCCTTTGGCTGGGGCTTGATTAAAGCTGTCACCCAGGGAGGTCAGGCGAACAGCTCACAAATTTCCATAACGCCACGGTATGCCGGGGGCACCGGCAGATCCGGCTCCACAAATCCTTGATCTTCAGCAAATAGACGCTGATATCCTCCGAAAAAAGGGCGGGGCTTGAAGGGCGGTGAGCACACGTGCGGCACGCACCGGAGACGGCAGACCGGATCCACGCCTGGAAACGGATCGCCCTCAACGCCCCGGACCCGGAAGCCGAGCCGCTACGCCCGAAACCGGAAGCCGACGCCGCCCTTACACCGGCCCCCGCTTCGACCGCCGCCCCTGCTCCCGCTCCGGCCCTCACTTCGGACCCTGCTTCGGACCCCGCGTCGAACCTCGCCTCGGCCCCCGCCATGACGTCGGTTTCGGCCGCTCCACCACCGGCTGCACCACCGGGTGCTGCACCGGCCACCGCATCGGCCCCTGCGGCGGTCTCCGTATCGGTGGGCGCGCTGCCGGGGGTGCCCGAGCAGCCCGAGCGGTGGTCCGGCACGCTGACGTCCGGCCAGGTCCTGCTGGTGGGCACCGACGGCTTCGGTGATCCGCTGGGCGACGGGGACGTCCGGGTCGGTGCGCTGTTCGCCGAGCATCTGGCCGAGCCGCCGTCCCCGCTGCGGCTGGCGCACCTGCCCGGCTTCTCCGGGAAGGCGTTCGACGGTGACCGCACGCCGCTGGCCCCGTGGCCGAGGGACGCGGCCCGATGAGCGACTCGACAAACGACCGCCCGGCGAACGGCCCGGCGAACGGCCCGGCGAACGGCCCCCCGAGCGGCACTGACCGGGCGGATCTCGTCCTCGGACGGCGTCTCGCGCAGGGCAGCAGGGGCACGGTCCATGAGTTGCCCGGCCGCCGGATCAACGGCCAGTTCGAGGTCGTCTACAAGGAGTACGACCCCGCCGTCCTGCCCGGACTCGACGCGGACGTCCTCACCGAGATGGCCGGACTGATCGGGCGGCTACCCGGATGGGACGCGGCCTGGTTGTGCGACAAGGCCGCCTGGCCCGCCGAGATCGTCGTGTCCGACGGCGCGGTCCGCGGCTTCCTCATGCGCTCGGCGCCCCACCGGTTCTCCTTCGACCTGCGCACGCCATCGGGAACCGAGCGCCGACCAGCCACGATGCAGCTCCTGCTCGACGACGCCCACGACCTCGCCCACGACCCTGCCCATGTCAGCGCCGACGGCCCTGCTCACGACCCTGCCCAGGTCGGCACCGATGGCCCTGCCCACGTCGGCGCCGACGGCCCTGCGCACGTAGGCGCTGACGACCCCGCCTACACCGGCGCCCATGACGGCGCCCATGACGGTGCTCACGGCGGTGGCATCGGTCGGCGGGTTGGTGACCGTGACCGCCTGCTGTTGTTGGCCGATCTGGCTGACACGCTCGCCCGCCTGCACACGATGGGCATCGTCGTCGGCGACCTGTCGCCCGAGCACCTGCTGTTCGCCACGGAGGGCCCCCGGGAGTGCTTCCTCATCGGCTGCGACGCGCTGCGGCTCGCCGGGGCTACGGCATTACCCGAGGTGGAGACGCCCGGCTGGGAGATCCCCGCCGACGAGCCCGAGGGCACGCCGCAGGCTGACGCCTACAGGTTCGCGCTGCTGGCGGTACGGCTCCTGGCCCGCGACCGGACCTCCACGGACCCCGGCCGGCTGGCCGCCGTCGCCCCCGGGGCGGCGGATCTCGCGGCGGCGGCCCTTCACGGGCCAGCGGACGAGCGGCCGCGTCCGGAGCGGTGGGCAGAGGAGCTGCGGCAGGCCGCCTCGTCGGCCACGACCGCGCCCACCCAGGCACCGCCTCCACGACCCCCGCACCTGCCACCGCCACCTCCGCCGCCACCTCCACTGGCGCCCCCGCCGTCATCCCCGCCGTCGTCCCCTTCGTGGTTGTCACCGGCACCGCCGCAGGGCCCACCGCTTCTGCCGCCGCCGTCACCTTCGCTGCTGTCATCGGCGCCATCGGAGGGGCCGCCGCATCTGCCGCCGCCCTCGCCCTCAGTCCTGCCGCCGGTACCGCCGCAGGGGCCGCCGCTTGTGCCGCCGTCGCCGCTGCCGCCGCCGCAGGGGCCTTTGAGGCCGCCGTTTTCCGGGGCTGGGGGGCCGCGCCCGTCCGGTGCTGGTCTCAGTACGGGGATGAAGGTCGGGCTCGGGGCTGGTGTGGGAGTGGTCGGGGTGGTGCTTGCTGTGGCGGCTGCGGTGTTCGTGGTCTCCGTGGTGAAGGATCTCGGCGCGGGGCGCGGGGGCAGCGGGCTGACCGTGGCGTCCTCCGGCTCGCCGGACGCGGTCGTCCCCACGCCGTCGCCGTCGCCGTCATCGGCCGATCCGGGGCAGAGCGAAGAGCCCACCGTCACGCCCACGCTTGAGCCGCCCACCGAGGAGCCGTTCGACCCGGGGGACCTCGACCGCCAGGACACCGACCCGACCCCGATCACCCCGAGCGCCCTGCTGCCCGGCTCCTTCACCACGGCCAAGGGCGTGCGCTACACCCTCCGGTCGAGCGGCGTGGACAAGTGCCCGGACGCCTACCACGCGGCCAACGTCCGCTCGGTCCTGCGCAAGGCGCGCTGCTCCAAGATGGTCAAGGGCTCGTACGTCAACCCCGGAGCCCCGGGGAACAAGCGCATCATGGTCTCGGTGTGGGTCGTGCCGCTGAAGAACGACGGCCGGGCCGACACCGCGTACGCCCGGCTCGACGACGCCTACGCCGACGCCTGGGGGATCGTCTGCCCCAGGAAGGGCCCCGGCTCCGGGCTGTGCCACTCGACGAGCTGGAGCAGGGCCCAGACCTGGGGATGGGTCGGCTACACCCACCGCTACCTGCTGCACACCATGGCCGTCTACACCAACCGCGCCAACTCCACCAGCACCCGGCCGTGGCTCAAGGACGCCTCCAAGGCCGCGTACAAGGCGATCGGCCCCAAGGTCTACCAGGACACGAACTGACCCCGGAGCCGGACGTCAGTCGCGGCGGTTCAGCGCCGAGTGGCGGCGCCCGTAGGCGAAGTAGATCACCAGCCCGATCACGAACCACACGACGAACCTGAGCCAGGTCAGCGGCTCCAGGAACGTGATCAGCCACAGGGAGAAGAGCACCCCGATCGCCGGCACCACCGGCATGCCCGGCATGCGGAAGCCGCGCGGCAGGTCGGGACGCCGGTAGCGGAGCACGATCACCGCCGCGCAGACCACCACGAAGGCCAGCAGGATGCCGATGTTGGTCAGCTCCGCCGCCTCCCTGATCGGCAGGAACCCGGCGATGAGCGCGGAGCCGACCCCGACGATCCAGGTCACCCTGGACGGCACGTGCCGTACGGGGTGGAGCTTGGCGAACCAGGACGGCAGCAGCCCGTCCCGGCTCATCGCGAACCACACGCGGGTGACGCCCAGCATGAACGTGAACATGACGGTCAGGATGCCGACGATGGCGCCCACCGCGATGACGCTGGCCAGCCCGGTCAGCCCGACGGAGGCGAACGCCGAGGAGAAGCCGCTCTCGGGGTCGATGTCCTGGTAGTTCTGCATGCCGGTGAGCACGAGGCAGGCCAGCACGTACAGGACCATCGAGATGGCCAGGGAGTAGAGGATGGCCTTGGGCATGTGCCGCTGGGCGTCCTTCGACTCCTCGGCCGCCGTGCTCATGGCGTCGTAGCCGAAGACGGCGAAGAACACGGTGGCCGCGCCGGTCACCGCCCCGCCGAACCCGTAGGGGAAGAACGGCGTGTAGTTGGCGGTCTTGATGTAGAAGAAGCCGACCACGATCACCAGCAGCACCACCGCGACCTTGATCGCGACGACGAACGTCTCGAACCGGGCGGCCGACCGCATGCCGAGGTTGAGCAGGAACGCGATGAACAGGCACAGGATCCCGGCGAACAGGTCCACGACGTGTCCCGGCCCGGTGCCCGGCGCGCCGAGCATCCAGGCGGGCAGGTCGATGCCGAGCTGGCCGACGAGGAAGCCGAAGTACCCCGAGATGCCGATCGCCACGACCGCGACGATGGCGGTGTACTCCAGCAGCAGGTCCCAGCCGATGAACCAGCCGACGATCTCGCCGAGCACCGCGTAGCCGTACGTGTACGCCGATCCGGCCTTCGGGATCATGCCGGTGAACTCGGCGTAGGAGAACGCGGCGGCGGCGCTGGCGATGCCGGCGATCAGGAACGAGATCACGACGGCGGGCCCGGCGGTCTGGTTGGCGACGGCGCCGGCCAGCGCGAAGATGCCGGCGCCGATGATGCCGCCCACCCCGATCGCGGTGAGCTGCCAGAGCCCGAGCACGCGGTTGAGCTCGCCCTCATGCTCGGTGGCGATCTGTTCTACCGGTTTGCGGCGGAATATCCCGGACCCGCCGCCGAAGCCTCGCGCAGACGTCATGGCGGGGTCCTGCCCTGACAGGAAGCCCGCCATGCGCATGACGGCGGAAGTCGGACAGACCAGCTCGAAGGAGCCGGTCCGTCCGCTTTCCTAGCCGGCGCGTCCCACGGTGACCTGGGCGCGGGTCTCGGTGGCGTTGCCCGCGCGGTCCACCGCCCGGTAGGTGATCGTGTAGATCCGGTCCTGGCCGCCGTCCCGCTCGGCGCGCAGGGCGAAGGACGTGTCGGCGGTGCCGGTGGCGGCCTCGCGCACGTCGTCCCGGGCATCGCCCTGGGAGCTGGTGATCGAGACCAGGGTGACGGTGACGGGCCCGGCGTCGGACGCCTTCAGCGCCACCTTCACCGGCGCCAGCCTGCGGTTCGGCGGCCACAGCCGGGCGGGGTCCGGCGTGACGGTCAGGGTGGGGGCCGTCGCGTCGATCCGGACGGTGACCGACTTCGGCTCCTCGACGTTGCCCGCCTGGTCGGCGCTGCGGAAGGCCAGCACGCTCTCCCCTTCGCGGTCCACCCGGACCGGGGCCGTGTAAGGCTGCCAGGAGCCGTCGCCGAGCCGGTACTCGGTGCGCGCCACGCCGGAGCCCGCGTCCGCGGCGGTCAGGACGACCTCCACGGGCCCGTCCGACCAGCCGGCGGGCACCCCGGACGCTGTCGTCACCGGCGGCTCGCCGTCCTCGTTCGCGGGAGCGGAGTGGATCTTGAAGCCGTCCACGATGAAGTACGAGCCGTCCTTCTTGACGCCCTTGAGCGTGTGCGGGCCGGGCGCCAGCCCGGTCCTGGTGTAGACGACCTTCTGGTACTCCCGGGTCGGGTTGCCGTTGTCGATGGTGGCGTCGAGCTTGCCGTCCAGGTAGAGGTCGACCTTGCCCTCGTCGGAGTTGACCTGGGCGATGTACTCCACGCCGGTGCCGTGGAAGGCCAGCTCGAAGGAGTCGCCGTCGGTCTGGGTGGCGTGCAGGTCGTCGAGGGTCGAGCCGCCGCCGCCGCGCCGGTCGTTCTTCCAGTCCCAGCCCTCGCCGGTATAGGTGACGCCGGAGACGTTGTCGATGGTCTCCACGCCGTACGCCTTGGTCAGGCTCAGGTCGGTCAGCGCCTGCGCGCGCCAGACCTTCAGCGGCACCGGACGCCCGGCGGGCGTGCGGTTGTAGACCTTCCAGAAGCTGTCGCGGCCGGTGACCTTGGTCCCCGCGATCTCCCTGATCACGTCGCCGGTGCGCAGCCCCTGCCCGTGGGCGTGGGACCCGGCCGGGACGGCGGCCAGGAACAGGCCGTCGTAGTCGGTGAGCCCGACCGAGGACTTCACCTCGTCGCTGTGGACCTCGGTCGCCGTCGCGCCCATGAGCGGCTCGGCCAGGTTGCCGATCGTCATGCCGGTCTCGGGCTCGCGCCAGGTGAGCGGCGGCGGCGTGGGCGAGCCGGGCTTGCCGAACCCGGTCATCGGGAACGGCTGGAAGCCCAGCGCGAGGGCGGGGGAGCCGGCCTTGAGCGTGTAGTCGAGCTTGGCCGGGTCGGCGTACGGGCTCTGCCCCTCGAACAGCGGGTCGGCGACCACCGAGCGGGTGTCCAGCCCGCGGGCCCGCCAGGCGGCGGTGATGTCGGCGACCGGCTTGCCGTTGTTCCAGAACAGGTTGTCGTCGTAGACGGTCCCGGAGGTGGACGGGTCGCTCTGGATGAAGTCGTAGGGGTCGTCGGTGACGAAGATGTTCTTCTCCACGACGTCGCCGTTGCTCGCGTAGGAGACGTGGAAGTGGCCGCCGCCGTTGACGAAGATGTTGCCGCGCACGGTCCTGAAGAAGCCCTCGCGCAGCTTCACCCCGCCGTTGAGCAGCAGGTTCCCGGTGACCTCGTAGTTGGAGGAGCCGTCGTCGAGGTCGACGTCCCAGTGGGAGGAGTGCCGGATCCGGTTGTGCCGGATCTTCGTCGTCTCCATCGCGTCGAGCTTGGCGTACGCCTTCTTCTGGGCGTCCCCGGCGGTCAGCGGCCAGAAGCGGTCGCGGCCCCAGGTGTTGATCGGCCCGTGGTCGGAGGTCTCCTTCACGCAGTCGAAGATGTCGTTGTCCTCGATGACGTGGCCGCCCCAGGTGCCGTCGTTGACGTCGACGCAGGCGCGCGGGCCGTCGTGCACGGTGTTGCCGGACACCGTCACCCGGCGGCTCATCGAGATCTGCACACCCGAGCTCTGCTTCTCGAACCGGCCGTTGCGGGTCATGTGGTTGCCGCTGATGGTGATGTCGCGCGGGTAGTCCTCGGTCTTCGGGCCCGGCGTGGTGTCGGTGATCGTGCGCCGCATGTCGTCCCAGGTGGACGGCTCGCGGACGGCCGCCGGCGAGCCGACGACCGCCACGTCGCTGGCCCCCGACTCGCGGAACTCGCCGCCGGAGACGACGTTGCCGTCGGCGTAGCCGTCCATGAAGACGGCGTTGCCGCCGACCTGGTCGAACCGCGCGTCGCGGATGGCGACCCGCTGGGTGTTGCGCAGGTAGACCGCGCCGGCGCGGACGATGGCCCAGTCGCCGAGCTGCAGTCTCTCGTACGGGCGGCTGAACAGCGTGCGGTGGGTCTGGGTGAAGGTGAACCCGGTGAAGGTGAGGTCGCGCACCGGCGCGGACGGCGAGTCGCCGACGACCCGCACGAGCTCCTCGCGCTCGGCGGTCTCGACGCGGGCCTTGGCCGGGTCCAGGCCCGCGGGCGGCTGGAGGTAGAGGCGGCCGGCGTCCTTGTCGTAGAACCACTCGCCGGGGGCGTCCAGCTCCTCCAGGACGTTCTCCACCATGCGCTTCTGCGGATGCAGGCCGTCGCCCCGGTTGTTGTCGCCGACCCACTTCAGGATCGGGACGCCGCCGGCGCCGACGCCGGTCACCTTGAACGAGTTCCCGCCCCATTCGCCCTGGTGCAGCCCCCGGACCAGCGCGGTCGTGGGGTTCTTCCAGCGGGCCACCCGTTCGGGCGAGATCGCGTCGGCGGCGTACCCGTCGAGCACGGCCTCCTTGGGATCGGCGTTGGGGTAGCGGGCCAGGACCTGCCGGGCGCCGTCGAGGAAGAGCTCGTCGAAGTCGAGGCCCGCGCCGATGTCGGCCACCAGGGTCGCGCCCTGGTACGGGGTCCAGGCGGGGGTCAGCCGGCGTCCGCCGCTGAGCACGACCTGCTCGCCGGCGGCGGCCTCGTAGACGGCCCCGGAGTCGGCGGGGGTGAAGGTGAGGGGCTCGGCGAGGTGGTAGACGCCGCCGCGGACCCGTACCCGGGGCGGCTCGGGCGCGGTGGGCAGCACCGCGCGCACCGCGCGCTGGGCGCGCTCGATCGTACGGAACGGCGCCGCCTCGGTGCCGGCGGCGCCGTCGTCGCCGTCGGGGGAGACGTGGAAGACGGTGCCGGCCGCCTGGGCGGAGGCGGGGGTGAGAGCGGTCAGTCCGGTCGCGGCGAGAGCCGCCGCGAGGAGCAGCCGCCAGGGCTTGCCATGGCGCACAAGGGCCTCCAGTCGGGGGATGGCCCTCATTGTGGCCAACCCCTCAGACGAAGGCGATCACGCCAAGGTCACGTTTCATCCGATCAATTCACTCTTGCTGGCTTGTATTGCGACGGAAATGACGATTTGTCCTCCAGATGATCGGATCTCTTCGGATGCCGCCGGACCGGTGTGGGCGTCTGGTCCACGCTTCCGGCGAGGGCCGTACGGGCGCGCATTGTGTGGTGAGGCCGGAACGGCTCGCCCTGGGCCGGTGGCGGCGGGCCGTCTCGAACGGCTCGCCGCCACCGCGGGTTCCTTCCGGTCAGGCGTCAGACGCGCGTCGAGGTGGAGGCGTACCCGCCGCCGCCGGGGTAGACCCACTCGCCGGTGAGCGTGGCGCCGTCGGCGTCGAAGACGCCCTGGTAGTAGGCCGGGCCGCCCTTGGCCCCGGCCCAGATGGTCAGCCGGTCGCCGTCCAGCTCGTAGACGTAGTCGAAGGTGTTGCCCGCCGAGTCGTAGTAGCGGGACACCACGTCAGCCCCGGTCGGCTCGCCGAACGGACGCAGGTTGCCGATGACCTCGATGCCGGTGACCGGCTCGCCGAACTGGGTGAGCTCGACGTGCTGGACGAGGAAGAACCGTCCGGGCAGCCACTCGTAGCGCACGGTCCCCTCGGCGCCGCCGGTGACCTTCCAGGTGCCGACCAGCCGGTCCAGGGCCTTCAACTCGGGGCTGGGCTGCTGGGTCTCGATCATGTTGTCCTCCTTCGTGGGTGCTTCACCGGTACCTCGGAGGCGTCTGCCGGGCTTTGACAGAGAGTCGCTGTGATGTGAATCACACTCCACCGGCGTCAAGAACCCCGATCCGGGTCCGAGGTAACGAGCGGGAAACCCACCGACAAGGGAGGACGTTCATGACCGCCACCACCGCAACCGGCGTTCCCGTCCGCAGGAGCGCCCGGACGTCCGGACGCCTGCTGCTGGCCGGGGCGCTGGCCGGGCCGATCTTCTTCGCCTCGGCGACCACGCAGATGCTCACCCGTGAGGGCTTCGACCTCACCCGCCACCCCATCAGCCAGTTGGCCACCGGCGACCTGGGGTGGATCCAGATCCTCACCTTCGTCCTCGCGGGGACGGGGGCGCTGGCGCTGGCCGCCGGCATCGGGCGCACGCTCACCGAAGGGATCGGGCGGCGGGCGCTGCCGATCCTGGTGGGCGTCTTCGGCGCCGGGCTGGTGGCGGCCGGGATCTTCACCATGGACCCCGAGAAGGGCTTCCCGGCGGGCACGCCTGACGGGCCGGTCGCGCAGATGTCCTGGCACGGCGTCGCGCACTCGGTCGCCGCCGCCGTGGCCTTCACCGCGCTGGCCGCCGCGGCCGCCGTGATGAGCGTCCGGTGCGCCCGCCGCCGGGCGGTGGCGAGCGCCGTGCTGAGCGCCGTCGCCGCGCTGGTGCTGCTGGTGCCGATGTCGCCCGACCGCATGAGCGTCCAGATCGCGGTGAACGGGCTGGTCGCCTTCACGTGGACGACCGTCCTCGCGGTGTCGCTGCGGCGCGCCGCCTGAGGGGAACGTAACATCGGCTACGACGATCAAGGGATTGACCATGAAATACCTGCTGCTCGGCTACACCCCGGCCGCCGCGTGGGACGCGGCCGCCGCCGACGTCCCCTCCGAGGAGGCGCTGGCCGCCTTCGCGGCCTACCAGGAGCTGGAGCGGGAGCTGATCGCCTCCGGCGAGTTCGTCAGCAGCGAGGGCCTGGGACACCCGGCGGTCAGCACCACCGTCCACCGCGTCGGTGACGAGGTGGTCGCCACCGACGGGCCCTTCGCCGAGCTCAAGGAGGTCCTGGCCAGCTTCGCCGTGATCGACGTGGCCGGCAAGGAGCGGGCCGTGGAGATCGCCGCGCGCATCGTCGAGGCGCTCGGCGAGCCGATCGAGATCCGCCCGATCATGGGTGCGGACTTCGGGGCGTGAACGGCGAGCTTGAGCACCTGCTGCGCACCGAGGCGCCGCAGGTGCTCGGCGCGCTGGTCCGCCGCTTCGGCCGCTTCGACATCGCCGAGGACGCGGTGCAGGAGGCGCTGCTGACCGCCGGCCGTGCCTGGCCGATCGAGGGCGTCCCGGACAACCCGCGCAGCTGGCTGATCCGCGTCGGGTACCGGCGCATGGTGGACCTGCTCCGCTCCGACCAGGCCCGCCACCGCCGCGAGCTGCGGGCCGGAGTGGCCGACCTGGCCATGCAGGAACCCGGACGCCGGGCACACCCCGCGGCCGGGAGCGACGACAGCCTGACCCTGCTGCTGCTGTGCTGCCATCCCGCGCTCGACCCCGCCTCCCAGGTGGCGCTCACGCTGCGCGCGGTCGGCGGCCTGACCACCGCCGAGATCGCGCACGCCCACGGCACGACCGAGCCCACCATGGGCGCCCGGATCAGCCGCGCCAAACAACGGCTGGCCCGCGCCGGAGCCCGCTTCACACCGCCCACCGACGCCGACCGCGACAGCCGGATGACTGCCGTGATGCGGGTGCTCTACCTGATCTTCAACGAGGGCTACACCGCCACCGCGGGCGACCGGCTCGCCCGGGTCGACCTGACCCGCGAGGCCATCCGGCTGACCCGCATGCTGCACGCCACGCTCGCCGACGACGCCGAGGTGACCGGCCTGCTGGCGCTGATGCTGCTCACCGAGTCCAGGCGCGCAGCCCGTACGGACGGCGGCGACCTGGTCCCCCTGGACGAGCAGGACCGCACCCGGTGGGACCGCGACCTCATCGACGAGGGCACCGCCCTCATCGACGGCGTCTGGAACCGCGGCCCGGCGGGCCCCTACCAGCTCCAGGCCGCGATCGCCGCCGTGCACTCCGCGGCCGCCGCGCCCGAGCGGACCGACTGGCCCCAGATCGCCATGCTGTACGTGTGGCTCGAACGGCTCACCCCCACGGCGCCGGTCCAGCTCAGCCGGGTGGTGGCGGTGGCCCACGCCTACGGACCGGCCCGCGGCCTGGCGCTCCTGGACGACCTCAACCGCCGCCACCACCTGGACCGGCACCCGCTCACCAGGCAACGGGAGCACGCGGTCCGCGCCCACCTGCTCCAGATGACCGGCGACACCACGCGGGCCGCCGCGCTCTACCGCCGGGCAGCCGGCCTGACCGCGAACCAGGTCGAGCGGCGTTACCTGCTCGGCAGGGCCGGCGACCTCGGCTGAGCGGAACGAACCTGTCCGCCTGTCCTTCTACGGTGAGGGGAACGCACCGAGGAGGAATTCGTGATCGAACTGTCGTGGCCGCAGGTCAGCGCGCGGCGTCTGGAGCGGGCGCACCTGGCCGCCCCCGCCGCCGACAAGGGCCAGGCCGCCGTCGTGGCCGCCATGTGCGGGGCGCACGCCCAGGTCATGTCGGCGGCCGAGCTCTCGATCGGCCTGCGGCTCGACGGTGTCACCCGCGCCCACGTGCGCGAGGCGTTGTGGGACGAGGGGACCCTGGTCAAGACGTACGGGCCGCGCGGAACCGTGCACCTGCTGCCGGCGGCCGACCTGCCCATGTGGCTGGGCGCCCTGTCGTCGCTGCCCGCCGGGCCCGGCGGGGCGCAGGGCGTCCGGTTGACGGCGGAGCAGACCGACCAGGTCGTCCAGGCCGTCCGCGACGTGCTGGCCGGGGCCGACCTGACGATCGACGAGCTGAGCGACGCGGTCGTCGCGGCCACCGGGCCGTGGGCGGGCGACCTGGTCATGCCCGCGTTCCAGGGCATGTGGCCGCGCTGGCGGCAGGCGATGGCCACCGCGGCGCACCGCGGGGCGTTCGTGTTCGGGCCGGTCAGAGGGCGCAAGGTCACCTACCGCGCCGCGCCGGCCGGGTCCGTGCCGCCGGACGGGCGGGCCGGCCTGGTCAGGGCCTACCTGGCCGCGTACGGACCGGCCACCCCGGCCCAGTTCGCCCAGTGGATCGGGGCGCCGGTGCGGTGGGCGGCGGAGGCGTTCGCGTCGGTGGAGACCGAGGAGGTCTTGTTCGACGGGTGTCCGGCACGGGTGCTGCCGGGGGACACGGCGGTGCCGGACGGGCCGCCGCGCGGCGTGCGCCTGCTGCCGTACTTCGACGCCTACCTGATCGCGGGCCGGCCGCGCGAGCTGCTCTACCCGGGCCCGGCCTGGCAGCGGGCGTTGTCCGGCGGGCAGGCGGGCAACTTCCCCGTGCTGCTCGTGGACGGCGAGGTGCGCGGGGTCTGGCACCAGCGGCGCTCCGGCGGCCGGATCGACGTCACGGTCGAACTGCTGTCCGGCCTGACCGCCGCCCAGCGCGCCGAGCTGGACGAGCAGGTCGAACGGGTGGCGGAGATCCTGGAGGGCAGGCCGCGCCTGACCCTTGGCCCGGTCACCGTGGGCGCGCACGCCTGAGCGTCCGGACCGGCGGAGCTGGCTGGACAAAGCGTCCGAACTGGACATACCATCCGAGCGTGACGAACACGGATGAGCGCGTGCGGCTGTGGTCGCCGGTGTGCGAGGCGGTGGCCGCGCTGCTGGCCCCGTACGCCGAGGTGGTCCTGCACGACGTCCGCGGCGACCAGGTCCTCGGAGTGTGGAACCCGATGTCCGGGCGCGGCCCCGGCGCGCCGTCGCTGCTCGGCGAGCTCGACCGGCTCGACCCCTCGCCCGGCGGCGTCTACGGCCCCTACGAGAAGCTGCTGGCCGACGGGCGGCGGCTGTCGTCGGTGAGCGCCGTGCTGCGCGACCCCGGCGGCGAGCCGTCCGCCGTGCTCTGCGTGAACCTCGACCGCACCCCGCTGGAGCAGGCCGCGGCGCTGCTGGCCGCGTTCGCCGCGCCGTCCGCGCCCCGGCCCGAGGCGCTGTTCGAGCAGGACTGGACCGAGCGCGTGCAGCAGATCGTCGGCGCCTACGTCCGCGAGCACGGCCGGCCGGTGGACCGGCTCACCCGCGAGGACCGCCTCGCCGTGCTGGCCGAGCTGGACCAAGCCGGGGTCTTCACCGTCCGGCGGGCGCCGTCCGTCGTCGCCGGGGCGTTGCGGACGTCCCGTTCCACCCTCTACGCCCTGCTCGCCGAGCTCAGGAGGAGCCGACCGTGACCCCGCTTCCCGACTTCCGGCTGGAGGTCTACTTCTCCCGCTGGGAGTTCACCGCCCGCCACCACCTGGCCGCCTCCGACGCGCAGACCATGACCATGGCCGAGCTGCTCGCCCTGGCCGGCGACGACGACAGGCACGCCTGGGAGACGCTGTCGCTCGGCTACACCGAGACCTTCGGCGACCCGGGGCTGCGCCAGGCCGTCGCGGACACCTACGAGCACGTCGGCGCGGACGACGTGCTCGTCTTCGCGGGCGCCCAGGAAGCCCTGTACCTGGCCATGCAGGTGCTGCTCGGCCCCGGCGACCACGCCGTGGTGGTCACGCCGTGCTACCAGTCCGCCGAGACGGTGCCGATGGCGTTGTGCGAGGTCACCGGCGTCGCGCTGGACCCCGCCCGCGACTGGGCGCTCGACCTCGACGCCGTGGCGGCCGCGATCCGGCCGAACACCCGCGTGGTGTCGGTCAACTTCCCCAACAACCCGACGGGCAAGGTCATCGGCGCGGCCGACCTCGCCCGGCTGGCCGCGCTGTGCGAGGAGCGCGGCATCCACCTGTTCAGCGACGAGGTCTACCGCGGCCTGGAGCTCGACCCCGCCCGCACGCTGCCGCAGGCCGCCGACCTGTCGCCGGCGGCGCTCTCGCTGAACGTCACCTCCAAGTCCCTCGGCCTGCCCGGCCTGCGCATCGGCTGGATCGCCTGCCGCGACCGCGAGCTGCGCGCCCGCCTCGAACGCGCCAAGCACTACACGACCATCTGCAACTCCGCGCCCAGCGAGCTGCTCGCCCGCATCGCGATCAGGGCGCGGGACCGCATCCTGGCGCGCAACCGCGGGATCATCGCCGCCAACCTGCCGCGCTTCGAGGCGTTCTTCGGCGAGTTCGGCGACCTGTTCGAGTGGCGGGCGCCCGACGGCGGCTGCGTCACCTTCCCCCGCTACCTGGGGCCGGACGGCGTCGAGGCGTTCTGCGCCGAGCTGGTCGAACAGGCCGGCGTGCTGCTGCTGCCCGCGGGCGTCTACCGCTCGGAGCTCACGTCCACGCCGGACGACCGGTTCCGCCTCGGCGTGGGCCGCGCCGACCCCGAACCGGGCCTGGAAGCCTGGGCGGCCTTCCTCAAGGGGCGCTGACCGGCCCGGCGTGCGGACCGGTCCGCTCGACGGCGGCCTGCACGCCGTCGAGCAGCACGGTGAGCCCGACCGTGAACGCCTCGTTCACCTGATGCTCCAGGTACGGCTCGTCCTCGCCGGGGACGCTGGGCTCGCTCTCGATCCAGGCCACCATGGGGAAGCGGGCCGCGAAGCCCGGCGCGACCTCCTCCAGCAGGCGGGAACGGGTGTGCCACCACTCCTCGTCCGACACGCCGGTGGCCGACGGGGCCTGCCGCGACTCGGCGACCGTCCGGGCCGCGCCGCGGACGAAGTCGAACAGCAACGACACCACGCCGCGCAGCGCGGGCGGGCGCAGGCCGGTCTCGCGCAGGATCGCGACCAGGCTCTCCAACAGCGCGAACTCGTTGGGGCCGAGCACCGGACGGGCCTGCGACACCTGGAGCACCCAGGGGTGGCGCTGGTAGAAGTGCCACAGGTGCCCGGCCCACGCGGTGACCGCCGCCCGCCAGCCCCCGGCCAGGTCGTGGACGGTGGGCAGCTCGCCCAGGGCCTTGTCGTACATGAGGTCCACCAGCTCGCCCTTGCTGGGGACGTAGGTGTAGAGGGCCATGCCGGTGCGGCCGAGCCGTTCGCCGACCTTGCGCATGGACAGCGCGGCCATGCCCTCGGCGTCGGCGACGGCGATGGCGGCGTCGACGATCAGGTCCACGCTCAGGCCCGGCTTGGGGCCGGGACGCGACTCGCCCGGCTCCTCGGTCCGCCACAGCAACGCCATCGAACGGCGCGCGTCCCCCTGCCCGGCGAAGACGACCACAGTACGACTCTCCTCTGCCCCCGGATCTCTTTACGGCAGAAGATATCAGCGGAGGCGGCGGCTCCCGCCGCGGTGGCGAGAGCCGGGAGGGGCGGGGCATGCGTCGATCCCGGCGCCTCGCTGGGGCGCCGGGATCGAGGTGGGTGAGGGCGCGGCCCTAGCCGCCGACCCCCACGCCCGCGCCGGGGCCGTAGCCGTGGCCGATCCAGTTGCCGTTGCCGCTGCCCGGCCAGTTGTGGCGGCCGTGGTCGTTCTTCCAGCCCCAGCCGTCGTCGGAGTCGTGCCCGTGCTCGCCGCCCTTGCAGGCGTCGGCGTCACGGGTGCCGGCGAACCGGCCGTACTTCGTGACGTGGTGGTACGTGGAGTCGTCGTTCGTTCCGAGGCTGCAGTTGTCCGGGTGCCAGTGCCTCTCGTCGGACCAGGCGTCCGCGGCGGCCACGCCGGCCATGCTGAACACCGCGGCCGCGACGAGCAGTGCACCGCCGGCGGCGATGAGGTTACCTCTCATGAGCTCCCCCTGTAATCACGAAGTGACATCGGCCATCACTATACGTAGCGATCTTGGACGCCCTCCGCAGCGCCACACCCGGTTTCCCCCAACAGCGGGCCCCCTACCAGCAAACTCCCGGACACCGGCGACCCCGGCCTGGCAAGGGCGCACGGGCCTTCCGCACGGCGTTCCGGCCCGAGCGGACCCCGGGCGCGGGCCGCCTCAGAGCCCTCCGTCCTCCGGGACGAGCAGCACCTCGGCCCCCATAGGCAGGTAACCGGCGGCCAGGAACGCCCGTACGCTCGCGGCGTTGCCCGGCGCGATCTGCGCCCACAGCGGGCCGGGCGTCAGGTGCCTGGCCGCCGCGGCCAGCGACCTGCCGAGCCCGCGCCCGCGGTGCTCGGGCTCCACCTCGACGGCCGCCTCCCAGCGGCCCGCCACGCCGCGGCCCAGCGTGACCAGGCCGGCGCCGTCGCCGGTGATCCACACGCGCACGGCGTCCCGGTAGCGGCGGGCCCGGACGACGCGCGGGTGGTCGCCCGCGGTGAGCTCCTCCAGCGGGAGCGGGGGCGGCCCGGGGGCGGGGGCGGCCAGCGCGAGCAGGTCGAGGTTGCCGGTACGCCTGCCGGTCGCGGCCTCCATCGCCGTCAGGAACGCCGGCATGAGCGGCGCCGACAGGTCGCCGGCGGGCAGCAGGGCGTGCACCCGAGCCGGATCGACGTCGGCGAAGACCACCGTGTGGGCGGTGAAGGCGATGATCCCCGCGTCGCGCTCCGACGGCTGGGGGAGGACGGTCACGCTGCCGTCGGGGGCGGGCGGGCGGCCCGCCGCCGCGTCCGAGAGAAGGTCGGCCAGGGTCTCCATGCCCTCATTCCAGCAGACCGGATTCGCGGCGGAACGATCAGGCCGAGGCCGCGCCTCCGTCCGCGGCGGACCGTACGGCGGCCAGGTAGGCGTGGATGGCGTCCCGGTTGCGGGACAGGCAGTCGATGCGCTGCTGGATGCGGCCCGCCTCGGCCCGCAGCAGCTCGGCCAGTTCGGGCGTCAGGCACTCCGGATGCAGGTGGATCTCGTCCGGTTTGTTGAGGAACGGCAGGATGCGGCGGATGATCTCCGTGGTGAGCCCGGAGTCGAGCAGGCCGCGGATCTGCTGGACCCGGTACACCGCCGACTCGGGATAGTCCCGGTAGCCGTTGACGGCGCGGTCGGGATGCAGCAGATCCTGCTCCTCGTAGTAGCGCAGCATGCGCGTCGGCACGCCCGTACGCTGGGACAACTGTCCGATCTTCATGCTTCCCTCGGAGGATTTGCCTTCACACTGATGTGAAGGTTCCAGCATAGGCGGCATGTCTCCTGCGAAACTCCCGTGGGCGGGGCTGCTCGCGCTGTTCACGGCGGCGTTCACGGCCGTCATGACCGAACTCCTCCCGGCGGGCCTGCTGCCGCAGCTCTCCGCCGCCCTCGGCGTGCCGGAGGGGACGGCCGGGTTCCTCGTGACCGCCTACGCGGTCGCCTCCTTCCTGGCCGCGATCCCGCTCACCGCGTTGCTGCGCGGGCTGCCCAGGCGGCAGGTGCTGGTGGCCGCGCTGCTCGGGTTCGCGCTGCTCAACGCGGTCACGGCGGTCTCGTCGTCGTACGCGGTGACGTTCGCGGCGCGGGTGGGCGCGGGGGCGATGGGCGGCATCCTGTGGGCCATGCTCGTCGGGTACGCCGCCCGCATGGTCCCCGCCGAGCGCCGCGGGCGGGCCATCGCGATCGTCTCGGCCGGGATCACGGTGGCGCTGTGCGCGGGCATCCCGGCGGGGACGCAGCTCGCGGCGGCGGTCGGATGGCGGGCGGCGTTCGGGTCGCTGTCGGCGGTGGCGGTGGTCCTGGTGGGCTGGGTGCTGTGGAAGGTGCCGCCCTTCCCCGGCGAGCCGGCGGCGCGGCGGGTGCCGTTGCGGCGGGTCGCGGTCGTGCCCGGCGTCCGGACCGTGCTGTCGGTGACGGTGCTGGTGCTGCTGGGGCACCAGGCGATGTACACGTACCTGGCGCTGTTCGCCGAGCAGGCGGGGTTCGGCCGGCCGGGGACCGTGCTGCTGGTGTTCGGCGTGGCCACGGTGGCGGGCATCTGGGTGGTCGGCGCGGTGATCGACAGGCGCCCGCGGGCCACCCTGCTCGCGGTGCTGGCCGCGGTGGCCGCGTCCATGACGGCCCTCGGCCTGTACGCCGGGTCCGCCGGGGTGCTGCTGGGCGCGGTCGCGTTGTGGGGCGCGGCGTTCGGGGGAGCGCCGACGCTGCTGCAGACCGCGCTGGTCATCGCCTCGGGGCCGGAGAACGCCGACGTGGCCACGTCGATGCAGACGACCGTCTACAACGCGGGCATCGCGGCCGGGTCGCTCGCCGGAGGGCTGGTGCTGGAGGGCGCGGGGGCGGGCGCGCTGCCGTGGACCGCCCTCCCGGTGGCGCTCGCCGCCCTAGCGGTCGTCGCCGCCGCCCGCCGCCACGCCTTCCCCGCCCCCGGCGACGCGGCCCCCGGAAGCCCGGCCCCCGGCGACGCGGCGCACGGCGGCGCGGGTGCCGGAGGCCCGGCCGCCCGCGCGGGCGCCGCTAGAAGCCGTGCCTCGACAGCGGCGGCACCAGCTCCCGCTCCTCGTACGACAGGTGGGACAGCAGCGCGTCGCTGAGCAGGTCGACGGCGGCGCGCAGGTCGCCCAGTCCGCCGCCGGGCTCGCCGACGAAGGCGACCAGCGTCCGGTCCACCCGCTCGATGATCTTGTGGATCGCCTCGTGCTCCTCCTGCAGCCGGTCCAGGACGGGCGTGAGCCCCGGCTCGGCGCGGCGCAGCTTCGGGAAGACCATGCTGTCCTCGCCGGTGTGGTGCATGGTGACGAGCCTGCAGTACGACTCGCAGTACGCCCCCAGCGTCCAGTTGTTCTGCCGCATCGTCATGGTCGCGATCTGCGAACGGGCCGCGCCCGCGTCGATCGTGCCCGCGGCCACCTGCTCGACGAGGTCGCGGAGCTGGGCCAGCTCGGCGCGCAGGTGGTTGTGCACGTCCACGAGGTGCTGCCCGGCTGCCTGCTCCGCCGGGGTGTACCGGCGGCCGGGGGCGGGGTCGGGCGCGGTGGGCCTGGTGGCCTCGTCCCAGACCTGGACCGCGGCGCGGGTTCCGGCGCTGGTTCCGGCGTGGTGGTCCGGTTCCGGGGAGTGGCCGCGCCCGGCGGCGACCAGCTCCCGTACGGCCGGGGCGGTCTCGGCGGCGAAGCGCTCGATCTCGCGCGGCTCGCCGGACATGAGGATGAAGACGCTCACCCCGTGGACGAGCGCGAGCTCGGCGAGCTGCGCCGCGGGCAGCGGCCCGCCCAGGTTGAGCAGCCGCCGCACGTCGGACGGCGACCGCCCGGCCTCCACCGCGGCCTCGTCGATGACGGCGTTGCCCTCGCCGAGCGCGGCGACGTCCTGGAGGCGGGGGAGCGAGGGCAGCCAGCCGTCGGCCAGCCGCCCGGTGAGCCGGAGCATGCGCGGCTTGTACGCCCCGAGCCAGATCCCGATGTCGTGGGCCGGTCGCGGGCCGCGCTTGAGGCCGTCCACCCGGTAGTGCTCGCCGCGGTGGTGGACGCCGCCGCGCGTGCCGGCGTCCCAGACCGCGCGGATGATCCCGATGCCCTCCTCCAGCGCGGCCACGGCCTCGGACGGGGTGCGCCGGGGTCCGCCCATGGCCTCGATGGCGTCCCAGTAGCCGCCCGCGCCGAGCGCCAGCTCGAACCGGCCGTGGCTGAGCAGGTCGAGGCTGGCCGCCGCCTGGGCGAGCACGGCCGGCGGGCGCAGCGGCAGCGGGTGCACGTTGCCGGCCAGCCGGATGCGCTCGGTGCGCGCGGCGACGAAGCTGAGCAGCGTCCAGGTGTCGAGGAGGGCGGGCTGGTAGGGGTGGTCCTGGAACGTCACCAGGTCCAGCCCGGCGCGCTCGGCGAGCTGGGCGAGGGCCACGACCTCGTCCGCCTGCCCGGCGGCCGGGACGAGGTTGGCGCTGAACTGCAGGTCGTGACCGTAGTCGGGCATGAGGGGCTCACCCATTGGTTGGTTGTACGAACTGTTGGTGGTACGAAGTAAATTTAGTTCGTGCCGCCAACTACTGTCAATTACACTGGTCGCATGGTCGCCACCGAAGCCCCGGGTCTGAGCCTCACCGAGGCGCTCGTCCGCCTGGCGCACCTGGTCGAGCAGGTCTACGGCGAGGTCAGCAGGGAGCACGACCTGACCCCGCAGCAGGCCCGGCTCCTGTGCCTGCTGGTCGGCGGGCCCATCGGGATGACCGGGCTGACCCGGGCGCTGCGCCTGGAGAGGTCGAGCCTGACGGGGCTCGTCGACCGAGCCGAGAGGCGCGGGCTGGTGGCCCGGGTGCGCGACGAGCGTGACCGCCGCGCCTGCCTGATCGAGCTGACCCCGGCGGGCGCCGGGATCGCGGTTCGCGCCCACGACGGGGTGGCGGCCCGCCTGGAGACGCTGGCCGCCGGGCTGCCCGCGGGCCACCGCGACCTGCTGGCCGCGGCCATCGGGGAGATCCTGGCCGAGGACACCGCCCGCACCGGCCGCACCTGGGGCCGCCTGGAGCCCGACCGCCGGAACGGCGGCTGAAACGGCCGCGGCGTCGGCGGACCCGCCGTGGCCGCGCCGGTCGTGGCGGATCACCCGATGACGCCGCGACAGCGCCGCGAACCGGTGCTCCCACATGCGCCGATCGGCCACCCCGGCATGGACCAGCACGACGGCGTCGCCCGACGCGGGCCCCGCCTGGTCAAAGGCGATCTTCACCCCCGCGACCCACTCCCGCGGGGGTGCGGGAGCGGGTCGCGTTCGCCGCGGGCTCAGCCTCAGGCGTAGTCGGGGGTCATCACGGCGGCCAGGGTCAGGTGCGGGGCGGCCTGCTCCGGGTGACCCTGGCGGTGCAGCGTACGGCCGAGGAGGTGACGGGCGTAGGAGTCGTCGGGCGCCTCGGCGACCAGGCTCTCCAGGGCCGTACGCGCCCGGCCGAGCTGGGCCGAGGCGAAGTACGCGCGGGCCGCCAGCAGCCGCACCCCGCGGTCCGTGCCGTGCTCGTCGAGCAGCGGGCGCAGCAGCGTGAGCGCGCCGAGCGGGTCGCGCTGGTCGAGCAGCGACTCGGCGTGACGCAGCCGCTCCACCTCGGCCGGCAGCCGCCGGACCGGGTGACCGGCGGCGTCGGCCAGGAAGTCCCTGATCACGTCCGGCGGCTGGGCCCCGGCCAGGGCGCGGCCGCCCACCACGATGGTCGGCGACGTGCGCACGCCCTTGGCCTTGCCCGTGAGCAGCAGCTCGCGCACCAGGCCGGCGCCCCGGCCGTCCCACGGCACGCCGGTGTCGGCGGCGATCGCCGACAGCACCGCCGGGTCGCCGATGTCGAGGGTCTCGACGAAGTGGGCCGACAGCACCCGCTCGACCACGGCCGACTGCAGCGCCGCGCCGCCCGCCTCGTACGCCACGGCGATCAGCCGGTGCGCCTCCAGCGTGTTGGGCCGCCAGGCCGCGCCCCACTGCTGCCCGAGCCCTTCGTCGGCGGCGAGGCCCGCCACCCGCGCCCGGTTGCCGGCCGGGGACAGGCCGGGCGAGCAGACCCGCAGCGCCTCGTCGACCATGGGGTCGCTCAGCACCTCCGCCAGCGGCTCGGCCTTCGCCGGGGCCGACGGATCGATCTGGAACGGCCGCCAGACCACCTCGACCGGCTCGCCCTCCCAGGAGGCGAGGGCCTTCTCCAGCCGCCGCTTCCCGATGTGGGCCCATCCGCAGACCATGTCCGCCCAGACTTCGATTCGCATGCCGGGCAATCTATGCGACAACTGTCGATTAGTCAACATGTGTCGTATAGTGGCGGCGTGAACCCGGACGATCCGCGGGCGCGGCGTACGCGTGCCCGTCTCAAGGCCGCCGTGCTGGACCTGGCCGCCCGGCAGGAACTGGGCAGCATCACCATGTCGGCGCTGGCGCAGCACGCCGAGGTCAACCGCGCCACGATCTACCTGCACTATCCGGACGTCGACGCGCTGGTCACCGACGCCATGGAGGACGCCGTCACCGCCGTGGCGCGGGCGGCGGCCCTGTGCCCGCTCGACGCCCCCCGCGACCGGCCGCCGGCCCCGCTGGCGGAGCTGTTCGACCACGTGGCGGCCAACGCCACCCTGTACGAGCGCATGCTGGGCGGCCAGGGCAGCGCCCGCTTCGCCGCCCGGATGCGCGAGCGGCTCACCGAGGAGCTGACCGGCCGCTTCGCCGCGGGCAGCCGTCCGGCGGGATTCGAGGACGTGCCCGCCGACGTGCACGCCGCCTTCCTGGCCGGGGCGCTCATCGGCGTGATCACGCACTGGGTGTGCGGCGGACGCCGCGACGTCGCCGCGGCCCAGTCGTTCTGGCGCCTGTTCCGGCCCCCGGTGCCCGGCTGAGCTCCGCCGCCGCCGCGGGCCGCCCCTCGCCCGGTGCGGAGAGCTCCGGGCCCTTGAGCTCCGGTCCCATCGTGCGCCGCCCGCTTGGTACGCTGCGTCGCGACGTCGCCGGACAGGTCAGAGGGGTCGTTCCTCGCCTGGCAGCGGTCGCCCGCCCCGCCCCCGACCCGACCGCCAGGACCACACGATGACCATGCTTCCCGACGAGCTCAGGACCGCCCTGGACTCGGCCCTGGCCCGCTTCGCGCCGCACGACCTGTCCCGCGCGACGGAACAGCTCACCGAGCGCTACCGCACCGGCCCGTCCGACGCCGCGCCGCACCTGCGCACCCCGGCCGACATCGCGGCCTACGCCGCCTATCGCATGCCCGCCACGTACGCCGCCGCGGGCACGGCCATGCGCATGGCCGCCGCGATGACCCCGGGTTTCGCGCCGCGGACGCAGCTCGACGTGGGCGGCGGCACCGGCGCGGCGGTCTGGGCGGCCGGGCCGGTCTGGCCCTCGCTGGAGCGGGTCACCGTCGTCGAGCACGACCCGCAGATCATCGAGCTCGGCCGGCGGCTGGCCAGGACCGCGCCCGTCCGCGACGTCACCTGGCGCCGCGCCTCGATCGACCCGGGGCTCGACCGGCCCGCCGCCGACCTGGTCACCATGTCCTACGCCCTCAACGAGCTGCCCGCGCAGCGGCACGCCGACGTCGTGCGCTGGCTGGCCGCGGACGCGACGATGGTGATCGTCATCGAGCCCGGCACCCCCGCCGGGTACGCCAACATCGTCACCGCCCGGGAGACGCTCACCGGGTGCGGCCTGACGGTCGTCGCCCCCTGCCCGCACGACGGCCCCTGCCCCATCCGGCCGGGCCGCGACTGGTGCCACTTCTCCGTACGCCTGCCGCGCACCACCCTGCACCGCCGCGTCAAGTCCGGCACGCTCGGCTTCGAGGACGAGAAGTTCTCCTACGTGGCCGCCGTGCGGGGGGAGTGGCCGCGGGCGGCGGCACGCGTCCTGCGCCACCCGCAGAAGCGCAAGGGCCTGGTGTCGCTGCGCCTGTGCACCGCCGGCGAGGGCGTGCGCGACGTGGTCGTCTCCAAGCGGCAGGGCGAGCTGTACCGGCTGGCCCGCGACGCCGACTGGGGCGACGACTGGCCGGCCGCCGAGTGACCCGGCCCGGCGGTAGGGTCGGCGGAATGGATCACGATGAGGTGCTGGCGCTGTTCGACCGGCAGATGCGGCGGGAGGCGCGCCCCGACGGGCCGGACGTCAGGGTCGAGCGGGACGCCGGCGTCGTCCGCCAGGTCGGCCCGCCGCACGCCTGGAACGGCGTCCTGTGGTCCGGCCTCGACGAAGAGAGCGCCGACACGGCCGTCGCCCGCCAGGTGCGCTTCTTCGGCGACCTCGGCCTCGGCTTCGAGTGGAAGCTGTACGCCCACGACCGGCCCGCCGACCTGGCCGACCGGCTGCTGGCCGCCGGGTTCGCCGCCGCACCGGCCGAGACCGTGATGGTCGCCCGGGTCGCCGACCTCGACACCGAGGTGGCGCCGCCCGACGGCGTGAGCCTGCTGCCGGTCACCGACGCGGCGGGCGTGCAGGCGCTGGTCGAGGTGCACGAGCTGGCCTTCGGCACCGACGGCGGGAGGCTGCGCGACCACCTGCTGGGCCGCCTGTCCGACGACACCGTCGTCCCCGTCCTCGCGATGGCGGGCGGGCGGGCGGTCAGCGCGGCCCGGCTCGACCTGTCCCCGGGCACGAGCTTCGCCGGGCTGTGGGGCGGCGGCACCGTGCCGGGCTGGCGGGGGCGCGGGCTCTACCGGGCGCTGGTCGCCTGGCGGGCCCGGCGGGCCGCCGAGCGTGGCTACGACTACCTCCAGGTCGACGCCTCCGACCAGAGCCGGCCGATCCTGCTCGGGCTCGGGTTCGTCCCGCTGACCACGACCACGCCGTACGTGCGGGACTGATCCCGCCGGTACCCTGGGCAGACCCCGTCAGGACAAGGAGAGCGTTGCCCGAGAGGACCCCGCGCGAGCTCGGCCTGCTGGCCGACTGCGAGAGCTGCTTCGGCCTGTGCTGCGTGGCCCTGCCGTTCGCCGCCTCCGCCGACTTCGCCGTCGCCAAGGACGCCGGCCGTCCCTGCGTCAACCTGCGCGACGACTTCCGCTGCGGCATCCACGCCCAGCTCCGCGAGCGCGGCTTCCCCGGCTGCACGGTCTTCGACTGCTTCGGCGCCGGGCAGAAGGTCTCCCAGGTCACCTTCGAGGGCCGCGACTGGCGCGCCGCGCCTGAGACGTCCGGGCAGATGTTCGCCGTGTTCCCGGTCATGCGGCAGCTCCACGAGCTGTTGTGGTACCTCGCCGAGGCGCTGACCCTCGACGCCGCCGCGGAGCTCGCCCCCGAGCTGCGGGCGGCGTACGAGGAGACCGAGCGCCTGACCCGCGAGAGCCCCGGCGTCCTGGAACGGCTCGACGTGGCCGCCCACCGGGGCCAGGTCAACACGCTGCTGCTGCGTACGAGCGAGCTGGTCAGGGCCGGTCGGCGGGGCAGGGAGCACCGCGGCGCCGATCTGATCGGCGCCAACCTCAAGGGCGCCGACCTGCGCGCGGCCAACCTGCGCGGCGCCTACCTCATCGGCGCGAACCTGCGCGGGGCCGACCTGCGCCTGGCCGACCTGATCGGCGCCGACCTGCGGGGCGCCGACCTGTCCGGGGCCGACCTCACCGGCTGCGTCTTCCTCACCCAGGCCCAGGTCAACGCCGCCAAGGGCACCCCCGCCACGAGGCTGCCCGCCGCCCTGACCCGTCCCGCCCACTGGACGGCCACCGCCGCCGGGCCGGAGCCGAGCGCCCGGCGCGGCAGGGCCGGTTCCCCCGGCGGGCAGGGCCGCCGCGGCCGGCGTTAAAGGGACATGTAGTATCCCCTTTCATGCGCATGGGTGAAGGCGTCGAGTGGGGGCTCCACTGCTGCCTGGTGCTGGCGTGGCTGGAGGACGAGGCCCCGCTGTCCACCGGGCGGCTGGCGGCGCTGTTCGAGCTGCCGCCCGTCTACCTCAAGAAGCGGCTCCAGGCGCTGGTCCGCGCGGGCATCCTGGCCTCGGTGCCGGGCGCGCAGGGCGGGTTCAGGCTGGCCAGGCCGCCCGCCCGGATCACGCTCATGGACGTCGTCGCCGCGGTCGAGGGGCCCGACGAGGCGTTCAGGTGCACCGAGATCCGGCAGCGCGGCGCGGGGGCCGAGGCGCCCGCCCGCGAGTTCGCGCACCCGTGCGGGGTCGCGGCGGCCATGCGCCGGGCCGAGCTCGCCTGGCGGCGCGAGCTGGCCGCCCAGACGGTCGCCGACCTCATGGACGCGGCTCCGGCCAACGCCCCCGACCGCGCGCGCCGCCACTACGAACGCCTTCGCGGCTGAACTCGACCCCGCCCGCGGGGCGCACATCTGGAAGGAGAATCGGGATGTTGAATGTCCCGAATAAGACGGAGTCCCGGGGCCTCGCCCCGACGCTGGTGCTGGCGCTCGGGACGTTCGCCGTGGGGACGGACGCGTTCGTGGTGGCCGGGTTCCTGCCGGACCTGGCCACGTCGCTGGAGGTAACCGAGGGGGCGGCCGGGCAGTCGGTGACGGTGTTCGCCGTCGCGTACGCGGTGCTGTCGCCCGTGCTGGCCACCGTCGCCGCGCGGGTCCCGCGGCGGGTGCTGCTGGTGACGGCGCTGGTCGTGCTCGGGCTGGCCAACCTGGGCTCGGCGCTGGCGCCGTCGTTCCCCGTGCTGGTGGTCAGCCGGGTGCTGGCGGCGGCCGGGGCGGCGGCGTACACGCCGGGCGCGGGCGCGGTGGCGGCCGTCCTGGTGCGGCCCGAGCTGCGGGCGCGGGCGCTGGCCGTGGTGGTGGGCGGGCTGACGGTCGCGACGGCGCTCGGCGTGCCGCTCGGCGACCTGGCCGGTGAACGGCTCGGCTGGCGGTACGCGCTGGGGGCGGTGGCCGTGGCCTGCCTGGCGGTCGCCGCCGCGGTGTACGCGATCATGCCGGTGCTGCCGGGCGCGCCTCGGGTGCCGCTGCGCGCCCGGCTGGACGTGCTGAGGCGGCCGGCGGTGACGGCCATCCTGCCGCTCACCGTGCTCGGGATGGCGGGCAGCTACACGGTGTACGCCTACAGCGTGCCCGCCCTGCGCGCGGTGGGCGTGGAGGGGACGGCGGGCATGCTGTTCCTGTACGGGCTCGGCGCCGTCCTCGGCAACCTGGCCGCCGGGTACGCCACCGACCGGTGGGGCGCCCACCGGGTGCTGCCGGTCGCGTACCTGGTCATGGCCGCCAGCCTGGGCCTGCTCGCCTGGATGGCGGCGGCCGGCCCGGCGGTCGGCCCGGCGGACGGCACCGCGGCCGGTTCTGCGGGTGGCACGGCGGTGCTGGTCGGCGTGCTGGTCCTGGCGTGGGGGGCGAGCAGCTGGTCTCAGACGCCGCCGCAGCAGCACCGGCTCATCGCCGCCGCGCCCGGGGAGGCGCCGCTGGTGGTCTCGCTCAACTCCTCGGCGATCTACGCGGGCATCGGCGCGGGCACGCTGCTCGGCGGGCTCACGCTGCCGTCGGGCGCGGCCCTCACGTACGCGACCGGCGCGGCGCTGGCGGCCGCCGCCCTGCTGTTCGCCCTGGCCACCAGATCAGCGGGCGGCACCCCCGAGTGACCCGCGCCGCGCGGCCGGAGCCGGGCGGTGGCGGGAGGCCACCCCCGCTCCGGCCGGTGGCGCGGGGTGGGTCAGGAAGTCTGGTCGCCGAGGGATTCGAGCAGGTCGCGCAGGGTGGCGGCCAGCTCGTCGCGTCGTTGCGCGGTGAGCGCCGACAGCATCCGCTGCTCGGTCGCCAGATGGTCGGGCAGCGCGCGGTCGATCAGCGCGAGCCCCTCGGCGGTGAGCGTCACGTGCACGCCGCGCCCGTCGGAGTCGCTGGGCGTGCGCCGCACCAGCCCCCGCGACTCCAGCCGGTCGAGCCGCTGGGTGACGGCCCCCGAGGTGACCATGGAGGCGCGCATCAGGGCGGCGGGGGTCAGCCGGTGGGGCGGTTCGCTGCGCCGCAACGTGGCCAGCACGTCGAACGAGGCCCGGTCGAGCCCGTGCCCGGCGAACGTACGGCCGAGCTCGGCCTCGATGAGCCGGGACAGCCGCGACAGCCGCCCGATCACCGCCATGGGGGAGACGTCCAGGTCAGGGCGCTGCGCGTGCCACTGCCTGAGGATGTAGTCGACCTGGTCAGCCACCCTCGCAGCCTACAAGTCTCTTAGCGGTGAGGAAAATCACCTGGCCGGAACGTCCACCCTTCGGTTAATTTGTCTTAGTGCTAAGTAATCGAACGGGAACCGTTCTGCTGACCGCCCTCACCCCCGCCATCTGGGGGACCACCTACCTGATCACCACCGAGCTGCTGCCGCCCGGCCGCCCCCTGCTGGCCGCGTTGATCCGCGCGCTGCCGGCGGGGCTGATCCTGATCGCGATCACGCGGCGGCTGCCCCAGGGGAACTGGTGGTGGCGTGCCCTGGTGCTCGGTGCGCTCAACATCGGGTTGTTCTTCGCGTTGTTGTTCGTGGGCGCCTACCGGCTGCCCGGAGGGGTGGCCGCCACCGTCGGGGCCATCCAGCCGCTGCTGGTCGCGTTGTTGTCGGCGGGCCTGCTGGGTGAGCGGCTGACCTGGCGCGTCGCGCTCGCCGCGGCGGCGGGCGTGGCCGGGGTGAGCCTGCTGGTGCTGCGCGCCGACGCCCGGCTCGACCTGCTGGGCGTGGCCGCCGCGCTGGGCGGCGCGGTGGTGATGGCGGTCGGGGTCGTGCTCAGCAAGCGCTGGAAGTCGCCCGCGCCGCTGCTGGCCACCACCGGCTGGCAGCTCACGGCCGGCGGCCTGCTGCTCGCCCCGGTGACGTTCCTCGTCGAGGGGCCGCCGCCCGCCCACCTGACCGGCGAGAACCTGGCCGGGTACGCCTACCTCGCGATCATCGGCTCGGCCCTGGCCTACACCCTGTGGTTCCGGGGCATCCGCGAGCTGTCGGCCACCAAGGTCACCTTCCTCGGGCTGCTCAGCCCCGTCGTCGCCACCGCGCTCGGCTGGCTGGTGCTCGGCCAGCGGCTCACGCTCGCGCAGGTGGCCGGCGCCGTCATCGTGCTCGCCGCCCTGCTCGCGGCGCAGCTCCAGCCCGTACGGCACCGCGCCGCGCCCGAGCCGGTGGAGGCCCCCGTGCCCGCGGGCGGGAAACGATGATCGCGTCCGCCGCTAGGATCGGGCCGAGGAGGCCGGTATGAGCGTGCAGGCGTACCCCGTGACCGGGCCGGTGGCCGAGCACGGCGAGGGGCCCGTGTGGTCCGCCCGCTGGGGCGGGCTGCGGTGGGTGGACATGCTGGCCGGCGACGTGCTGGCCCTCGACGACGCGGGCGGCGTGCGGCGGCGGCACGTCGGCCCGGTCGCCGCGGCGCTGCGCCCGCGCGCGTCCGGCGGTTACGTGGTGGCCGGCGAACGCGAGCTGCTGCTGGCCGACGCCGACGACCTCGACGCGCCGCTGCGCCCGCTCGGCCAGGCGTGGAGCGACCCGGGCGTGCGCATGAACGACGGCGGCTGCGACCCCGAGGGCCGCTTCTACATCGGCAGCATGCCCTACGACGAGACCCCCGGAGCCGGCTCCCTCTACGTGGCCGGTCCGGACGGCGCGCTCAGCCCGGTGATCACCGGCGTCACCGTCTCCAACGGCCTCGACTTCAGCCCCGACGGCAGCCTGGCCTACTACGCCGACACCGCCACCGGCCGGGTGGACGTCCTCGACCACGACCCGGCGGGCGGGCTCACCGGGCGCAGGCCGTTCGTGACGATCGACCCCGGCCAGGGCGCGCCCGACGGGCTGACGGTCGACGCCGAGGGCGGGGTGTGGGTGGCGCTCTGGCAGGGGTTCGCCGTGCACCGGTACACCCCCGGCGGGCGGCTCGACGCCGTGGTGGAGCTGCCGGTCGGCAAGGTCACCGCGGTCACGTTCGGCGGCCCCGGCCTCGACCGGCTGTTCGTCACCACGTCGAGGCTCGGGGTGGACGCCCGGGAGCAGCCGGAGGCGGGCGCCCTGTTCGCGGCCGACCCCGGCGTGCGCGGCCGCCCGGTGCTGCCCACCACCCTGTGACGGCGGCGCAGGACGATCAGCGGGGGTGGTCGCCGGTGGCGCCGTCGATCAGCTCGCGCAGGATGTCCATGTGGCCCGCGTGGCGCACGGTGTCCTCGATCATGTGGATGAGCACCCAGCGCAGGGTCACCCGGCGGCCCGCCCACGAGGTGCCCGGCTCGTCGAGGGGGAGGTCGGAGATCGCCTTGTCGGCGGCGGCGCGGGCCCGGCCGTAGAAGGCGACGATCTGCTCGGTGGTCTCCCGCTCGCCGATCGCGAAGTCGTCCTCGGGGGCGAACCACAGCGGCTCGGCCTCGCGGCCGAAGGTGGCGCAGAACCAGCCGTACTCGACGGCGGCCAGGTGTTTGACGATGCCGAGCAGCGACGTGCCGGACGGCGTCATCGGCCGCCTGACCTGCTCCTCGCCCAGACCCTGGAGCTTCCACACGATCACGTCGCGGTGCCGGTCGAGGCTGGCGTGCAGGCTCTCCTTCTCGCCACCGGACGGCGGCACTTCTCTTACCATGCCCGCGACCGTAACAGCCGGGACCGACACGTTGCCGCCGGCCGCCGGGGGCCGCGATACTCCCTGCATGATCGGTCATATCGGCATCAACGTCCCCGACATGCGGGCGGCCAAGGAGTACTACGACGCCCTCCTGCCGTACCTCGGCTTCAAGGAGTTCTTCAGCAGCGAGGAGGAGATCGGCTACATGCCGGCCAACGACAAGCCGGGCACGTACCTGTTCCTCTACCTCGCGCAGGAGCCCGGCGACTACTCGCGGCACCGCACCGGCCTGCAACACCTCGCGTTCTCGCTGCGCAGCCGGTCCGCGGTGGCCGAGGCGCACGCGCGGGCGGTGGAGCTCGGCTCGCAGGTGCTGCACGAGCCCAGGGAGTTCCCCGAGTACCCGCCGCCCTACCACGCCGCGTTCTGGCTCGACCCGCACGGCGTCATGCTGGAGGCCGTCTGCCACTACGACCGCGACTGAGCTGCGGCGATCCCGGTCCCGCACGGCTGGACGGCCTCCGCCGGGGAAGGTTCCCTGTCGGTGCCGCCGTACGACGTGCGGGCGCGGACCGGTGTGCGATCTTCAGGTGCGAGGAGGCGAGGGCTAGCCTGGAGCATGACGTCCCGCACGGGCCCGGCGGCAGGCCGGGCGTGGACGACGCGCGGCCCGATGTCATGATGTCCCCGACGCTCGACCGGGAGGAAACGATCGTGGGGCCTTTCGCGGGCGGTGGGCTGCCCCCGGACGACGTCGTCGTCGCGGCGCTGCGGGCCGGGGACGAGTCGATGTTCGCCGCGCTCCTCGACACCTGGTCGCGGGGGATGCTGCGGGCGGCCAGGTCCTACGTGTCCACCGACGACTCGGCCGAGGAGGTCGTGCAGGACACGTGGCTGGCGGTCATCGGCGCCATCGACGCCTTCGAGGGGCGCTCCTCGGTCAAGACGTGGGTCTACCGCATCCTGGTCAACACCGCCAAGAAACGCGGCCTGCGCGAGAGCCGCACGCTGCCGTGGAGCGCGTTCGAGCCGCCCGCCGAGCCGGCCCAGAAGGAGCACGGCCCGACGCCGGAGGGCGCGGTGCTCGCCTCGGAGGCGCGCGGTCTCATCGGTGAGGCGCTGGCCGGGCTGCCGCCCCGGCAGCGGATCGTCATCACCCTGCGTGACCTGGAGGGATGCACGTCGGAGGAGGTTTGCGAGATCCTGGAGATCTCGGCCGCCAACCAACGGGTGCTCCTGCACCGGGCAAGAGCCACGGTCCGCGACCGGCTCGAAGGCTACTACCAGTCCGTGAAGCGGTCAGAATAGGTTAAACGGTTCAACGCTCAGAGGTGAGGCGGTCAACGTCGTGAAGCGGTTCACGTGCGACGAGCTGGTAGAACTCATCACCGCCTACCTTGACGGGGCTCTTGACCGGCCCGAACGCGAGGCGTTCGAGGCGCACGCGGCGGCCTGCGCCGACTGCGCGCGGCAGCTCGACCGGTTCCGCGAGACCGTCCGGGCCCTGCGCGAGCTCCCGCCGGAGCGCAAGTTGTCCGACGGCACGCGCGACCGCCTGATGTCCGCCTTCAGAGCCCGCCGCCATCGCGGCTGACGACCTAAGAGTCGCAAAAGGGGCAAATCCCGGCAGATCATCAAATTTCCGTGTAACGCTGGCGGGTCTCGCGGGTCTGTAAGCACATGCGCCACGCGATGACCGGCCCGGCGGCCGGCGGGTCCGGCGCCCCGGGAGCGGCCGGCGAGCCGCTCCGGGGCGTGCCGGAGGTGGAGGAGTTCGCACGCCGGTGCTTCGCACCCGCCCCGGGCGACCGGGTGGGGGCCGAGCTGGAGTTCCTGATCTTCGACCGGGCGGACCCGGCGCGGCAGGTCCCGATAGACCGGGTGAAGCAGGTCGTCCCGGCGCTGGCCGGCGGGAGCCGGGTGACGTACGAGCCGGGCGGCCAGATCGAGCTGTCGGGCCCGGCCGGGCCGCCCGCCGAGGCCATCGGACGGCTGGCCGCCGACGTGGCCGCCGTACGCGCGGCGCTCGGGCGGGCCGGGCTGGTGCTGGGCGGCGTGGGGCTCGACCCGCTGCGCCCGGCCCGGCGGCAGCTCCGCCAGCCGCGCTACGACGCCATGGCCGAGTTCCTGGGCCGCCCGTACGGGCCGCTGATGATGTGCTCGACGGCGTCCGTCCAGGTCAACGTGGACCTGGGGGAGCGGCCGGCGGTCCGGTGGGAGCGCGCCAGGCTGCTCCGGCCCGTCCTGACCGCGGCCTTCGCCAACTCGCCGCTGAGCCGCGGACGCCCCTGCGGCTGGATGTCGGGCCGCCAGGCCGTCTGGGAGAACCTGGACCCGACCCGCACCGCCCCCGTCGACGGCCCTGGCGACGGCTCCGTCGACGGCTCAGGCGACCCGGCGGCGGCCTGGGCGGCGTACCTGCTGGACGCCCGGCTCATGCTCGTCCGCGAGGACGAGCGCCGCTACCGCGCGGTCGGCGACGGCTCGACCTTCCGCGACTGGCTCGACGGCGCGGGCGAGCGCCCGCCCACCCCCGACGACCTGGCCTACCACGCCACCACGCTGTTCCCGCCGGTCCGGCCGCGCGGCTGGCTGGAGATCCGCTACCTCGACGCCCAGCACCCGGACGACTGGCCGGTGTGCGTCGCCGTCACCCACGCGCTGATCACCGACGACCGCGCCGCCGACGCCGCACTGTCGGCCGCCGAGCCCGTCGCGGGCCTGGCCGAGGCGGCCGCCAGGTGCGGCCTGACCGACCCGCGGCTAGCCCGCGCCGCCGAGGCGGCCTTCCGCGCCGCCGTCGAGGCGCTGCCCCGGCTCGGCGCGCCCGCCGGCCTGGTCGACGGTGTGTCCGGCTTCGCCGCCCGGTACGTGAGCGCGGGCCGCTCCCCGGCGGCCGACCTGATGGAGCTGATGACGGACCCGGTACGGCGCCTGCCGGCCTGGCTGAGCGGAGAAGGACGGGCATGAACGACATCAAGGAACGCATCGCCGCCGAGCTGACCGCGGTGCGCGACCGTTCGCTGACCTACACCGAGGCCGAGGACGACCTCCTGCTGCGCCAGCACTCCCCGCTGATGTCGCCGCTGGTGTGGGACCTCGCGCACGTCGGCAACTACGAGGAGCTGTGGGTGCTGCGCGAGGCCGCCGGCATCACGCCGCTGCGCCCCGAGATCGACGACATCTACGACGCCTTCAAGCACCCCCGCAAGGACCGTCCCGCCCTGCCGATCCTCGGCCCGGCCGAGGCCAGGAAGTACATCGGCGGCGTGCGCGGCCGGGTGCTCGACGTGCTGGACGCCATCGACCTGGAGGCCGCCGCCCCGCTGCACCGCGACGGGTTCGTGTTCGGCCTGGTCATCCAGCACGAGCACCAGCACGACGAGACGATGCTGGCCACCTGGCAGCTGTCCCGGCAGCCCGGCCTGGTCCGCGACGGCGACCTGCCGCCGGGCCGCGCCACCGGCCCCGCCGAGGTGTACGTCCCCGCCGGCCCCTTCCAGATGGGCACCGGCACCCTGCCCTGGGCCTACGACAACGAGCGCCCCGCCCACCGGGTGGACCTGCCCGCCTACTGGATCGACCGGCTGCCCGTCGGCAACGCCGCCTACGCCGCGTTCGTCGAGTCCGGCGGCTACGACGACCCGCGCTGGTGGCACCCGGACGGCTGGCGCTGGCGGCAGGAGAGCGGGGCCACCGCGCCGCTGTTCTGGACCCGCGAGGGCGACGCGTGGTGGCGCACCCGCTTCGGCCGCGCCGAGCCCGTCCCGATGGACGAGCCGGTCCAGCACGTGAGCTGGTACGAGGCCGACGCCTACGCCCGCTGGGCGGGCCGGCGGCTGCCCACCGAGGCCGAGTGGGAGAAGGCGTGCGGCTGGGACCCGGAGGCCGGGCGCGCCCGCAAGTACCCGTGGGGCGACGAGGACCCCCGTCCCGACCTGGCCAATCTCGGTCACCGGGCGGCCCGGCCGGCCCCGCTGGGCGCCTACCCCGCCGGGGCGAGCGCGTACGGGGCCGAGCAGATGGTCGGCGACGTGTGGGAGTGGACCGGGTCGTGGTTCCAGCCCTATCCCGGGTTCCGCAGCTTCCCGTACAAGGAGTACAGCGAGGTCTTCTTCGGGCAGGAGTACCGGGTGCTGCGCGGCGGCTCGTGGGCGGCCGACCCGGCGGCGGTGCGCACGACGTTCCGCAACTGGGACTACCCGGTCCGGCGGCAGATCTTCACCGGCTTCCGCTGCGCCCGCGACGCCGAGCGGGCCTAGATGTGCCGGCACGCCGCCTGGCTGGGCGTCCCGCGCCCGCTGACCTCGCTGATCCACGAGCCGGCGCACGGCCTGCTCGCCCAGTCGTACGCGCCCCGGCGGCAGCGCCACGGCACGGTCAACGCCGACGGCTACGGCATGGCCTGGTACGACCCGGCCAGGCCGGAACCGGTGCGCTACCGCCGCGCCATCCCCATCTGGGCCGACGCCAACCTGCCCGCGCTCGCCGAGATCGCCCGCTCCGGGTGCCTGCTCGCGGCCGTGCGGTGCGCCACGACCGGCATGCCGGTGGAGGAGAGCGCCACCGCGCCGTTCGCCGGGGGCGGCTGGCTGCTCAGCCACAACGGCCGGGTCGAGCGCGACGCGGTCATGGACCTGGCCGACGACCTGCCCGAGAGCCCCTGCGACTCGGCCTGGCTGGCCGCCGCCGTGTTCGCCCGCGGCAGCGCCGGTCTCGCCCTGGCCGCGGCGCTGGCCGACGTCGTCGTGCGCGCGGGGGAGAAGGACCCCGCCGCCCGGCTGAACCTGCTCGCCTGCGACGGCACGGCGCTGGCCGCGACCGTCTGGGGCGACACCCTGTTCTTCCGCGCCGACCAGGACGGCGTGTACGTGGCCAGCGAGCCGCTCGACGACCGGCCGGGCTGGCAGGAGGCGCCCGACCGCAGCCTGCTCACCGCCACGCCGGACGACGTACGCGTCCAGCCGTTGTGACCTTCCAGGAGGATCTCGTGCCCGTCACCCAGCCGACCGTCCATGTGACCAGCCACCTTGACCCCGGCTACCTGCGCCAGGCGCTCGAACACGACGTCAGGACCGGGCTGACGGCCACGCCCAAGTGGCTGCCGCCCAAGTGGTTCTACGACGAGGCGGGCAGCGACCTGTTCTCGCGCATCACCCGGCTGCCCGAGTACTACCCGACCCGCCGCGAGCTGACGATCCTGCGCGCGCGGGCGGCCGCGATCGCCGCCGCCTCCGGCGCCGACACGCTGGTCGAGCTGGGCTCGGGCACGAGCGAGAAGACCGTCCTGCTGCTGGACGCGCTCACCGAGGCGGGCACGCTGCGCGCGTACACGCCGGTGGACGTGGACGCCGTCACCCTGGAGGCGGCGGCGCGCCGGCTGGGCGGGCGCTTCCCCGGGCTGGAGGTGCGGGCGGTCTGCGCCGACTTCGAGCGCCATCTGCGGCTGCTGCCGCGCTCGGGCCGGCGCATGGTGGCCTTCCTCGGCGGCACGATCGGCAACCTCGAACCGGCCGCCCGCGAGGTGTTCCTGAAGGAGGTGCGGGCCACCCTGCGGCCCGGCGACACGTTCCTGCTCGGCGCCGACCTGGTGAAGGACGCCGGGCGGCTGGTCGCGGCCTACGACGACGCCGCCGGGGTGACGGCCGCGTTCAACCGGAACGTCCTGCGCGTGGTGAACCGGGAGCTGGCGGCCGGGTTCGAGCCGGCGGCGTTCGAGCACGTCGCCCTGTACGACCAGCGCAACGAGTGGATCGAGATGCGGCTGCGGGCCACCCGGGACATGCGGGTGCCGGTCGGCGCGCTCGGCCTGACCGTGGACTTCGCCGCGGGAGAGGAGATGCGGACCGAGATCAGCGCCAAGTTCCGGCTGGAGCCGCTGGGGGAGGAGCTGGCCGCGGCCGGGTTCACCGTCCTGCGCTCGTGGACCGACCCCGACGGCGACTTCGGGCTGCTGCTGGCCGGGGCGTGATCGCCGCGCGCTGGCGGGCCGCCCGCTCGGCCGGACCGCCCGGCCACCTGGACGCGGCCGGCTGCAACGTGCCCAGCGACCGGGCGCTGGCCGCGACGGTCGAGCACCTGCGGCGCGAACGCGAGCTCGGCGGGTACGCCGCCGCGCCCGGACTGGCCGTGCCCAGGGCCGCGCTGGCCGCCCTGACCGGCGCGGACGCGGCCGACGTCGCCTTTCTGGAGAGCGGCACGGCCGCGATGGCGGCGCTGCTCGGCGGCTGGCGGCTGCCGCCGGACGCCCGGGTCGGCTTCACCCGCTCGGAGTACGGCAGCACGCTCATGCTGCTGCACCGCCTGGCCGCCGAGCGCGGCTGGACCCTCGCCGAGCTGCCCGCCGACGACGACGCCCGGCTCGACCTGGACGCCCTGTCCGCCGCCCTGCGCCGCGGCCTGGACCTGGTCACCCTGCCGCACCTGCCCTCCCGCCGGGGCACCGCGCAGCCGGTCGCGGAGATCGGCCGCCTGTGCCGGGAGGCCGGCGTCCCCCTGGTCCTGGACGTGTGCCAGTCGCTCGGCCACCTCGACGTCACCGGCGCGCGGGCCGCCGCCTACGTCGGCACCTCCCGCAAGTGGCTGGCCGGGCCGCGCGGCGTCGGCTTCCTGATCGTGCCCGGCCTCACCGAGGACATGGACGCGGCGGCCCCCGCGCTCGGCGGCCACGTCTGGCTGGCGGACCCGGCGCGCACCGGGCCGCTGCCCGGCGCCGCGCGCTACGAGAGCGCCGAGTCGGCGGTGGCGGCGCGGATCGGCCTCGGCGTCGCCGTCCTGGAGCACCACGCGCTGGGGCCGGACGCGGTCCGCGCCCACCTCGCCGAGCTGGGCGCGGCGGCCCGGCGCACGCTCGACGGCAGGGGCGGCTGGCGGGTGGTGGAGCCGTACGACGAGCCGACGGCCATCGTCACCCTGCGCCCGCCCGGCGGCGCGGACGCCACCAGGACGGCCGCGGCGGCGGCCGGGGCGGGCCTGCTGGTGGGCGTCGCGCCGGTCGCCCGCGCCCCGCTCGACCTGCGGGAGCCGGTGCTGCGCGTCTCGCCGCCCCCGGGAACCCGGCAGGAGACCCTGGACGCCCTGGCCCGCGTCCTCGAAGGCCGCTAGCGCAGGCGGGCGCGAGAGCGGGCGGCCCTCAGGGCAGGCGGGCGCTAGAGCAGGCGGTCGAAGCCGACCAGCAGGTGCGCGGGCCCGCGCAGCGACGCGCTGTGCCGGTACGGCGGCGGCCCGTCGGCCAGTTCCGGCCCGACCAGCCTGCTCACCAGCGCGCCCAGGGCGACCCGCGCCTCGATCCGGGCCAGCGGCGCCCCCACGCAGTAATGGACGCCCCCGCCGAACCCCAGATGCTGGTTGTCCCGCCGCGCCGGGTCGAAGCGGTCGGCGCCGGGGAAGCGGGCCGGGTCACGGCTGCCCGAGGCCAGCAGCAGCGCCACGTCCGCGCCCTGGGGGACGGTGACCCCGGCGATCTCGATGTCGGCCAGCGTCGTGCGGGTGCGGAACTGCACCGGCGGGTCGTAGCGCAGCACCTCCTCGACGGCCGGGACGATCAGCCCCGGGTCGGCGCGCAGCCGCGCCAGCGCCTCCGGGTTGCGCAGGAACGTCAGCATGCCGTTGGCGATCAGGTTGACGGTGGTCTCGTGGCCGGCGATGAGCAGCAGGGCCATCGTCGCAATGATCTCCGGGGCGTCCATGCGCTCGGCCGCGCGGTCGGTGAGCAGCGCCGACAGCAGGTCGTCCGACGGGCGGGCGTGCCGCTCGGCGGCCAGCTCCACCAGGTACGCGCGCAGCTCCGGCGCGGCGGTCTCGGCCTGCCGCGCCTCCTCCTCCGACAGCCCCTCGGGCGGGTCCAGCGTGCGGGCCAGCGCCGAGGCCCAGCCGTGGAAGCGCGGCTCGTCCTCCTTGGGCACGCCGAGCAGGTCGCAGATCACCGTGACCGGCAGCGGGTAGGCCAGGTCGTCCACCACGTCCATGGAGTCGTGGCCGGCGCGGCGGTCGAGCAGCTCGGCCACCAGCGACACCACGTGCTCCCCGAGCCGGTTGACGCGCTCCGGGGTGAAGTGCCGCATGACGATCCGCCGCAGCCGGTCGTGGTCGGGCGGGTCGAGGAAGATGAACGCCGGTTTGCGGGACTCCTGGCCGTCCTGGGCGTCCTGTCCGGCCATCAGCCTGCCGGAGGCGCCGAACGAGCCGGAGCCGCTCCTGCTCTTGCGCTCGTCGGAGCTGATCCGCGGGTCGTGCAGCAGCGAGACGATCTCGGCGTACGTGCTCACCGCGTACAGGTCGTCCCCCTGGCGGGAGACGGGCCTCTCGCGCAGCAGGGCGTACAGCGGGTACGGGTCGGGGCGGCTCGCCTCGTCCAGGACCTGCGCGAACAGGCTCTGCGTGACCTGGTGGGCCATGGTCGTCCTCCGGCTCTCATTCCAGCGGCGGCGCGGTCAGCGGCGAGCGGGGGTCGCGCTCGCGCGGCACCTCGCGCGCGGTCGGGCCCTGCCCGGTCACCGCGGCCGTCGGGCTGTGCGTGGACTGGCCGTCCACGGTCAGTCCTGCGGGCACCGGGAGCAGCGTGCGCGGCCCGTCGGCGGCCCGCAGGTCGGGCGGGAAGGGCGCGGCCGCCTCGATCAGGCCGGCGTAGGCGGGCAGCGAGCGCGGCGCGTCCACCGCGACCGCCGCCACGCACCGGCCCTGGCGGCCGAAACAGGCCACGAAGCGGCGCTCGGCCACCGAGCCCTGCGTGACCACCACCTCGTCGGCGATCGTCGGCAGGCCGACGGACTTGATGCTGACGCCGAACTGGTAGGACCAGAACGCCGGCAGCCCCCGGTGCGGGCGCGGCCGGTCGGCGACCATGTTGTGCGCGGCGGTGGCCGCCTGCCGCACCGCGTTGTCCCAGTGCTCCACGGCCAGCAGCAGGCCGTCGTAGTGCGGGTGCGGCCAGCGCGCCACGTCGCCGGCCACGAACACGTCGGAGGTGACGATCGCGTCGGCGTCGAAGGCCCGGCAGGCGGCGTCGCACACCACCCCGCGCGCGTCGGCCGCCAGGCCCGCCCCGGCCAGCCATTCGGTGTTGCGGACGGCCCCGAGCGCCACCACCGCGACCTCGACCGGCAGGACGTCGCCGTCGGACAGGTGCGCCGCGCGCAACCGGCCCTGCGCGTCGCCCTCCAGCGCCATCACCGTGGTGTTCACCCGCAGGTCCACGCCGTGCTCGCGGTGCAGCCGGGCGGCGACGCTGCCGGCCGCCGCGCCCAGGGCGCCGGCCAGCGGGGCCGGGCCGCGTTCTGCGACCGTCACGGCCAGGCCCATCTCGCGGCACACGGAGGCGATCTCCGAGCCGGTGAACCCGCCGCCGATGACCAGCACCCGGCTCGGCCCGGCGGCGAGGGCGGCTTGCAGGCTCGCCGCGTCGTCGCGTCCGCGCAGGGTGAACACGCCGGTCAGGGCCGCCTCGGCGGGCTCGGGCCAGGGGCGCGCCCGGGTGCCGGTGGCGATCAGCACCCGGTCGAAGCCGATCTCGCGCCCGCCGGCCAGGCGTACCTGCCGGGTGCTCAGGTCCAGGCCGGTGGCGGGCTCGCCGAGCAGCCAGCGCGCCCGCAGGTCCCGCGCCGCGACGAGCGCGGTGTGCGCGGGCGAGGCGCGTCCGGCCAGCACCTGCTTGGACAGCGGCGGCCGGTCGTAGGGCTCGTACGGCTCGTCGCCGATCAGCGTCAGCTCCCCGGTGAAGCCCTCGGCGCGCAGCGTCTCGGCGGCCCGCAGGCCGGCCAGCGAGGCGCCCACGATCACCGCGCTACGCATGGTCGTCCGGCGAGCAGGTGATCGCCTGCACCGGGCAGGCCGCGGCGGCCTCGCGCACCTGCTCGCGCAGCGCGTCGGCCGGGGCGTAGTCGTACTCGAGGGACTCGGCGCCGTGGAACCGGAAGACCGCCGGCGCCGCGAACACGCACTGGCCGTAGCTCAGGCAGCGGTTCAGATCGACGAGCACTCTCATGTCCGCCACGTTACGAACGGCTGCTCCAGCCACGTTCCAACCTGATCCCAAGTTTTCCTGATTTGCGAAACCTAGGACTCCTAGGATAAAACCTAGGAAGGTTAGGTTTCCTGCTGCGGAGGTGGATCATGATGGCTCGGGCCGGTCTGACGGCGGACCGCGTGACGGAGGCGGCCGGGGAACTGGCCGACGAGGCCGGGTTCGACAACCTGACGGTCTCGGCCCTCGCGCGCCGCTTCGGCGTCGCGGACGCCAGCCTCTACTCCCACGTCAGGAACCTCCAGGACCTGCGCGTCCGGGTGGCCCTGCGCGCCGCCCGCATCCAGGCCGACGCGCTGACCGCGGCCGTCGCCGGCAAGGCGGGCAAGGACGCGCTGGCCGCCTTCGCCGCCGCCTACCGCGACTTCGCACTCGCCCACCCGGGCCTGTACGAGGCCACCCAGCTCCGGCTCGACCCCGAGATCGTCGCCGGGTGCGCCGACGTCCAGCGCATCTTCACCACCACCAACGCGGTCGTGGCCGCGTACGGGCTGCCCGAGCCGGCCCACACCGACGCCATCCGGCTGCTGCGCAGCACCTTCCACGGCTTCACCAACCTGGAGGCCCGCGGCGGCTTCCAGGCCTCCCGCGACGTCCGCAGCTCGTGGGACGCGATCATCGACGCGCTCGACAGCGCACTGAGACATTGGCAGGTTTCCCCATGACCGGAACGACCGCGACGCGGCCCGGCCTCGACCGGCGGCTGCTGACGGTCGCCGGGGTGCTCACCCTCGGCGCCTTCACCGCCCTGCTCGACGGCACGGTCGTCGGCGTCGCCACGCACACCCTGGCCCGCGCCTTCTCCGCCGACCTGGCCGCCACCCAATGGGTGACGACCGCCTACCTGCTCGCCCTGGCCGCGGTCATCCCGGCGACCGGGTGGGCGGCCCAGCGGTTCGGCGCCGGGACGGCCTGGACCGCCTCGCTCGCCGTGTTCCTGGCCGGCTCGATCCTGTGCGGATCGGCCTGGTCGCTCGGCAGCCTCATCGCCTTCCGCGTCGTGCAGGGGGCCGGGGCCGGCATGCTCTTCCCGCTCAGCCGGATCATCGTCGTCGAGCTGGCCGGGCGCGAGCGGCTCGGCCGGATGATGGCGCTGATGGCCGTGCCCGCCGTGTTCGCGCCCGTCCTCGGGCCGGTCGTCGGCGGCGTGCTGGTGGAGACGCTGTCGTGGCGGTGGGTGTTCCTGGTCAACGTCCCGTTCGTGGCGGCCGGCGTCGTCCTTTCGGCTCTGTACGTGCGCACCGCCCGGCCCGGCGGCCCGGCCGAACGCCTCGACGTGGCCGGCCTGCTCGGCGTGAGCGGCGGCCTGACCCTGCTGCTGCACGGGCTGAGCGGGGCCGGCGAGCCCGTGGCCGCGCTGACCGCGGCCGCCGGCGCGCTGCTGCTGGCCGCCTGCCTGTGGCGGGCCGCCCGCACCTCCGGGCCGCGGATCGTCGAGCCCGGCCTGTTCCGCGACCGGGCCTTCGCCGCCTCCGCCGCGCTGGCCTTCCTGGCCAACTTCTCCCTGTTCGCCGCCGTGTTCCTGGTGCCGCTGTTCATCCAGACGGCCGAGGGGTCGGGGGCGCTCGGCGCCGGGCTGGTGCTCGCGCCGCAGGGGCTCGGCATGCTCGTCGCGGTGCTGGCGGCCGGCCGGCTGATCGACCTGAACGGCAACCCGCGCCGGATCGTCGTCACGGGCCTGGTCCTGCTGGCGGCAGGGACGCTGCCGTTCGCGCTGGCCGACCCCGGCGCGAGCACGGCGCTGCTGACGGTGGCGCTGTTCGTCCGCGGGGTGGGGGCCGCGCTCGCGGTCTCACCCACCATGATCACCCTCTATCACTCGCTGCCGCCGGCCAAGGTGCCCGCCGCGACCACCGCCAACGCCATCGGCCAGCAGGTCGGCGCGGCGGCCGGCACCGCCTGCGTGGCCGTCCTGCTCCAGCACGGCGGCTACCGGCCCGCCTTCTGGGTCACGCTGGCCGCCGTCGCGCTCTGCCTCCTGCCCGCCCTGTTCCTCCCGTCCTCGAAAGCAGGCACGTCATGAACCCCGTCACCGAGAGCGAGATCCGCTCGTCCTTCGTCAACTGCTCCAGGGGCGAGTCCCGGCGGCTCGCCGTCCCGCGCGGGCTGCCCGAGCTGCCCTGGCCCGACCTCGACTTCCTGGGCTGGCGCGATCCGGGGGCGCCCGAGCGGGCGTACCTGGTGGCCGAGCGCGGCGGCGCGCCGGTCGGCGTCGCGCTGCGGCTCGGCCAGGAGGTGCGCAGGAGCTTCACCAAGAGCACGCTCTGCTCGGTCTGCGTGACCCCGCACGCCGGGACCGGCGTCGCGCTGTTCACCGCGCCCCGGGTCGGCGCGGCGGGGCGGCAGGGCAACACGGTGGGCGCCTACATGTGCGCCGACCTGGCCTGCTCCCTGTACGTCAGGGGCCGCAAGGAGACCGAGCTGGGCGTCCGGTTCGAGTCGCTGAGCGTGGCCGAGCGCGTCGCCAGGACGGCGGTCAACCTGGACGCCTTCCTCGACAAGATCCTCGACGGCGCCCTGGAGTGAGCGGGCCGTGAACTGTCGGGCCCGCCTGCGACACTCGCCGGATGTTGATATTGGAACTGTTGCGGCCGGCGTTGCTGTCCGCCTGGGGGCCCGACACCTGCGACACCGCCGCGCGCGAGCAGTGGCGGCCCGACAACCCGGCCAGGGGGCAGTGCGGGATCACCGCGCTGGTGGTCCAGGACCTGCTCGGCGGCGACCTGATCCTGGCCGAGGTGCACGCCGACGGCGTCAAGGTCGGTCACCACTACTGGAACGTGCTGCCCGGCGGCACCGAGGTCGACTTCACCGCCGACCAGTTCCACCCGGGTGAGGTCGTCGTGAACCCGCAGCTCCAGCACCGTCCCCCGGACGCGCCGCGCCGGTGCCGCGAGCAGTACGAGCTGCTGCGCCACCGCGTGGTCACCGCGCTGTCCGGGCCGCCGCCCGCCTGAGGCGTCATGTGACGCCATCATGGCGTCATCATGGCATTGCGATGGCGTCATCTCGCATGTCATGATGGCGTCATGGACCTTGCCCCGTATGTCGATCAACTCCGGCGCGAGCTCATGCTCGCCGCCGGCACGGGCGGCGAGGAGGCCCGCGCGCTGGCCGAGCGCTTCGCCGCGAGCCTGGAGTCGGCCGCCCGGCTCGCCCTGCTGGAGGCCCTGTCGGCCGCCGCCGACGAGATCACCCAGGACCTCGCGCCCGGCTCGGTCGAGGTGCGGCTGCGCGGACGCGACCCCGCCTTCGTCGTGACGTCACCGCCCGCCGCCCACCCGTTCCCGGACCAGGACGCAACGCCCGGGAGCGCCGGGCCCGCCGACCGGCCGTCCGCGCCGCCGCCCCCCGAGGCCGACGAGGGCGGCACGTCCCGGATCTCCCTCCGGGTCCCCGAGGCGCTCAAGCCGCGCATCGAGGAGGCCGCCGCGCGCGACGGGCTGTCCGTCAACGCCTGGCTGGTCCGCGCCGTCTCCGCGGCGCTCGACCCCGGCGACGCCACCCGCCGCGCCACCCGGCGCCCGGCCCCGCAGACCGGCAACCGCTACAGCGGCTGGGTGCGCTGATGACCATGCCGACCGATGACAGGGAGATCGGAATGCCGGCCTTCGACACGCCCAGCCCCATCGTCGCCGTCCTCGACCTGGCGACCGCCGCCGTCCGCGTCGTCGCGGGCGACCGCGCCGAGACCGTGGTCGAGGTCCGCCCGAGCGACGAGCACAACGACGCCGACGTCCAGGCCGCCCGGCACGTCCAGGTCCATTACGCCGACGGCAGGCTCACGGTGGCCGCCGGCAAGGAGCAGGGGGCGCCGGCGCCCGGCTGGGGGCTCTCGCTCGGCAAGCTCGTCGAGTCGCCCGCCGACTGGGCGCGCTCGCTGCTGCTCGGCACGGGCTCGGTGGAGGTGACGATCGAGCTGCCGGCCGGGTCCCGGCTCGACGCCAGGACGTCCGGCGGCCTGTCGTGCCGCGGGCCGCTCGGCGACGTCACGGCGACCAGCACGTACGGCGACATCCGCGTCGAGGAGGCGGGCCGGCTGCGCCTGAGGAGCACCCACGGCGCCGTCTCCGTCACCAGGGCGCGCGGGCACGCCGAGATCACCACGAACCACGGAGACATCCGCGTCGGCGAGATCGACGGCACCGCCGCGGTCAAGACCGCCCACGGCGACGTGCGCCTCGGCGAGGTCACCGGCGAGCTGCGGCTCAACAGCGCCCACGGCGACATCACCGTGGAGCGCCCGCTGGCCGGCGTCGTCGCCAAGACCGCCTACGCCGGCGTGGAGATCCGCGAGGTGAGGTCCGGCACGGTCGTCATGGAGACCACCGGCGGCGGCCTTGACGTCGGCGTCGGCGAGGGCACCTCCGCCTGGCTCGACGTCAGCTCCCGCTACGGCACCGTGAACGTCGCCCTCGACCCCGGCGACGACCCCGGCGACGCGGCCCGGACCGTCGAGATCCACGCACACACCACGCACGGCGACATCGACATCCACCGTTCCTGACGACCGAGGAGACCGACATGCCAGACGCGATCGTGGTCGAGGGGCTGACCAAGAGGTACGGCGAGGTGTCCGCCCTCGACGGCGTCGACCTGACCGTCCCGGAGGGGACGGTGTTAGGACTGCTGGGCCCCAACGGCGCCGGCAAGACCACCACGGTGAGGATCCTCACCACGCTCCTGCGACCGGACGCCGGCCACGCCACGGTGGCCGGGCTCGACGTCGTCCGCGACGCCCGGAGGCTGCGCGCCCGCATCGGCGCGTCCGGCCAGTACGCCGCCGTGGACGACCACCTCACCGGCGCCGAGAACCTGGAGATGGTCGGCCGCCTCTACCACCTGGGCGCCCGGCGCAGCCGCGAACGCGCCCGCGAGCTGCTGGACCGCTTCGACCTCGCCGACGCCGCCGACCGGCCGGTGCGCGGCTGGTCCGGCGGCATGCGCCGGCGCCTCGACCTGGCCGGGGCCCTGGTCGCCGACCCGCCCGTGCTGTTCCTGGACGAGCCCACCACCGGTCTCGACCCCCGCGCCAGGATCGCCCTGTGGGACGTCATCGCCGAGCTCGTCCGGGAGGGCGCCACCGTCCTGCTCACCACCCAGTACCTGGAGGAGGCCGACCGGCTCGCCGACCGCATCGCGGTGGTCGACCACGGGCGGGTGATCGCCCGCGGCACGGCCGAGGAGCTGAAGGACCAGGTCGGCGGCGACCGCATCCAGCTCTCGGTGACCAGCGCGGCGAGCCTGGAGCACGCCGCCCGCGCCCTGGCGCCGCTGGCCCTGGGGGAGATGCAGGTCGACGCCGCCGCCCTGCGCATGACGATCCCGGTGACCGGCGGCGCGGCCGCCCTGACCCGGGCGCTCGGCCACCTGGCCGCCGAGCGGATCGCCGTACGCGACGCCGGGCTGCGCCGGCCCACCCTCGACGACGTGTTCCTCACCCTCACCGGACGCCAGGCCGCCGAGAAGAGCAAGGAGACCGTCCGATGAACGTCCTCCGGCTGGCCGCCGCCGACGGCCTGACCATCGCCAGGCGCAACGCGCTCAAGATCCGCAGAGCCCCCGACCTGCTGGGCGGCGTGATCATGCTGCCCATCGTGTTCGTGGTGCTGTTCACCTACGTCTTCGGCAGCATGATCGAGCTGCCCGGCATGTCCTACGGCGAGTACCTGCTGCCCGGGATCTTCGTCATGACGATCGTCACCAGCGCGCAGATCACCGGCTACACCCTCACCCAGGACCTGCAGAAGGGCATCTTCGACCGGTTCCGCACCCTGCCGATGTCCCCCACGGCGGTGCTCACCGGCCAGACCGTCAGCGACGTGATCATGAACGTCACCAGCATCGCCACCATGGCGCTCGTCGGCCTGCTGGTCGGCTGGCGCGTCCACAGCTCGCCGCCGGAGGCGGTGCTCGGGTTCGCGATGCTGCTGCTGTTCGCCTACGCCTTCTCCTGGGTGACGGCCACGGTCGCGCTGGCCCTGCGCACGCCCGAGGTGTTCAACAACCTCGCCACCCTCACGTCGCTGCCGCTGGTGTTCCTGTCCAACGCGTTCGCCGACAGCACGCGCCTGCCCGGCCCGCTGCGGCCGATCGCCGAGTGGAACCCGGTCTCCACGCTCGTCCAGGCCGCGCGTGAGCTGTTCGGCAACACCAGCGCCGCCCTGCCCCAGCCCGCCGCCTGGCCGCTGCGGCACGCCGTGCCGGTGTCGCTGCTGTGGTCCGTGCTGCTGCTGGCCGTGTTCGTGCCGCTGGCCACGCGGCTGTACAACAGGGCCGTCAGCCGATGAGCGCCGTCTTCGGCGCGGACCGCGAGCGCGCGGTCGAGCTGGTCCAGCAGGCGTACGCGGAGGGCCGGCTCGACCCCGGCGAGCTGGAGCGGCGGCTCGAACTGGCGCTCACCGCCACCTCGGCCCGCGAGCTGGCGCCGATCGTCGCCGACCTGCCGGACGAGGTGGTCCGGCTGGCCTCCACCGGCGGCGCGGTCACCAGGACCGGCGACTGGGAGGTCCCGCGCCGCCTGTGCGTCGACAGCAAGTACGGCCGGGTGCGGCTGGACCTGTCGCGGGCCCACGTGCCGTACGCGCGCGTCGACATCGAGCTGCTGCTGGCGTACGGCAGCGCCACCATCGTCCTGCCCGCGGGGGCGACCGCGAACGCCGACGGGGTGCGGTCCGAGTGGGGGCGGGTGACCTGCAAGGTTCCCGGCCGGCCCCGCCCCGGCCACCCGCACGTCCAGGTGACCGGCGACCTCCCCTACGGCCGCCTGCTCATCCGCCCGGCCCGCCGCTGACGGGGGGCGATCGGCGCCCCCCCCGGCGACGGCCGCCCGCTACCGGTTCAGGTGGCGGCGGAGGAAATCGAGCTGGAGGAGGAGCAGGCCCTCGAAGACGTCCTCGTCCGAGGTGGGGGCGTGGGACGCGCCGGACAGCGGCAGCACCTCGTGCGGGCGTCCCGCGGCCAGCAGCGCGGACGACAGGCGCAGCGTGCCCGCCGGGAACACGTTGTCGTCGGACAGGCCGTGGACGAGCTGCAGGGGCCTGGCCAGAGTGTGCGCCTCGACCAGGGTGGAGCAGGCGTCGTAGCGGTCGGGGTGGCGGTCCGGGTGGCCGAGGAAGCGTTCCCGCCAGTGGGTGTCGTACAGGCGCTGCTCGCTGGTGCCGGCCCCGGCGGTGGCGGCGTGGAAGACGTCCGGACGCCGCAGCACCGCCATGACGGCCAGCGTGCCCGCGAACGACCAGCCGCGCATCGCGACCCGGCGCAGGTCCAGCTCCGGATGGCGGGCGGCGACCGCGTGCAGGGCGGCCACCTGGTCGGCCAGCACGGGGCCGAACATGTCGCCGTGCACCTCGCGCTCCCAGCCGGGGCCGCGGCCCGGCGTGCCGGCCCCGTCGGTGACCAGGACGGCGAACCCCTGCTCGGCGAACCACTGCGAGACGAACATCATCGGCGCCTGCTCGTCGGTGACCCGGCGCCCGGCCGGCCCCGCGTACGGGTCCAGCAGCACCGGCAGCGCCGGGTCGCCGGGGCGGTGCCAGGAGGGCAGGTGCAGGTGGCTGCGCAGCTCGCGCTCGGTGGTGACGAGCGACAACCGGCGCAGCGCCAGCACCGGCCGCTGCGCCACCGAGGCCACCTCGACCCCGCTCCGCGCCGGGGACGCCGCCCCGGCCGCGGGTCGTTCCACGCGGGCGCGCTCGCCCGGCTGCTCGGCGGTGCGGGTGACGTGGACGAGGGTGCCCGCGCGCCGGACCCCGCCGTGCACCCCCGGCGCGACGCTGAGCCGGTGGGCGCCCGCCGCCGGGGTGTGCAGCCACAGGTGGGTCTGCGCGGGGTCGTCGGAGGCGGTGAAGAGCACGTCCTGGCCGTCCACGCCGAGAACCGCCTCCAGGTGCAGGCCGGGCGGCGTGACCGGGACGCCGCCGACGGTGAGCCGCCGCGTGCCGTCCAGGTCGGCGTGGGCGACCAGGCGGCCCGAGCCGGTACGGGCGGGCGTGCCCGGGACGAGCTGCACCCAGTGCGGATCGTGCTGCTCGGCCAGCAACCGCGTCCGGCCCGAGTCCGGGTCGGCGGCCAGCACCCGGACCGTCCGCTGGTCCCTGCTCTGCACCGAGAGGTAGGGGCCGTGGGCGTCCCAGCCGGCGGCCGTCACGTACTCGAAGGCCGCCCGGTCCCAGGAGACCTCGACGCGCCCGCCGTCCAGCCCGCCGTCCACCCCGCTGTCCACTCTGGCGATCCAGAGGGTGACGTCGGCGTTGGCGGTGCCGGCCGCCGGGTACCGCACGGCCCTGGGCGGGCGCGCGGGATCGGCGGGGTCGCCGACGTGCCAGAGCGCGACGCGGGCCTCGTCCACCCGGGCCGTCAGCAGGCGGGCGCCGTCGGGGGACCACCAGTAGCCGCGGGAGCGGCCCATCGAGGCGGAGGCGGCGTACTCGGCCACGCCGAACCGCACGTCCGGCCCGTCGGGCTCGGCCACGGCCCGGTCGCCGGCGCCGTCCGCGCCGATCACCCGCAGCGCGCCGCCGGAGAGGTAGGCGACCAGCCGCCCGGTCGGGTCGGGCCGCGGGTCGCCGGGCGTGCCGGGCACCGGCAGCGTGCGGGCCGCGCCGGTCGGGACGTCCACCGCCCACAGCGCGCCCGCCAGGGTGAACACCGCCAGGCCGGCCGCGTCGTCCGTGGCGTAGGAGCCGATGCCCTGGGCGCCGCCGCCGGTCAGCGCGGCGGGGTCGGCGACCAGCCGCTCCTCGCCGGAACCGGCGTCCAGGGCCCAGAGGCAGGTGACCGGGTCGTCGCCGGCGCGGCTGCGCAGGAACAGCACGACGGAGCCGTCCGCCGAGACGGTGAAGGCCGAGGGGGCGCCCAGGGTGAAGCGCCGGGTGCGGGCGAACTGGCGGGGCAGGCTGATCTTGTTGTCGTCGTCGTGGTGCGGCATGCGTGCCTGGTTCCTCTCACTGCGGTCCGGTTTCGGGCACAGCAAAAAGCGCACACCGTAGCGGTGTGCGCTTCGTCTGTGTCAGCTGATCGGCGGGAGGTGTCGCGCGGCTCCCGCGGCCGCTTCCTGCTCGCCGGGACGATCTCCGCGGCCGAGCTCCCGGACATTTTACTACATGATCATCCGTGTGGCGGCGTGCGCGTGACCGGGGGAGATCCCCGGCAGCCGCCCGCGTCGGGCCGGATCGGCTCTGGTACTGTGACGGTCTCTGGCCGAGATCGTCCGCAGGAGGTGAGACCCATTACCGCTTCGTCAGGCTGGGGCTCCCTTCCGGCACACGTCCGGCCCGCCTGGGCCAGGTGACCGCGGGGAGCGCCCATCGGCATCCCGAAAGGCTCCCCATGTCCCCCTCCCCGATCCCCGTGTCCGCCGTCGTCACCCGGCTGCGCGCCGCCGGCTGCGTCTTCGCCGAGGACGAGGCCGAGCTGCTGGTCTCCACCGCCCGTACCCCCGCCGAGCTGGCCGGGATGGTCGAGCGCCGGGCCGGCGGGCTGCCGCTCGAGCACGTCCTGGGCTGGGCGCGGTTCTGCGGCCTGCGCGTCGCCGTCGAGCCCGGCGTGTTCGTGCCGCGTCCGCGCACCGAGTTCCTCATCCGTCAGGCCGTCGCGCTGGCCCGGCGGGCCGGCCGTCCGCCCGTCGTGCTCGACCTGTGCTGCGGCACGGGCGCGATGGGGGCCGCGGTCGCGGCGGCGCTGGGGGAGGAGACCGAGGTGCACGCGGCCGACCTCGACCCCGCCGCCGTGCGCTGCGCCCGGCTCAACCTGCCCGGCGGCCACGTCCACCAGGGCGACCTGTACGACGCCCTGCCCGGCTCGCTGCGCGGCCGCGTCGGCATCCTGATCGCCAGCCCGCCCTACGTGCCCACCGAGTCGGTCGGCCTGCTGCCGCCCGAGGCGCGCCTGCACGAGCCGCTGATGGCGCTCGACGGCGGCGGCGACGGGCTCGACGTGGTGCGGCGGGTGATCGCGGGGGCGTCCGGCTGGCTCGCGCCGGGCGGGCACCTGCTGGTGGAGACCAGCGAACGGCAGGCCGCGGCCACCGTCCGGGCCGCGGTGGCGGCGGGGCTCCCGGCGCGGGCCACGGTCTCGGAGGAACTGGACGCCACCGCCGTCATCGCCACCCGCCCGGCCTGAGGCCCGTACCCACGCGAACCGGACCACGGCGGGCCGGGCGGCGCGGTGCTGTGGCGGCCCCAGGGGGGCCGGGCAGCGTGGTGCCCGGCGCGCCGGAGCGTGCCGGGCACCGCCCGCGTCCTGCGTTACGGACGCTGCGGGCGGGTGGGGTTGGCGGTGGTCCCCGTCGCGGTCCCCGTGGTCCCCGTGGTGCCGGTGGTGCCGGTGGTGCCGGTGGTGCCGGTGGTTCCCGTGGGACGCGTGGTCATGTGCTCAGCCGTCCCCGCCGGGTTGCGGCCCTTGCGCAGGCCCGCCAGCCCCAGCAGGCCGAGCAGCCCCAGCAGGCCCCACAGACCGCCGTTGCCGCCGCCCTCGTCGTGTCTGGTCTCGGTCGGTTGCGGGCTCGGCGTCGCCTGGCTCTGGACGACGGGCGTGTCCGCCACAGCGGTGGCGGCCGGGGCCAGCGCCAAGCAGAATGCCATCCCCAGGCCGGTGAGCGTCTTGCGCATGTGGGTTCCCCCGGATCCGGCGGCCCTCAAGGCGGAGAGCCGCCTGTCGCGCCTTCCGGGCGACGGCCCGGAAGGTTCCCCCGAAATGGAGCGAGAACTCCATACTCGCTGGTAGACATACCCCCACCCGCGAAAACAATCCTCGCAAACCAGGACATACCGCCATAGTTGGGACGGCAGGCGTCAGGCGGTGGCCGCCAGGAGACCGGTCAGCGCGTCGGCCTGCGCCAGCCCGCTGGCCGCGGCGATCTCGTCCAGGGTCTGCGCCGGGCGCACCTCGCTCAGCCGGACGTCGCCGTCCGCCGTGACGGTGAAGCCGTGCACCGCCGGATAGGGCAGGCTGTTGTAGGCCCACGGGGTGGAGAAGTAGTAGGCGCCGGTGTCGTGCAGCACGACGATGTCGCCCTCGGCCAGCTCCGGCAGCTCCCTGGCGTGCGCGACCACGTCACCGGCGAAGCAGCACGGGCCGGCGACGTCCTGGGCGAGCAGCGGGCCGTCCTTGGGGTCGCCCGCCGGGCCGTACGCGCCGACCCGCAGCGGCCAGGCGTCCGGCATGAGCACCGTGCGGGTGGCGACCTGCGCGCCCGCGTGGGTGATCGCCACCCGCCGCCCGCCCGCGTCCTTGGTGTACTCCACCAGCGCCGCGACGAAGCCGTTCTTGGCCAGCAGCGACCGGCCGAACTCGGTGACCAGCGCGTACCGGCCGTCGAACAGCCCGGGGACGGCCGCGCGCAGCGTGGCGACGTAGTCGGCGTAGGTGGGGGCCACCTCGTCGCCGTCGAAGTTCACCGGCAGGCCGCCGCCGATGTCGATGCTGGTGATCTGGCGGTCCCCGAGCGTCGCGTTGATCTCCTCGGCCAGCCGGTACGTCTCGGCGATGCCCGCCGCGATCAGCTCCAGCGGGCAGCCCTGCGAGCCGACGTGCGCGTGCAGCCGGGTCAGCCAGGGCCGTTCGGCGAAGGCGCGGACGACGGCCTCGCGGGCCCCCGGGTCGCGCAGCGCGACGCCGAACTTGGAGGTGGCGGTCGCGGTGCTCATCGCGCCGATCGTGCCGGTGCCGACCTGCGGGTTCACCCGCAATCCCAGCACCGAGGAGGAGTCCGGCGCGCGCAGCTCGTCGATGCGGCGCAGCTCGGCCAGGCTGTCGGCGTTGACCGCGACGCCCAGCGACAGGGCCTGGCGCAGCTCCTCGCGGGTCTTGGCGGGGGAGTCGAAGACGATCGTGCCCGGCGCGAACCCGGCCTCCAGCGCGATCCGCAGCTCGCCGGGGCTGGCGACCTCGCACCCCATGCCCGAGGCGGCCAGCAGCCGCAGGACGGGGATCAGCGACGCGGCCTTGGCGGCGAAGGTGTGCAGCACGTCCGGGACCTCGCCGAACGCCTCGTGCAACGCCCTGACCGAGTCCCGCACGCCGGCGGTGTCGACGAAGCCGGCGACCGGCTCGCCCGGTCCGAGCGCGCCGGCGCGCACGGCATGGCGCAGCACGTGGGCGGCGCGTTCGGCGGTGGTGCCGCGGGCCGGGGCGGGCGCGAGCGTGGCACTGCTCTGGATCACGTCCAAGGCTCCTGGATGCATCGGGAAAGAGGGAGTTTCGGAGGGGGCCAGACGAGATTCGGCCATGACCGCAGGCCAAGTCTTCAGCCGGGCGGACAAAGCCCGTATGCGGCTTTGTCCACTCGGCCAAGGAAAATCCGGAGCCCCAGGTCAGGCGGCCAGCCGGACGGCGAGCGTGAGCAGCAGCCGGGTGTCGGGGTCGTCGAGGTCGACGCCGAAGCGCTCGCGGACCCGGCGCAGCCGGTAGCGCAGGGTGTTCGGGTGCAGGACCAGCCGGCGGGCGGCGCGGCCGACGTCCCCGGCGGCGTCGAGGTAGGCGGCGATCGAGCGGACCAGCTCGCCGCCCGCCGCCAGGTCGGCGTGGACCAGGTCGTACACCGGGCCGCTGCCGCGCTCCCACACCGGGCGGACGGCGTCCAGGACGCGCAGCACGTCCAGGGCGGGGCCGAGGTCGGCCGCCAGGGCGTGGCGGGGACCGGCGTCGCGGCCGCGCAGGACCCGTACGACCAGGTCGGCCTCCTCCCGCGAGCCCGCCGCGACCAGCGGCGAGGCGGCCACCGACCCCGCCCCCACCAGCACCGCGGCGGCGCCCGGCGTCGAGGCGGCCAGCCCGTCCAGCTCGCGGGCCAGCCCGAGCACGTCCCGCTCGTCGCCGCCGCGCACCGGCACCAGGGCCAGCACCCGGCCGGTCTCCCGCAGCACCCGCACCCCCGTCCGGTAGGAGGCGGCGTGCAGCGCGAGCACCTCCAGCACCCGCTCCCCGGCCGGGCCCCGGGCCGCCGCGCCCTCGCCCGCCGCGTCGGGGCCGGTCTCGGCGATCACGACGGCGCAGCGCAGGTCGGGCGGCAGGCCCAGCGTCCAGGCGTGGGTGCTCATGTCGCCCTCGCCGCCCAGCAGCCCGCGCAGCGCGTGCTCCTCGCGCAGCCGCGCGCCGCTCTCCCGCAGCCGGTGCTGCACCAGGTACGGCACCGCCACCTCCGCGGCCCGGCTCAGCGCGCTGGCCGCGTTGGGCGACAGGCTGCGGCCGTCGGCGGCGGCCCAGATCGAGCCCAGCATCTCCCGCCCGCTGCGGATGGCGATGATCAGCCGCTCGGGGGTGTCGCCGTCGGCGGGCCGGTGGATCACCTCGCCGGAGGACCACAGGGTGCGCAGCAGGCCGCTGCGGCGCAGCTCGTCCACCCGCCAGTCGGGCACCCGGCCGCCCAGGATGGTGGAGCGGCGCAGCTCGTCGGCCTCCGGCCCGGTGGCCGAGTGCGCCAGGACGCGGAACTGGGTGTCCTCGATGGTGATCGAGCCGCCGGTGAACTCGGCGACCACCGACGCCAGCGCGGCCAGCCCGCCGCCCGCCGTGGCCTCGGCCATCCGGTCGCCGCGTCCCGCCTCGCCGTAGGCGGCGGCCGAGCGCAGCAGGGTCGCCACGTCGTCCCAGTCGGCCCACTCGGCGCGGGCCAGCAGGGCGATGCCGCCCTGCTCGGCCGCGTCGAGCGCGTCGTCGGCCAGGTCCTCGCCCGCCCGCACGACCACCGCTGCCGCGCCGCGCCGCGCCGCCTCGCGGATGGAGGCGGTGGCCGCGCCGGTGGAGTGGAACAGCCCGGCCGCGAGCACGATCCGGCCCGCGTACGAGCGGGCGGGTCCCTCGTCGCCGATGATCATCCCGGACACGTGCACGTCCTGGCCCGACGGCGCGAGCAGCAGCCGCAGGACGCCGCCCTCGTCGAAGGCGAGCAGCTCGCGGAGAGTGATCTGCCCCCGTTTGTTCATGACGGGGAGCATACGCAGGTCAGGACGCCTGGCAGGCTGGGGGCCATGCGATTCGGCGTACGCCAGTTCGAGCTGGCCCTGATGCACCGCATGCGCGACCTCAACCCGGGCCGCGTCGAGCAGGCGCTGGCCGACATGGACGCCTCCCGCGCCGAGCTGCGCGCCGCCCACGCCCACTGGACCCGGCTGGCCCACTCCCCGGCGGCGCCCAAGGGCCGGGCCGCGCTGCGGATGGCGCTCGGCCCGCCCGCGCACGCGGGCGCGGCCCCGTTCGGCAGCCTGACCTGCGACGTGGCCCGCTGGCGGCTGCCGTCCTGGCCGGAGCTGGAGTTCGAGGCGCTGACCGGCCCCGGCGGCGAGGTGTGGAACCTGTGGTTCGTGCGGCCCGGCGGCGACGGGCGGCTGTCGGCCGCCGACCTGACCCCGTGGGGATGCGTCGTGGCCGACGTCGGCGCGAGCTTCCCGGTGAGCTTCCAGGGCGAGGGGTCGGCCCCGCACCACTGGGCGGTCGACTTCGCCTGCCAGGGCACGCCCCGCCGCGCCCTGTTCGTCTACGGCCTCCTCCAGCGCCTGGCCTGACCCCCGGCGTGCCACCCGGCCCCCGCCTACGTGTCGGGTGGCACGTTCCACAGGCGTCCGGAGGTCAGGCGGTGACGAAGTCGGCGACGACCATCGTGGCGTCGTCCTTGGGCGCCGCGGCGGCCACCTCGTCGTACAGCCGGTCCAGGCAGGCTGCCGGGGACGGGCCGACGGCGAGCAGCTCGGTCAGCCGGTGCTCGCCCAGCGCCTTCAGCACGCCGTCGGTGACCACCGCCACGCGGTCGCCCGGCCGCAGCGGCACGGTGCCGACCTCGGGGTTCAGCGTGGAGGCCAGCCCGATCCCGCGCAGCAGCGGGCCGTCGTCGAAGGAGTGCGACGTGGTGAGCCGGCGCGGCTTGCCGCCCTTGGCGCAATGCCAGATCGCGCCGTTGCCCACGTGGGCGAAGCGCAGGCACGGCGTCTCCCCGGGGACGAGCACCAGCAGGTCCATCGTCGTCACCAGCGCCGGCCTGGACGGCGTGCGCAACGCGGCCCGCCGGACGGCCCGGTGGGCGGCCTGGGCGCACTCGTCCAGGTCCTCCTCCCGCCGGGCGGAGTGCTGCGGCCGGGCGGCGACCACGGCGCCCAGGGCCAGCGCGGCCGCCGTGTGCGCGACCTCCGTGCCGCCCTGCCCGTCGGCCAGCGCGATCACCCGCTCCTGGACGACGTAGGCGTCGGAGGGGTGGCCGTGCGAGCCGTCGTACGTGCCGCCCGCGGTCACCAGCCGGGGCCGCGCCGCGGGCATGCCGGGCGGCCAGTCCCCCCGGCGGCCACGGACCGCCATCACCGAGAGGCAGCCGAGCAGAATCGAGATCGAGAAAACAGTCATGATCGTCCCTCCCGTCGCGCGCGACGACACCTGTCCAGTACATCCCTCTTGCGTGGAATGCGACTGACGGCCGATCAGCCGTCGTGGCGGCACGACGGCCGATCAGCCGTCATGCCGCCCGGGGCCCGCGCGACCCACAGTGAGGCAGGGCGGCGCACCCGCGCCGGAGAGCCGCCGGCCCCCCGAGGAAGAGCCATGGAAACAGCCGACCGTCATGACGGGAACAAGCCTGTTCAAAGTCGATATTGTGGGACCCGTCCTGTGCCCTCTTCGCGGGCGGATCGCACATGGCTCACCCCGGCTCCACGCGTCACGGCAAGAGGCTCGACCCGAGACACGACCCGAGACACGACACGAGGTACGACTCCGCGACCAGGCAGCTCGACAAGGCCGTCGCGCGTACCGCCGCGGGCGCGCGCGGGGCCGTCGGCCTGGTGGCGGTGGTCGCGGCCGGTCTCGGCGCGGTCCCGCCGGTCTCGGCCGCGTGGCTGGCGCCCGCGCTGGCGGCCGGCCTGGTGTGGACCGGGCTCTACCTGCGCCGGTTACGCGGCGAGGAGCCGTTGCCGCACTGGCTGGTGGCCGGTGACGCGGCGACCACCGTGGCGGCCTGCCTGGCCCAGCGCCACCTGGTGCCGGTCCGGGCGTTCGACGCCGGGTCGAGCTGGATCGCGGGGCTGGTCACCATGACGATCGTCGTCATCGGGGTGACCTGGCGGCCCCGGATCGCCGTGCCGGCCGGGCTGGCCGTGGCGGGGGCGTACCTGGCGGGGGTGCGGCTGGCCGCGCCGTCCCAGGACGTGGCCGGCACGCTGGGCATCCACCTCGTCCAGCTCCTGGCGATCGTGATCCTGATGACCCTGCTGCGCCGCTCGGCCGCCTCCGCCGACGCGTTCCTGCGCGAGAGCGCGCGGGCCGAGATCGCTCTCATGGTCGAACGCCTGCGCCGCGAGGACGAGCTGCGCCAGGTCGCCAGCATCCACGAGACCGCCCTGCACACCCTGACCATGGTCGGCCTCGGCACCTACGACGAGCCGTCGCCCACCCTGCGCTCCCAGGTGGGCGCCGACCTGGCCGCGCTGGAGAAGCTGCGCGACCGGCCACGCCCCGAGACCGCCCCCATCGCCCTGGACGCCCTGCTCGACGAGGTGGCCGGCCGCGTGCCCGGCCTCGACGTGCGCCGAAGCCTGATCCCGCAGACCGTCCCCGGCGACGTCGCCGAGCACTTCGCCCGCGCCGTCACCGAGGCCCTGGCCAACGTCGCGCTGCACGCCGGCGTGGCCGAGGCCGTCCTGGTCTCCAGCGGGCACGACGGCGAGATCCGGGTGGAGGTCGCCGACGCGGGCCACGGCTTCGACCAGGACCGCCTGCCGCCCGACCGGTTCGGCGTGCGCGGCTCGATCCTCGACACGATGAACGCGCTGCGCGGCGGCGGCGCCCGGATCTCCTCCGGCGACACCGGCACGCGGGTGAGCATGTGGTGGCGGCCGTGACCGACGACATCGAGCAGGTCGCCCAGCGCTACGCCCGCTACACCGCGCTCGGCGCGGCCGTCATCGCCGGCTTCTGGCACACCGGCTACGACCTCACCGTCACCGTCACCGGCTGGAGCTCCTTCCGCTGGCCGCTGCTCGCCGCGGCCGCCTGGGTCGTCTACACGGTGGTCGGCGTGATCGCGGGCCTGTCGCTCTCGCGCGCCTCGCGCGGCCCGGACCGCGTCCTCGGCCTGGCGGTCGCGGCGCTGGCCGCCGACGTCGCGGTGATCGTGGCCTGCCGCCCGCAGGACCTGCTCGGCATCAGCGACTGGGGATGGGGGTCGGTCGGCTGGCTGGGCGTCATGCTGGCCTGGAACCGGCCGCGCTGGCGGGCGGAGCTGGGCGCCTTCCTGGCCGTCAACGCCGCCGTCATGCTGGCCGCGATGGCCGTGGCCGGGGCGTTCGACCGGGTCTCGATCGCCAAGTACCTGGTGGTCGTCGTCGGCGGCGTCACCATGCAGCTCGGCTACACGGCCGGCTGCGCCCTGCTGCGCGCCCGCGCCGAGGACGCCGTGCTGCTGGCCCGGCGGCTCGCCGCCGACGACGCCTGGCGGGAGTCGGCCAGGAGCATCCACGCCGACCGCATCCGCAGGTACGCCGCCATCAGGGACGTGGCCGAGTCGCTGCTCCAGCAGCTCGCCGACGGCGCCGACCCCGGCGACCCGCGCGTCCGCGAGGACTGCACGGCCGGCGCCATGCGGCTGCGCCGGCTGATCACCGAGCGCGAGGACGTCCCGGACGCGCTGGTGGCCGCGCTGCGCGAGCGCATCGACGCGGCCGAGCGGCGCCAGGTGCTGGTGACCGCGCCGCCGTTCGGCGAGAACCTGCCCGCGCTGCCCGAGGGCGTGCGGGAGGATCTGCTCAGGGCGCCCGTCCTGGCGCTGGACGGCGCCCGCTCGCGGGCCAGGGTCACCGTGTCGGCGATGTCGGCGATGGTGAGCGTGGCCGTCGTCGCCGACAACGACGACCTGCCGGTCAGCCCCATCCCGGTGCGCGAGCCCAGCGGGGTCGTGGTCACCTATCAGCGCCAGGGAGGGGAGGTATGGGTCAACAGCATCTGGCAGCGCCCGTGACGGTCGCCCTGGTCGAGGACCACCAGGTGGTGGTGGACGGCGTGCGCTCCTGGTTCGGGCCGGGCAGCGGCGTCGAGCTGGTCGCCCAGGGGCCCACGATCGAGTCGGTCCGCGGCGTGGCCGCCGACGTGCTGCTGCTCGACCTCAACCTCAACGGCACGATGGTCGCCGACCGGGTGGGCGGCCTGTGCGCGGACGGCCAGCGGGTGATCGTCTTCTCCGAGCACGAGGAGCCCGAGATCGTCCGGGCGGTGCTGGACGCGGGCGCGTCGGCGTTCATCGGCAAGGGACGCGCCACCCGCGAGTCCTGCCTGGAGACGATCATGGAGGTGGCCGCCGACCGGCCGTCCGTGACGCTGCCCATGGCCCAGGCCATCGCCACGGACGAGGGCCCCCACCGCCCCCAGCTGTCGGACAAGGAGCGGGCGGCGCTGCTGTTCTGGTTCCAGTCGATGTCGAAGGCGTCGGTCGCGGCCCGCATGGGCATCAAGGAACGCACCGTGCGCCAGTACATCGACCGGGCCAGGGTCAAGTACGCGGCGGCCGGCCGGCCCGCGCCGACCAAGGAGAAACTGCTCATCTGCGCCATCCAGGACGGCCTGATCCGCCCCGACGAGGTCGGGATCTACACCTCGCACGCCCGCCAGGGCCCGCCGTCCTGAGCCGCCCCGATCCGGCCCCGGCGGGCCCGGTACGATGACGCTCGCCCGGAACCCCTGAGGAGGATCGTGGACCTGGCCGAGCTGGGCGAGGAGTTCGCCGCGTTCTGGCGGGAGCGGCACCTGTGCACGCTCGCCACCGCCCGCGACGGCGGACCGCCGCACGTCGTTCCTGTCGGCGCGACCCTCGACCTGGACACCGCGACCGCCCGCGTGATCACCTCGGGCTCCTCCCGCAAGGCCCGCCTGATCGGCGCGAACGGCCCGGACGGCGCGGCGGTGTCGCTGTGCCAGGTCGACGGCCGCCGCTGGTCCACCCTGGAGGGGCGGGCCGTGGTGCGCACCGAGCCCGAGCAGGTCGCCGACGCCGAACGCCGGTACACCGCCCGCTACAAGCCGCCCCGGCCCAACCCGTCCAGGGTGGTGCTGGAGATCCGGGTGACGCGCGTGATGGGCAACGTCTGATCACTGGCGGTTCGTCATGACTTCCGTGGGCCCGAGCCGGATGCTAGCTTTCGCCCGTGGAGTCTGAGTACGGCCGACGGCCCGCCGCGGCCCCGCCCGGAGCGTTACCCGAGGGCCCGGGCTGACGTGCTCCTCGACGCCGTCCACCTGCTCGCGGCCCTGGCCCTGATCCTGGCCAACGGCATCTTCGTCGCGGCCGAGTTCTCCCTCGTCACCGTCGAACGCGGCCAGGTCCGCCAGCTCGCCGAGGACGGCGACCGGGGCGCCCAGGGCGTCGAGGCCGCGGTGCAACGGCTGTCGTTCCACCTGTCGGGCGCCCAGCTCGGCATCACCGTCACCTCGCTGCTGCTCGGCGTCGTGGCCGAGCCCGCCATCGCCGACCTGCTCGACCCGCTGCTGGGCGGCGTCCCGGTGGCGCCGGTCGTGCTGGCGATCGCGCTGTCCACGGTGGCGCAGATGGTGCTGGGCGAGCTGGTGCCCAAGAACGCCGCCCTGTCCAGGCCGCTCGCGGTGGCCCGGCTGGCGACGCCGCCGCAGCGGGCGTTCTCGGCGGCGTGCGGGCCGCTGATCCGGCTGTGCAACGCCGTCGCCGACGCGATCGTCCGACGGCTCGGCGCCGAGCCCCAGGAGGAGCTGGCCTCCGCCCGCTCGCCCGAGGAGCTGGGCCTGCTGGTACGCCTGTCGGCCGAGGCCGGCGTGCTCCAGCCCGGCACCGCCGCCATGCTCCAGCGGGCCCTGCGCTTCGGCGGCAAGACCGCGGCCGAGGCCATGACCCCGCGTACGGACTGCGTGACCGTCCCCGGCACCACCAGCGTCGCCGACTTCCTCAAGCTGGCCAGGAGCCGCCGCCACCTGCGCATCCCGGTCTGCGGCGCGGAACGCGACGACATCCTCGGCATCGCCAGCGTCCCCGGGGCCTGCGCGGTGCCCCCGTCCGAACGCGACACGACCCCGGTGGCCGCCATCGCCCGGCCCGCCCTCCAGGTGCCCGAGACGCTGCGGCTGGAGGTCGTGCAGGAGCGCCTGGCCTCCGCCCGCGCCGAGATGGCCGTCGTGATCGACGAGTACGGCGGCCTGGCCGGCGTCGTGACCGTCGAGGACCTGGTGGAGGAGCTGATCGGCGACATCGCCGACGAGTACGACCTGCCCGAGGAGCAGTCCGACGAGCCCTCGCCCGTGCTGCTCGCGCCGGGCGCCTCGGTGAGCCTGCCGGCCCTGCTGCGCGCCGACGAGGTCGAGGAGCGCACCGGCTTCCGCATGCCGCAGGGCCCCTACGAGACGCTCGCCGGGCTGGTGCTGGCCGCCCTCGGCCGCATCCCGGACCCGGGCGACGAGGTCGCGGTGCGCGAATGGGTGCTGCGGGTGGAGACCATGCGAGGACGCCGGATCGAGCAGGTCACGCTGACCGCCCCGGGCCGGGCGGGGGAGCGCCGGTGAGCCTCGCCCAAGGGCTGGTCATCGTGCTGCTGCTGGCCGTCAACGGCTTCTTCGTGGGCGCGGAGTTCGCGCTCATCTCCGCCCGCCGCACCCTGATCGAGCCGCGGGCGCGCGACGGGTCGCGGCGGGCGCAGGCCGTGCTCGCCGCCATGAACGCCGTCCCGACCATGCTGGCGGCGGCGCAGCTCGGCGTGACGCTGGCCTCGCTGGTGCTCGGCGCGGCAGGGGAGCCGGTGGTGGCCGGGGCGGTCGGGCCGCTGCTGGCCGCCGCGGGGCTGCCCGAGCGGCTGGTCCATCCGATCGCCTTCGCGCTGGCCCTGCTGCTGGTGGTCGCCGCGCACGTGATCATCGGCGAGATGGTGCCGAAGAACCTGGCGCTGTCGGCGCCCGACGTGGCCGCGCTGTGGCTGGTGCCGCCGCTGTTCGTGCTGGCCAGGGCCACCCGGCCGGTGCTGACGCTGGTCAAGGCCATGGCGGGGGTGGTGCTGCGGCTGCTGCGCGTCCCGTCCGCCGAGGAGGTCCGTACGGTCTACACCTCCGGCGAGCTGCCCGTGCTCATCGAGGAGTCGCGCCGCCACCGCCTGCTGCGCCAGGACGAACGCGACCGCCTGATCGCCACCCTCGCCCTGCACGCCCGCCCGGTCGGCTCGGTGATGGTGCCGATGAGCGAGGTCGTCAGCGTGCCCGAGACCATCGACAGCGCCGGCCTGCAACGGTACGCCGGCCGCCACGGCCACTCCCGCTTCCCCGTGCACGGCGCCGACCCCGCCGAACTGCGCGGCTACCTGCACGTCCTGGACGCGCTGAACGGCCACGGCGCCCGCGAGCCGCTGCCCGTGCGCGCGCTGCCGCAGGTGCCCGCCACCGCCACCCTGGCCCAGGTGCTGGCCGTCATGCGCGCCCGCCGCGCCCAGCTCGCCGCCGTCGCCGACGAGTCCGGGCAGGTGCTCGGCGTCGTCACCCTGGACGACGTGCTCGGCGGGATCATGACTGGCTGAGACGGGGGTCCGTGCGAGATCATGGAGCAGGGCCGCGGGCCGTGGTGACCGCGACCGGGAACTCGCCGGAGGGCAACGCTCGTGACGACGGTTTCGCTGATCGTGCCGTGCTACAACGCGGCCAGGACCCTGCGCCTGTGCCTGGAGTCGGTGCTGGCCCAGACCCGCCTGCCCGACGAGATCGTGGTCGTCGACGACGCCGGCTCCGACGGCTCGGCGGCCATCGCCGAGGAGCTGGGCTGCCGGGTCGTGCGCCTGCCCGCCAACCGGGGCGTGTCGGCGGCCAGGAACGCCGGCGTCGAGCACACGACCGGCGAGGTGATCTTCTTCCTGGACAGCGACGTGGCGCTGCGGCCCGACGCGGTCGCCAACGCCGTCGCGATCCTGGAGGCCGATCCGGGCGTCGGCTGCGTGCACGGCGTCTACGACACCGAGCCGCTGATCGACGACGGCCCGGTCGAGTGGTACCGGCTGCTGCACCAGGTCCACTGGCGGCGCCGGCACCTGGGCGAGGTCAACAGCGTCGTGTTCGCCCTGGCCGCCATCCGCCGCGAGGTGCTGGCCCGGGCCGGCCGGCTCGACGAGAGCCTGCGCGACTGCGAGGACGTCGAGTACAGCAGCCGCCTGGCCGTCCACACCCGGATCGTGCTGACCGACGCCGTGGCCGGCCGGCACGACGAGGGCCACCGCTTCCTGCCCGTGCTGTCGGAGCAGTGGCGGCGGGCGCTGCCGCTGATCCCGCTCGCGCTGGCCACGGCCAGGCGGGGCGCGGCCAAGCCGGAGAACGCCAACAGCCGGGCCGGGATCCTCGCCTGCGCGCTGGCGCTGGCCTGCCTGCCGCTCGGCCTGCTCGCGCCGGCGCTGTTCGCGGTGCCGGTCGTGCTGGTCGGGTGGTTCGTGGTGGCCGATCCGGAGCTGCTGCGGTTCGTCCACCGGGAGCGCGGCCCGGCCTTCACCGCCTACTTCATGGCCGTGCACCTGGCCGTGCACGTGGTGCTGGTCACCGGCCTGGCCGTCGGCTCCCTGCGCGTCCTGCGCGGCGGCCCGGCCTGACCCTCAGGAGCCGGGCGGCTTGAGCGCCGCCCGGTAGGCCGCGGCCGTCGCCGCCGCCGCGCGCTCCCAGCTCAGGCTCTCGCGGACGAACCGCTCGCCGCGCTCGCCCAGCGACCGCCGCAGCGCCTCGTCCGACATGACGTCGATGATCCCGCGCGCGATGTCGGCCGGCTCGGCGGCCCGGACGAACCGCGCCGCGGGCCGCGCCGGGTCGTCCCCGAGGAAGATCCGCGAGAAGCCGTCGCCCAGGAGCGTCGCCCGTCCCAGCGCCATCGCCTCGGTCGCGACCAGCCCGAACGGCTCGAACAGCGAGGGGAACACGCACGCGTCGGCCAGCTCGTAGTACTCCAGCAGCTCGCGGCCCGTGACGAAGCGGCCCGAGGTGAGCACCCGCCCGCGCAGCCCGGTCGCGGCCACGATGCGCCGGACGCCCACCTCGTCCCCCTCGCCGACGATCAGCAGCCGCAGCCCCGGCACGGCGGCCGACGCCGCGCGCATCGCCTCCAGGAGCTGGTAGACGCCCTTCTGGCGTTCGATCCTGCCGACGAACAGCAGCACCTTGTCCTGCTCGGACAACCCCAGCCGCCGCCGCAGCGCCGCCGCGCCCCGCCGCAGCGCGTCCCGGTCGAAGGCCGGATCGGCGACGACCCGCTCGTACGTGCCGCCGAGCGGCACCACGTCGACGGGCGTGCGCCGCCACCCCGCGGCCAGCAGCTGCTCGCGCACCTCGGGCGTGGCCACCACCACCCGCCGCGAGATCCGGGCCAGGTGGCGTTCCAGCGCCGCGAACAGGTTCAGCGGGTCGCGGATGCTGCGCTGCGCCGCCACGCCGTACTCGGTGGTGTGCACGTGCAGGACCACCGGCAGCCGCAGCAGGTGGTGGCAGAGCAGGGCGGCCAGGAAGTTCGTCGAGTCGTGCACGGCGACCAGGTCCGGCCAGGCGCCGCGGCGCAGCCGCCGCACGTACCGCCAGTCGCTGACCACGACCTGCGCGGCCAGCAGCAGGAACTCGGCGCGGCGGGTGCGGTTGAGCCGCCGCCCGCGCGCGCCGGGCAGCCGGACGCGCGGCCGGTGCACGGTGACGCCGTCCACGCGCTCGTGCACGGGCAGGTCGCCGACGTTGAGCGTGTGGACGGTGAGCTCGTGGTCGCGGGCGAGCCAGGGCGTGATCAGCTCGACGTAGCGGCCGAGCCCCGCCGTGACGTTGGGCGGGAACTGGTTGACGACGCAGGCGATTCTCATGACAGGTCCTTCAGATAGACGCGCCCGGCCGTCACCGCCACGACGACCAGCAGGAGGAGGTTGACCAGCGCGAACCCGGCCAGCCCGCCGGCCACCCCGTGCCACCGCACGCACCAGGCCGGGACGGCGAGCGCGACCGGCGCGCCGGCGAGCAGGCAGCCGATCAGCACGCGGGCGCCGCGCACCCCGTCCATGGACAGCGCCACCGAATACAGGTTGAACGCCGTGTGCGCCCCGATGCCCAGTGCCGACAGCGTCATCAGCCCGGTCGCATACGGGTACTCGCCGCCCATCAGCAGGAAGAACACCGTGCTCGCGGCGAAGGAGAAGACCGCCGTCGCCCCCGCCACGGCCGGGGCCAGCCGGGCGATCCGCCGCATCAGCGCCGGTTTGTCGGCGGTCGCCATCCTGGGCAGCAGCACCAGCAGCACGCCGTCGGTGAACACCACGCCGAGCAGCCGCTTGGGGAAGCCGTTGTAGACCGCGTAGACGCCGACGTCGGCCGGGGCCGCCCAGTGGTTGAGGTAGAGGACGTCCACGCCGAACAGCAGGCCGGTCAGCGCGGCGACGGCCGTCACGTACCCGCCGTGCCGGTAGAGCGAGCGGGCCAGCCGCGCCGAGAACGCCCGCGGCCGCACCCCGGCCGCCGCCGTCGCCGCCACCGCGAACGCCGCGTTCGTCGCGATCAGCGCGACCAGGTACGGCCCGGCGTCCCTGATCCCCAGCACCAGCAGGCAGAAGCAGGCGGCGCCCAGGTAGGCGACCGCGACCGCCAGCTTCAGCCGGGCCACCAGCGCGAAGCGGCCGAGCCCCCGCAGGAACCCGTCCGCGAGCTGGTTGACCGTCATCGACACCGCCAGCGCCAGCCCGTAGGCCAGCGCCGGGACGTCCACGTTCAGCGCGGGCGTGAGCAGCGGGGCGGCCAGCAGGCCCAGCGCGGCCAGCCCGGCGCTCATCGCCAGCGTCGCCGCCAGCGCCGTCGTGACCAGCGCCGGACGCTCGCCCGGCGCGGCCCGCGGCAGCTCCTGGAGCACGACGTAGTGCAGGCTCGTCAGCATGACCACGGTGACGATCAGCGCGATCGACAGCACCACCGTGAACCGGCCGAACGCGCTCGCCCCCGCGCCGCGCGCGACGACCAGCGTGGTGGCCGCCGCGATGCCGCTGGCCGCCGTGCTCACCAGCGTCGGCCCCGCCGCCCACCGGTGCCCCCGGACCAGGCCCGCCGCGCGGCCCCTCAGCCCGTGCACCGCGCGTACGCCCGCCGGGCGAACTCCAGGTCGTCGGCCGTGTTGACGCCGCGCGCCTCGGCCGGGTCGGTCACCGGCACCACCGTCACCGGCCATCCCTCGGCCCGCGACAGATGCGCAAGGAACGGCAGGAAGTTCACCTCGCCGGTGGCCGCGCCGCGCGCCGCGCCCGCCGCGTACCGCTCCCACGCCTGTTGCAGGCCCGCGGTGGCCAGGCAGAACACCCCGATGTCGCTGAGCCCGCCCGGCCGGCACGCGTCGCCCTCGCGCGACTGCCGCACCCGGACGAGCCGCTCCCCGGCCAGCTCGTACTCCACGTACGGGTCGTCCATCGGCACCAGCGGCAGGGTCAGCCCCTGGCCCGGATGGGCGGCGACGACCCGGCGCACGGTCCGCGCCGACAGGTTCGCCTGGTCGCCCCAGACCACGAGGATCGTCTCGTACCCGGCCCAGTGCCCGGCCGCGCCGAAGATCGCCGAGCCCATGCCGGTCGGCCGCTCCTGAACGCTCACCGACACCCCGGGCGTCCCCGCCACCAGCTCGCCGAACGGGCCCGCGCCCGCCGGGGAGACCACGACGTGCACGTGCCCGGCCGCCGGGCGCAGCCGCCGGTGCAGGACGTCCCACACCGTGACGCCGTCGGCCAGGCTGATCATGATCTTCGGGAGGTCGTGGCCGAGCCGCGTCCCGCGTCCGGCGGCCGGGATCACCGCGCACACCCGCCGTTCACTCACGTCGCCGATCACCTCTCCAGCAGGGACACGATGTGGTCCAGGTCAGGGGCCGCGACCGCGCCGGGCGCGGGCTCGGCGGCGTGCACGTGCAGCGTCGCCAGCCCGGCGCCGACGGCCGAGGCCACGCCGTGCGCGCAGTCCTCCAGCGCGACGGCCGCGGCCGGGCGCACGCCCCAGCGGCGGCAGGCCGCGGCGTAGAACCCCGGGTCGGGCTTGCTCACCGGCACGTCATCGGCGGTCAGCACGCCGCGCACCGGCAGCGGGCAGGCGGCCAGCACCCGCTCCACCGAGGCCCGGCTGCCGCCCGTGACCAGGTAGGCGGCCCGGCCCGCCGCCTCCAGCGCGTCCAGCAGCCGGCGCGCGCCGGGGAACGGCCGCACCAGGCCCGCCTCGACGTAGGCGCGGTAGAGCCGCTGCTTGTGCCGCGCCAGGCGGCTGGCCGCCGCCGGGTCGCCGGTCAGCCGGGCGGCCACGGCGGCGGTGCTCGCGCCCGCGTGGTCGGCGTAGCGGAAGCCGTCCAGCGCGCCGGGCGCGTGCTCGGCCAGGGCGTGGCGGAAGGCGGCCTCGTGCGCGGGGGCGGAGTCCACCAGCGTGCCGTCGAGGTCGCACAGCCAGACCGTCCAGGGCAGCATCCGGCTCACCCGGCCCGCGCCAGCGGCGCCTCGCCGAGCACCGCGAGCAGCGCCTCGGCCGTACGCGGGCCGCGGTGGGCGCCGGGCCGGGCCGGGTCCTCCAGGTCGGCGCTGATCCAGCGCGCCCCCGCCCACGAACCCCGGTCCAGCACGCGGGCCGGCACGGCGGGAGCGCCCGCGCCCCGGCCGCTGAGCACGTGCGTGATCGTGGCCCGCTCGTTGCCCGGGTCGCCCAGGTAGGCCAGCGTGCGGTCCACCAGGTCGGTGGCCGTCAGACCCTGGACGTCGTGGTCGCCGCCGACGTTCACGACGAACACCCTGGCCGCTGCCCGGCTCCCGGCCCCGCTCCCGGACAGGGCGTCGGCCAGGCCCGGGGTCAGGTAGCTGGGCAGCAGCGAGGAGTGGGGGGTGCCGGGGCCGTACACGATCAGGTCGGCCTCGGCCAGGGCCCGCAGCGCCTCGGGGTTCGGCGTGACCTCGGCGGAGCGGCGGGCCAGCAGCTCGCGTACCCGCTCGGCCGGGCGGCCCGCCAGCGCGGCGCGGTCGGCGGCCGACAGCGGCTCGCGCAGCAGGAACAGGCCGGTGATGGGCACGTCGTCCTGCGGCGCGACGATGTCGGCCTCGTCGGCCAGCACCCGGCCGTCCTGCTTGAGCGCGACGAGGAACGCGTTCTCGCCGCCGGTCACGTTCAGCAGCCGCACCGGCGAGCCGAACGTGCGCGCGCACTCCCGTACGGCCGCGTTGAAGTCCTCGCCCAGCCGCAGGTACGCCCCCGCGAACACCAGGTTGCCCAGCGCGCAGTCGGCCAGGTCGAGCCCGCCGGGCCGGGCGGCCAGGCGGGCCGCGACGACCCGCAGCTCCCGCGCCGCCTCCGCCGGGCCCGCCGCGGCGACGTCGCCGATCAGCGTGTCGAGGTCGGCCGGGGTGGCGCCGGGCGGGAGCCGGCGTTCCAGCAGCGTGTGGCGCGGGTCGCCGGGGTCGAGGTGCAGCAGCAGGTTCTTGCGGAAGTCGGACGGGCCCAGCATGCCGGGCAGCCAGCGGCGCAGCGCGCCCGTGGACAGCCCGTTGTCGTACCCGTTGACCAGCAGCGACAGGCTCGTCCCCGGGGTGCGCAGCAGCGCGCGGGCGATGCCCGCGCCGCCGCGCCCGCCGCCGAACAGGGCCACCGACACCGTGCGCGTCACCGTGCGCGTCACCGTGCTCATCGCACCTCCTCCAGCGAGGAGCGGCCCAGCGGGAACGGCGCGAGCGGCGCCCGCAGCACGCCCCGGCGCAGCAACCAGCGGCGCAGCCCGAGGTAGCCGACGAACAGCGCCCGGTCGCGCGCCCCGCGCCAGAACCGCCAGCCCCGGCTGCCGCCGCCCCGCTCGCGGTGCTCGATCGGCAGCTCCTCCCACACGTGCCCCAGCTCGGCCACGCGGGCGGTGATCTCGGTGGAGCAGTTCATCCCCGCCGACTCCAGCGGCAGCGCCCTGAACAGCGGCCCGCGCACCACCTTGAAGATCGAGTTGAAGTCGCGGTAGCGGGTGCGGTGCAGCAGGTTGCTGACCGCGCCGCTGGCCGCCGACCCCCACCGGTACGGCAGGCTGTCGGCCTTCCTGACCCGCGCCCCCGAGAAGGCGGGCCCGCCGCCGGCCCGGATGCGCTCCAGGAACGCGTCGAGGTTGGCGATCGGGAACTGGCCGTCGGAGTCGAGCAGCACCACCCAGTCCAGCCGGGTGCGCGCGACGGCCGCGGCGATGGCGGCCCCCGCGCCCCGGTTGCGCGCGAAGGTGACGACGACGAGCTGCGGGCAGTCCTCCCGCAGCTCGCGCAGGATCCGCCCGGTCGCGTCGGAGCTGCCGTCGTCGCACACGACGATCTCCCACGCGGCCACCCCCGGATGGCGCTCCAGGTACTCCCGCCATTCCGTCACCGCCGCCGCGATGTTGTCCGCCTCGTTGTACGCGGGTGCCGCCACGGAGACGTCGACGGCCGGCCTGTTCGGCAAGGGGTCACCTCCTCCGGGTGGCGTCCGGGCCGGCGCCGGCCCCGGTCAGGCGCCCGATCCAGCGGTCCAGGGGCAGCAGGTTGATCCCGGCGAGGATCGGGACGTGCGCCAGCGTGAACACCACCGCCCCCCAGAACGGGATCGGCCCGCCGGTGAACAGGTTGATGTGCGGGGCGTCGATCCGGTCGGGGATCTCGACCGGGTTGACCACCTGCCACATCACGTCGAGGAAGCCCGAGAACACGATCAGCACCCCGCTCGCCATGATCTTCAGGCAGCGGCCCGGCGAGCCGCCCCCGATCCGGTACGCGGCCGCGACCGTCAGCACGATCCCCGGGTAGAGCAGCAGGTACAGGTGGGTGTAGAAGTCGTCGCCGTGGGCCCGCGCGCCGTCGCCGTAGTAGAACCAGCTGATCCTCGGGATGAGGTAGCCGGTCAGGAACAGGAACGGCGCGTAGAGCAGCCAGTGCAGGCGCGGCGACACCCAGGGGAAGAACGCGATCGCGCAGCACAGGCAGGCGAAGGCGAGCAGCTTGGCGGCGAGCTGCCAGGCGGCGTCGATCTCGCGGGCGTGCGGGGTGGCCAGCCAGACGAAGGCGAAGCCGGCCGCGCCGACGGCCAGGGCGATCCACCAGATGTGGGCGGCCCAGGGGCGCGGGGCGTCGAGCGGGGGGTCGGGATGGTTCACTACCGGTCCTCGTGGGCGTCATCGAAGGGTCACGGGAGCGCTCCCAACGCAGTATGTCACCTGTCCCGGCGGCGGCCACCGCAATATCGGATAACGGACCCACCGGAACTTGCGGACCTGCTGACTAACAGTAGTGTCCGCCTGAAAGTCCAGGTCATCGTCCATAAGGCGATGGCTGGAACGATGCAGGAGAACAGTGACCGCAAAGGGCCTGCCTGCGATGTCAAGACCCGGCGGGGAGTCCGGGCGGACGGCATTCCGCTCGGCGGTTTTTGCGTGAAACTTGAACCGTCTCCGCATTGGCGCAGCGTGTCGGGCGTTCCGGGTGGTTGGGAGCGCTCCCGCGACTTCCCATCTTTCGGGCCCGTAACCCTTGTTTCGGGCATGCCCAAATTGCGTCAGCCGACCACGCCCTCCGCGCGCAGGCCGGCCACCTGTGCCGGGGAAAGAGACAGCAGCTCGCCCAGCACCTCGTCGGTGTGCTCGCCCAGCTCCGGCGCGGGCGACGGCGGGGTCTGGCGGCCGTCCAGGAGCAGGGGGCCGCCCGGGGCCAGATGGGGGCCGACGCCCGGCTGGTCGAGCACGGCCATCAGCGGCTCGGCGCGCAGCGCCGCCGCCCCGCCGGCGGCCAGCTCCTCCAGCGTCCGGTACCGCGACCAGAGCACCGACGTGCCCTTCAGCCCCTCCTCGGCCTCGGCCGCCGTACGTGCGGCGAACCACGGCGCGAGCAGCCCGCCCAGCGCCTCCCGGTGGGCGTAGCGGTCGGACTCGGAGCGGAAGTCGGCGGGCAGCGCCTCCTCCAGCGCCGACACCACGCGCGACAGCCCGGTGACGGCGACCAGGTCGCGCCAGTGGCGTTCGGTGAGCACCAGGACCATGAGCCGCCGCCCGTCGGCGGTGGCGAAGTCGCGGCCGAGGTCGCCGTACAGGTCGTTGCCGATGCGCGGCCGGCCGGCGCCGCGGAGCTGGGCCTCGGCCAGGAAGCCCAGGTTGCCCATGGTCGCCAGGGCGACGTCGTGCAGGGCCACGTCGAGGCGGCGTCCCCGGCCGGTCGCGGCCCGGTGGCGGTCGGCCGCGAGCAGTCCCACGGCCAGGTACAGGCCGCAGGCGACGTCCCAGGCCGGCAGGACGTGGTTCACCGGGCCCTCGTGGCCGTCGGGGCCGGTCGCGTACGGCAGGCCGAGCCCGGCGTTGACCGTGTAGTCCACGGCGGGACGGCCGTCGCGGTGGCCGAGCAGCCGCGCGTACACCAGATCGGGGCGGCGCCCGGCCAGCTCCTCGTACGACAGCCCGGCCCTGGGCGGCGCGTTGGTGAGCACCGTGCCCGCCGCGACGGCCAGGTCGGCCACCAGAGCGCGCCCCCGGGCCGAGCGCAGGTCGACGGTGACCGAGCGCTTGCCCTTGTTCAGCCCCGCCCAGTAGAGGCTGCGGCCGGAGGGCGCGAGCGGCCAGCGCCGCGCGTCGGGCCCGCCGCCGACCGGATCGACCCGGACGACCTCCGCCCCGAGCTGGGCCAGCGTCATCCCGCCCAGCGGCGCGGCGACGAAGCTGGACAGCTCCACGACTCGCATCCCGGCCAGCGGTGCGGCCTGCTCCTCTGCCACGGCCACCTCCATGTCGATCCGCCGATCCTACGCGCGCGCGGCGGCCCGATGATCTAGCCCGTAAGTTCTGGTAACAAACATTTCCCGAAATAACCGGTCTGCCCCATTGTCATTAACTGGAATTGTTGGAACATATGGTCTGAGTCACGAGTGAAGTCCAAAGATCGCCTACCGCAAGAGGGTGGCGGCGAGGGGAAAGGGGCAACGCTCATGCGCCAGCGTGCTGTCCGCAACTTGGCCAGGCTTGGCACGGCGCACGCCAGGATCACGCGGATACTTGACGCCGCCGCGGGCGGGAAGAACAACTTCCTCGCCGACAGAGACCTGGTTCGCCATTTCGATCAAGTAACTCCCGTCGCCACCACCGCGGCCCGTGCCGTTCTTGAATACCTGTCGCGGGTGATCGGTCATTTGGCCGCTGTCGAAGGCGTGGACCAATTCATGATCGTGGGGAGCGGGGTGCCGAACGGCCCTTCGGGCGGCAGCCGCCTGCACGAGGTGGCCCGCCTGACCTCGCCCGGCCCGGACGTCCGCGTCGTGTACGTCGAGAGCGACCCGATGGCCCTGACGCTGGCCCAGGCCACCATCGAGCCCTTCTGCGACCTGGTGCGCGTGGTCGACGGCGACGTGCGGGAGATGGACGAGATGCTCGGCGACCCGGTGGTGCAGACGTTCCTCGACTGGGACCGGCCGATCGCGGTGCTGCTGCTGTCGGCCCACAGCCTTGACGACGAATGCGCCCGTACCGTCGTCAAGCGGCTGCGGCACGCCGTCCCCGAGGGCAGCTTCCTCGGGCTGCTGCACATCACGTTCGACGGCGTGCCGGGGGAACTGGCCCCGGCCGTGCGGGGCATGCTGGCCATGACGCTGCCCGGCCTGAACGTGCGCACCCGCGCCGAGGTCGCCGACCTGCTGGACGGCCTCGACCTGCTGGAGCCGGGCCTGGTGTGGGTGCCCGAATGGCGTCCCGACGGCGGCGACCCGGCCTGCGCGGACGCCCCCTCCTCGTCCGGCAACTACGGAGCCGTGGCCCGCATCCCCTGACCTTCCCCGGACGGCCCCCGACGGCCTCCCCGCCCCCGCCGTGAACGATGATGCGGCCTGCGGGAGACAGCGAGGTGACCGCCGTCCCCGTGGAAGGAACGATGTGACCCTGCAGAACCTCTCGGAGCAGGACGACGCGGAGGTGATCCTCCGCTCCCGGGACGACCCCGAACAGTTCGCCGCGCTGTTCGACCGCCACGCCCGGCAGATCCACCTCTACGTCGCGCGCCGGCTCGGCACGCAGGCCGCCGACGACATCGTGGCGGAGACGTTCCTGGCCGCCTTCCGCCGCCGCGGCTCCTACGATCCCGCCGCCCGCCTGGCCAGGCCCTGGCTGTACGGCATCGCCACCAGGCTGATCGCCCGGCACCGGCGCGACGAGGAACGGCTCCTGCGGGCGCTGAGCCGTACCGGGGCCGAGCCGCTGCCCGAGCCGCTCGGGGACGTCGTGACCCGGCGCGTCGCGGCCCAGGGCGAGGAGCGCCGGCTGCTCGCGGCGCTGGCGGGGCTGTCACCCCGCGACCGCGACGTCCTGCTGCTCGTCGCGTGGGAGGACATGAGCCTGGAGGAGGCCGCGCAGGTCCTGGGCATCCCGGCGGGAACGGCGCGCTCCCGCATGCACCGCGCGCGCAAGAAGATCAAGGCCGTGCTTCCCGCGGAGGAGGAGAACTGATGGACGACCTGAACGCGGTGAGGCGAGTGCGCCGCCCCGTCCCGGCGATGACGCCGCAGGCGGAGAGCGCGGCCCGGGCCAGGCTGCTGACCGCTGTGCGGACGCCCGTGCGGACGCCCGTGCGAACCGCGCCGCCCCGGCGGCGCCCCGCGCGCCCGGTGTGGCGGCTCGCGACGGCGGCCGTCCTGGCCGTCCTGGCGGGCCTCGGCTGGGCCGCGACCCGTGAGCCAGAAGCCACGCCGGTGGCGAGCGTGCAACAGCTGAGCGAATGGGCCGCCGATGCGGCCGAGGACGCCCCAGGACCGGGAGCCCGCGGCGACCAGTGGCTCTACGTCAAGGAGCTCAACGCCGCCCCCGGCGCCTACAGCGGGTACGGCGTCGACACCAGCAGGCGGATCACCTCGGAGGTGTGGACGAGCGTCGACGGCAAGAAGATCGCCTGGTACGACGACAAGGGCAAGCTTCTCGTCCAGTACACCCACCCCGGCATCGGCGCCGCCGAGCTGGCCGCCGAGCCCGTCACCCCTGAGACCGTGACCGACCGGCTCATGGCCGCCCTGCGCCCGCTCGACGCGTCGGCCGGCGACCCGCCGCCTCCCATGAACGAGCGGCTCTTCCAGGCGATCTACCAGTTGATGGGCGAGCAGGCGCTGCCCCCGCGGGTACGGGCCGCGCTGTTCCGCGCCCTGCCGGCCATCGAGGGGGTGCAGGTCACCCCCGACGCGGTCGACGCCGGCGGGCGGCACGGCGTCGCCTTCAGCTACACCGGCGACTGGGCCCGCCATGACCTCATCCTCAGCCCCGGCGACTACCGCTTCCTGGGCACGTACGGCGTCAGCGTGACCGACCGGACCTTCACGTGGACGGGAGGCAGTGCCGACGTGCCCGCCGGCACCCCGGTCACCTGGACGGCCCGGCTCGGCACCGAGGTGGTGGACGAGCCTGGACGGCGTCCCTGAGGGGCGGAATTCATCACCATTTGAAAACCTCAGGTGAAAAGCACTGTAATGGGTAGTGAACACCGTCGCTCCGCCGGACGGCGGCGTCCTCCTGGCCCGTAGTGGCCGGGGGTGCGCCGAGGGCGGGCCGCCTGCTAGGACTTTCCTTTTGGTCGTCGGCGGAGTGATGAATAGGTGGCCCGTTATGTGGAAAAATGTCGGACCAGCGGCTTCGGTATTCCATGGCCGCTCAACGACACCGCTCGAAGGTGCGGGCATGGACGACTCGGCATGGCACATCGAGGAGGCGTCCCTGGTGCTGGTGGAGGCGACGCTCGACGCCATGGCCGCGCTGGGCGACCTGTCGGTGCCCCGGCTGCGGGTGCTGCTGGCGGTCGACCGCCACGGCCCGATGAACCTGCGCTCCCTGGCCGACCGCCTGGACATGTCGCTGTCGGCGGCCGGCCGGGTCGTCGACCGCCTGGACACCGCCGGCCTGCTGAGCAGGGCCCCGGCCGCTCACAGCCGCCGGGAGATCCGCATCAGCACGACCCCGGCCGGCCGGGAGGTGCTGGAGCGGCTGCGCGCCGCGCGGCGGCAGCGCATCGGCCAGGCGCTGGAGAAACTGGCCCCGGACGACCGCAGGACGCTCGTGCACGTCTTGCGGCGGCTGACCGAGGCGGCCGACTCCTGAGCGCCTGATCCGCCGACATCAGCCGCTATTTCCCCTTATTTCGCGAAATTTCGGTCGATAGACCTAATTGTGTTTTCGGGGGCGGTGAAACCCTCCCGCAGAACTAACAGATTCCATATGGACACTGTCGCATGCTAGAAACAGTCGTCTGACTGCACGCATTCACTTTCAGTCGATTCGCCGGTTTCCGGGCGCAGGGGGAGGACCGCGTCCCGGCCGGGCCGGCGCACATCCGAAAGCGTCATCTCCATGTGAGGAGGTCATGTGTCGTGCCTGGCGGAATACGCATGCATCTGACACGAGCCGAACGCGCCGCCGACACGGCGGCCGCACGGTTGCTGGCGGCGGGCACCCACCTGCTGCGCGCCGACACCACGCCCGACCGGCGGGCGGTGTACCGCGGCGAGGACAAGGTCAACGACTCCCCGTACCGGCGCCGGTGGGCGCACGACAAGGTGGTGCGTTCCACCCACGGGGTCAACTGCACCGGCTCGTGCTCCTGGAAGGTCTACGTCAAGGACGGCCTGATCACCTGGGAGACCCAGCAGACCGACTACCCCAGCGTCGGCCCCGACCGTCCCGAGTACGAGCCCCGCGGCTGCCCCCGCGGCGCCGCCTTCTCCTGGTACACCTACTCGCCCACCCGGGTGCGCTACCCGCACGCCCGCGGCGTCCTGGTGGAGCTGTACCGGGAGGCCAGGGCGCGCCTGGGCGACCCGGTCGCGGCCTGGGCCGAGATCACCACCGATCCCCGCAAACGCCACCGCTACCAGTCGGCGCGCGGCCAGGGCGGCCTGGTCCGCATCGAGTGGGACGAGGCGCTGGAGATCGCCGCGGCGGCCCACGTCCACACGCTCATGACGTACGGGCCCGACCGGGTCGCCGGGTTCTCGCCGATCCCGGCCATGTCGATGGCCTCGCACGCGGTGGGCGCCCGGTTCATGTCGCTGATCGGCGCGCCGATGCTGTCCTTCTACGACTGGTACGCCGACCTGCCCGTGGCCTCGCCGCAGGTGTTCGGCGACCAGACCGACGTGCCGGAGTCGGGCGACTGGTGGGACGCGGCCTACCTCGTGCTGTGGGGGTCCAACGTCCCGGTCACCCGCACCCCCGACGCCCACTGGGTCACCGAGGCCCGCTACCGGGGCCAGAAGGTCATCGTGGTCTCGCCCGACTACTCCGACGCCACCAAGTTCGCCGACGAGTGGCTGCACCCCCATCCCGGCACCGACGGCGCGCTGGCCGTCGCCATGGGGCACGTCATCCTGCGCGAGTTCTTCGCCGAACGGCAGACCCCGCACTTCACCGGCTACGTCAAGCGCTTCACCGACCTGCCCTTCCTGGTGTGCCTGGAAGAGCACGACGACGGCGGGCTGCGTCCCGGCAAGTTCCTGACCTCGGCGGACCTGGGCGGCCAGGAGGAGGCGGCCCGCTGGCGGCCGATGATCCTCGACGCCGCGACCGGCCGCCCGGTCGCGCCCAACGGCACGCTGGGCGACCGCTGGAGCGCCGAGCAGGGACGCTGGAACCTCGACCTCGGCGACCTCGACCCGCTGCTCACCCTGCACGCGCCCGGCTGCGACGGCGCCGAGGTGGTCCTGCCGCGCTTCGACGATCCCGGCGTCGTCCGCAGGGGCGTGCCGGTCCGGCGGGTCGGCGACCGGCTCGTCACCACCGTCTTCGACCTGCTCATGGCCCAGTACGGCGTCGCCCGCCCCGGCCTGCCCGGCCAGTGGCCCACCGGCTACGACGACCCCGACGCCCCGGGCACGCCCGCCTGGCAGGAACGCATCACCTCCACCCCGGCCGCGCAGGCGATCAGGATCGCCCGTGAGTTCGCCGCCACCGCCGAGCGCACCGGCGGCCGGGCCATGATCATGATGGGCGCGGGCACCAACCACTGGTTCCACTCCGACACCATCTACCGCTCCTTCCTGACGCTGCTGCTGCTCACCGGCTGCCAGGGCGTCAACGGCGGCGGCTGGGCCCATTACGTGGGCCAGGAGAAGGTCCGGCCGCTGGCCGGGTGGCAGCAGCTGTCCACCGCGGCCGACTGGGTGCGCCCGTCCCGCCAGATGGCCGGCACGCCGTACTGGTACCTGCACACCGGCCAGTGGCGCTACGAACGGTTCTCGGCCGGGACGCTGTCCAGCCCCGCCGGGCCCTGCCGGTTCGCCGGGCGGCACACCCTCGACCTGGTGGCGCAGTCGGCCCGGCTGGGCTGGATGCCGAGCTACCCCACCTTCGCCGCCAACCCGCTCGACCTGGGCCGCCGCATCCACGACAGCGGCGCCGACCCGGCCCGCTGGATCGCCGGCGAGGTGGAGTCCGGGCGGCTGGCGTTCGCCTGCGAGGACCCCGACGCGCCGGAGAACTGGCCGCGGGTGCTCACCGTCTGGCGGGCCAACCTGATCGGCTCCTCGGCCAAGGGCAACGAGTACTTCCTGCGCCACCTGCTGGGCGCGCCCGACAACGCCACCGCTGAGGAGGCGCCGCCGTCCGGCCGTCCACGGGAGGTCACCTGGCGGGACGCGCCGCGCGGCAAGCTCGACCTGCTGCTCGCCCTCGACTTCCGGATGACCTCCACGACGCTCTTCGCCGACCTGGTGCTGCCCGCCGCCACCTGGTACGAGAAGCACGACCTGTCCAGCACCGACCTGCACCCGTTCGTGCACGCCTTCACCCCGGCGATCAACCCGCCCTGGCGGGCCCGCACCGACTTCGACATCTTCCACTCCCTGGCCCGCAAGCTGAGCGAGCTGGCCGCCGGCCGCCTCGACGTCGCCCACGACCTGGTGGCCACCGCGCTCCAGCACGACACGCCCGGCGAGATCGCCCAGCCCGGCGGCGGCGTCCCCGACTGGCGCGAGAGCGGCGAGAGCCCCGAGCCCGGCCGCACCATGCCCGCCGTGACGCTGGTCGAGCGGGACTACACCGCGATCGCCGACAAGCTGGCCGCCTTCGGCCCGCTGGCCGAGCGGCAGGGCATGACCGTCAAGGGCGTCACCGTGCGGCCCGGCCCCGAGTCGGCCTGGCTGGCCGCGCGCTGCGGCACCGCCGCCGCCGGCCCGGCCGAGGGACGCCCGCTGCTCGACAGCGACGTCAAGCTGTGCGAGGCGATCCTGGCGCTGTCGGGCACCACCAACGGCAGGATCGCCGCCGAGGGCTTCGACCGGCTCGCCGAGCGCTGCGGGCCCGGCTCGGGGCTGTCGGAGCTGGGCGCGTCGGTCGCCGGGCACCGCACGGTGTTCTCCGACACCCAGGACCGGCCGGTGGCCGCCGGGGCCAGCTTCGAGTGGTCGGGCGCGGAGGGGCACGACCGCCGCTACGCGCCGTTCACCATCAACACCGAGCACCGCAAGCCCTGGCACACGCTCACCGGCCGCCAGCACTTCTACCTCGACCACGACTGGATGGCCGAGCTGGGCGAGCAATTGCCCGTCTACCGGCCGCCGCTCGACCTCGACGCGCTGGGGGAGTGCCTGCCCGCCGCGCCCGACGGCGGCAAGGCGGTGAACGTGCGCTACCTCACCCCGCACTCCAAGTGGTCGATCCACTCCGAGTACCAGGAGAACCTGCTGATGCAGACGCTGGCCAGGGGCGGCCCGGTCATCTGGATCAGCGTCGAGGACGCCGCCGCGATCGGCGTGGCCGACAACGACTGGATCGAGGCCGTCAACGTCAACGGCGTCGTGGTGGCCCGCGCCGTCGTCTCCCACCGCATGCCGCCCGGCACGGTGTTCATGTACCACGTCCAGGAACGGCTGGTGAACGTGCCCAAGTCGCAGGCCACCGGCCGGCGCGGCGGCGTGCACAACGCGCTCACCAAGCTCCTGGTCAAGCCGACCCACCTGATCGGCGGGTACGGCCAGCTCTCCTTCGCCCCCAACTACTACGGCCCCACCGGCAACCAGCGCGACGCGGTGACCATCATCCGCCGCCGGGATCAGGAGGTGCGTTACTGATGCGACCGATGGCCCAGATCGCCATGGTGATGAACCTGGACAAGTGCATCGGCTGTCACACCTGCTCGGTGACCTGCAAGCAGACGTGGACCAACCGGCCGGGCACCGAGTACGTCTGGTTCAACAACGTCGAGACCCGGCCCGGCCAGGGCTACCCGCGGGGCTGGCAGGACCAGGAGCGCTGGCGGGGCGGCTGGCGGCTGCGCCACGGCCGCCTGGTGCCCCGCGCCGGCGGCCGGCTGCGCCGCCTGGCCACGCTCTTCGCCAACCCCGAGTTCCCCGGCCTGGACGACTACTACGAGCCGTGGACCTACGACTACGACAACCTCACCAGCGCGCCGCTCGGCGACGACGTGCCGACCGCGCCGCCCCGCTCCCTCATCGACGGGCGGCCGACCGCCGTCACCTGGGGCCCGAACTGGGACGACGACCTGGGCGGCGGCCCCGAGCAGCTCTCCGCCGACGTCGTGCTGCGCAAGGTGAGCGACACCGTGCGCCTGGACTACGAGCGGGCGTTCATGTTCCACCTGCCGCGCATCTGCGAGCACTGCCTCAACCCGTCCTGCGTGGCCGCCTGCCCGTCGGGGGCGATGTACAAGCGCATGGAGGACGGCATCGTGCTGGTCGACCAGGACCGGTGCCGGGGGTGGCGCATGTGCGTGTCCGGCTGCCCGTACAAGAAGGTGTACTTCAACCACCAGACCGGCAAGGCCGAGAAGTGCACGTTCTGCTACCCGCGCATCGAGGCGGGCGAGCCGACGGTCTGCTCCGAGACGTGCGTCGGCCGCCTGCGCTACCTCGGCGTCATGCTGTACGACGCCGACCGCATCGGGGAGGCCGCCGCCGTGCCCGACGAGCACGACCTGTACCCGGCGCAGCTCGCCTGCTTCCTCGACCCCGCCGACCCCGAGGTGGTCGCCGCCGCCGAGGCCGCGGGCATCCCGCACGACTGGCTGGAGGCGGCCCGCCGCTCACCGATCTACCAGCTCATCACCGAGTTCCGCATCGCGCTGCCCCTGCATCCGGAGTACCGCACCATGCCCATGGTCTGGTACGTCCCGCCGCTGTCGCCCATCGTCGACGCGCTGGCCGAGACCGGCCACGACGGCGAGGACGCCGGCAACCTGTTCGGCGCCATCGACTCGCTGCGCATCCCGGTCGAGTACCTGGCCGAGCTGTTCACCGCGGGCGACCCGGCCCCGGTGGAGGCCGCGCTGCACCGCCTGGCCGCCATGCGCGCCCACATGCGGGCCCGCAACCTCGGCGACGAGCCGGACCCCGGCATCGCCGCCGGGACCGGCCTGTCGCCCGCAGACCTGGAACGCATGTACCGCCTGCTCGCCCTCGCCAAGTACGACGAGCGGTACGTCATCCCCACCGCCTACGTCACCTCCGACCACGCCGACCACGCCGACCATGCCGACCACGCCGGCCACGCCGGCCACGCCGGTTGCAGCCTGGACGCCCCCGGCGGCCCCGGCATGCTCGCCGAGGGCTTCCACAGCCCCCCGGTCGCCAGGGACGACCGGCTGCGCGGCCGCGTCAACCTGCTCAACTGGGACGGCAAGGGCACCCCCGACGGCCTGTTCCCCTCCAGGGACGAGGCGGCCGAGTGAACCGGCACGACGCCCGCCTGATCCACCAGGCCGCCTCCCTGCTCCTGAGCTACCCGGGCGACGACTGGACCGCCCGCCTCGGCCTGGTCCGCGACGCGCTCGGCCCGGCGGGCGGCGCCGCCGCCGAGCGCCTGCGCGGCTTCTGCGCCGAGGCGGCGGCCCTGCCCGCGCTCGACGCCGGCGCCGCGTACGTGTCCACGTTCGACCGCAGCGGCCGGCGCACGCTCCACATGACCTACTACGGCGACGGCGACACCCGCCGGCGCGGCGAGTCCCTGCTGGCGCTCAAGACGCTCTACCGCGCCCACGGCTGGCGGCCCGGCACCGGCGAGCTGCCCGACTTCCTGCCGGTGATGCTGGAGTTCGCCGCCCGCGTGCCCGGCCCCGGCGGCCGGCTGCTGCGCGACCACCGGCCCGGCCTCGACCTGCTGCACGCCGGCCTGACCGCCCGCCGCAGCCGCTACGCCGCCGTCGTGGAGGCCGTGCGGCTGACCTTGCCGCGCGCCACGTCCGCCGACCGCCGGACCGTGGACGAGCGGACGGCGCTCGGCCCGCCCGCCGAACGCGTCGGCCGTACCGCCCTGCCCGAGGTTCCCGGAGGAGTCCGCCGATGAGGCATCTCAACATCGCCATGTGGGGCGTGCTGCCGTACGTCGTCCTGGTGCTGTTCGTCGCCGGGGCGCTCTGGCGCTACCGCTACGACCGGTTCGGGCTGACCACCCGCTCCAGCCAGCTGCACGAGAGCCGCCTGCTGCGGGTGGGCGGGCCGCTGTTCCACTTCGGGCTGCTGTTCGTGATCGCCGGTCACCTCGTCGGCCTGCTCGTCCCGGAGCGCTTCACCGAGGCCGTGCACGTGACCGAGCCCATGTACCGGCTCAACGCCCTGGTCGTCGGCGGGCTGGCCGGGCTGGCCACCGTGACCGGGCTCGGCGTGCTGCTGTGGCGGCGGCTGCGGGTACGGGCCGTGCGGCGGGCCACCGGCCGCTCCGACCGCGTCCTGTACCCGGTGCTGGCCACCGTGCTGCTCGCCGGGCTGATCGCCACCCTGCTCGGGCCGTCCGGCCACTACGACTACCGGCTCGGCGTGTCGGTGTGGTTCCGCAGCCTGCTCGAACTGGAGCCGGACGTCGACGCCATGGCCTCGGCGCCGTTCGTGTTCCAGGCGCACACGCTGCTCGGCCTGGCCCTGTTCGCGCTGTGGCCGTTCAGCCGCCTGGTCCACGCCTTCGCCGCGCCCGTCGCCTACCTGGCCAGGCCGTACATCGTCTACCGCTCCCGCGGTGGCGCGCTGCCCCGATGAGCGCGGAAGCCGCCGCGGAAGGGGCAGAAGGCGCGGAAGGGGCGGCCGGGGGCCGGGCCCGGGAGCGGGCGGCGGTCAGGGCGCGGGTCGCCGGGGCGTGCGCGGTCGCCGCGCGGGCCGCGCTGTGCATCAGCGTGCCCGCCCTGGTCGCCTGGCTGGCCCACCAGCCGTTCGTCTTCCCGTCCCTGGGGCCGACGATCTACCTGGTGCTCACCGCGCCGGGGGCGCCGGCCGCCGCTCCCCGCCGCACCGTCGCCGGGCACGCCATCAGCGCCGCCGGCGGCTACCTGGCCCTCACCGTCACCGGGCTGACGCGCACCGCACCCGACCTGGGGCACATCGACGGGCGCCGGGCGCTCGCCGTGATCATCGCGCTGTCCTGCACGACGCTGGGCATGCTGGCCACCGACAGCTCCCATCCGCCCGGCGGCGCGACCACGCTGATCGTGGCGCTGGGCTTCCTGCGCACCCCGCTGAACCTGGCCGTCCTGCTGACCGCCGTGGTGCTCACGACCCTCGTCCTGCTCGCGCTGGGACGCCTGCGCGTCCCCCGCGTGGTAACTTCGCAGAAGAAGTTACTTCTTGGGGGATTTATCTTCTCCAAGAAGGAGGACAGGAAGTGAGGACCGCGTGCCGAACACCCCCGACCCGTCGGACGCCGGCCGGCGCTACCGCCGCTACCTCAGCGCGGTCATGCTGCACGGCCACGCCGGGGCCAAAGCCTGCGGCCTGGGCGCCACCGACCTGTACGCCCTGAACATCCTCGAACTGGCCGGCCCGATGACCCCCGGCGAGCTCGGCGTGCGCACCGGCCTGACCACCGGCCCGACCACCCGGCTGATCGACCGGCTGGAGCAGGCCGGGTACGTCCGCCGCGTCCCCGCGCCCGACGACCGCCGCAAGGTGATCGTCGAGCCGGTCGGCAGGCCCGCCGAGCTCGACGCGGTCATGGCGCCCGTCCGGCAGAAGATCGGCGACATCCTCGCGGGCTACCCGGCCGAGCACCTCGACGTGCTCTTCGACTACTTCGACCGGGCCGCCCGCGCCTACCAGGAGGCCGCCGAGGACCTGCGCTCCGGCTCCTGACCCGGCCTGCCCCCGCCTGACCCCGCGCTCAGCGGAAGTCGGAGATGCGCAGCACCGCCAGCATGTCCGTCGCCCGCGAACCGGTCGAGAACGACGCCTCCACCCCGACCCAGCCGCGGAAGGCCCCCGAGTCGTCGATGATCTGCATCAGCGGCTTGACATGCGAGTTGCCCGTGTAGCAGAACTCGCCGCGCTCCATCGCCAGGCACGTGCACCAGTGCCACAGCGTGTCGCGGCGGTCGGACTTGGAGATCGTCGTCAGGTAGTACTGGATGGAGCTGACGTTGGGCCGCGTGCCGCCGCCGTACTTGGGGCAGCCGCCCGACTTCTGGCACGCCCCCCGCGAGGACGGCTGCAGGTAGGTCAGGCACGAGGTGGTCGACTTGCAGGCGCGGAAGGAGGAGTGGCCGAACGGCTGGTTCGCCGAGTTGACCAGCGTGCCGCTCGCCCAGCTCGTCAGGTCCTGCCTGAGCGAGCCGGGGAAGGCCCGCACCGAGCTCATCGCGCGCCGGGTGCCGATCGCGGCGTTGCTGCCGTAGCCGTAGCCGTGCGTGGCCAGGCTGCTGCCCTTGAGGTCGAGGCGGGCCAGCCTGCCGTCGGGGGAGGTGCGCACGTACCACTGCTCGGTCCAGGTCTGGGCGATCTTCCACCGGATGGTGAGCACGTTGCCCGCCAGCGTGTACGTCCCCGTGCGGGTCTCGCTCGGGCCGCCCGTGTAGCCGCCCGCGGTGAGCACCTCGCAGCCGCGCGGCCGCGTCGCGACCCCGCCGGCCTTGGTGGTGCAGCTCGGGTCGGGCACGGTGCCGGTGCGCTGCCTGGCCTTGGGGAAGCGCTGCCACCACAGGTACAGGGCGGCGCTCACCGTGCCGTTCGCGGCGAAGCGGTAGGTGCCCAGGCGCACCCAGTTCTGCCGGGAGGCGGCCTGGAGATGGCCCTGCGAGACGACGAACGTGGACTTGCCGCCCGGCAGCGGCGTGGCGGCCGTCCCGGCGGCGGCAGTGGCAGCCCCAGTGGCAGCCCCGGTGGCAGTCACGGTGGCCGTCACCGGTTGGACGGGGAGCAGGGCGAGGGCGAGCACGAAGGACAGGACTGCCGCTGCGGTACGCATGGAGGGACTCCGTAGGGCTTGCGGGCGGTGGCCGATCGTCAACGGCCCACCGTATTCCGGCCTGACCGGATCTGTCCCCGAAACGCGGTCAAGAGGAAGCTGACAGCGCTCGACGTCGGCCCGTGAAGCTAGGATGAGGGGGTTCCCAGCACCGCGAGGAGGTTGATCATGTCGTTCCCACCGCCCGGCATGGTTCTCGGCGACGCCCCGGCGCGCACTTCCTCGCGGGAGGCCGCCACAGGCTGACCCTCTCCGCGTCGAAGTGCTTCTCATGGCCATCACTGGTTCGATCATGAGGAGCCCTGAGTGCTCGACATCCGCTGGACCGAGGACGGCGAGGCCCGCTCGGCCCGCTGGCGTTCCGAGAACGGCTCGCCGCCGCCCGCACGCGTGGTGATCGCCGACGAGCGCCTGGCCGCGGCCACGGCGTACCGGCTGGCCTGCGAGGGCACGGCGCTGCTGTGGCGCGGAGACTTCCACGCCGCCCGCCGCCTGCTGCGCGCCATGACCCGCCGCGCCGCCCCCCGCCCACCGGCCCCCGCGCCCGCTCAGTCGCCCGCGCCCGCTGAGTCGCCCGCGCCCGCTGAGTCGCCCGCGCCCGCTGAGTCGCCCGCGCAGGCGTTCCACCGGTACCGGCAGGCCCGCTCCCAGGCGGTCGTCACGCTGGGCCGGTTGCTGGTGCCGCTCGACCCCGACCACGGCGTCCCCCTGCGGCGCGCCCCCGACGTGCGGAACGCCTGCGCGCAGGTCTACGGGCCCGCGACCGAGGCTTCGGTGATCTCGCTGCGCGAGCTGCTGGGCGTCGTCGCGGCCTACGAGTGGCGCAGGCGAGGCGTCGAGGTGCCCGCCCTGAACGCCCGCATCCACCCCCACTACGGCGTCTTCTCACCGGTGCGCGGCGAGTACGTCGATCTGGTGGCCGCGGCCCCGCTGGTCTCGCGCGCCGGGGCGTTCGACGTCGGCACCGGGACGGGCGTGCTCGCCGCCGTCCTCGCCCGCAGAGGCGTCGAGCGCGTCGTGGCCACCGACCGCGACCCGCGCGCCGTGGCCTGCGCCCGCGACAACCTGCGACGGCTGGGGCTGTCCGGCCGGGTCGGCGTCCTGGAGGCCGACCTCTTCCCGCCCGGACGCGCGCCGCTCGTCGTCTGCAACCCGCCGTGGCTCCCGGCCAAGCCGGTCTCGCCCCTCGACCACGCGGTCTACGACCCGGGGAGCCGCATGCTCCGGGGCTTCCTCGACGGCCTCGGCGAGCACCTGACCCAGCAGGGCGAGGGCTGGCTGATCCTGTCGGACCTGGCCGAACGGCTGGGGTTACGGACCCGTGCCGAACTGCTGTCCGCCTTCGCGAGCGCGGGCCTGCGCGTCGTGGACCGGCTCCGGACCCGGCCGCGCCACCCGCGCGCCGCCGACCGGACCGACCCCCTGCACGCGGCCCGCGCCACCGAGGTCACCTCCTTGTGGCGCCTGCGCCGCACCTGACCCTCTTAACCCCCGGGGGCTCGGGTGCACGGAATCTTCACCCCGTGTCCCCGGGATCTGCGCGCTCGTCTGGTTGGCTGGGTTCATGATCGACATTGATCCCGCCTCCCGCCCCGACCCCATCGCCTACCTCGACCACGTCGCCTCGACGGACGTCGGCAGGGGGTACAAGCGGCAGGTACTCGAACTGCTGGACCTGCGGCCCGGGCAGACCGTGCTCGACCTCGGCTGCGGCCCCGGGACCGACCTCGCGGCCATGGCCGACGCCGTCACCCCCGCCGGACGGGTGATCGGCCTCGACCGCGACCCGGCGATGGTCGCCGAGGCGGCCGCCCGGCTGGCCGGACGGCCCCAGGTCGAGGTCCGTCCCGGGGACGTGCACGCGCTGCCGCTCGCGGACGGGAGCATCGACCGGGCCCGTACCGACCGGGTGCTCCAGCACGTGGACGACCCGGCGCGGGTGCTGGCGGAGTTCCGCCGGGTGGCGCGTCCCGGGGCGCGGATCGTCATGGCCGAGCCCGACTGGGAGGGCATGCTGATCGACTCCCCGCGCCCGGACGTCGGCCGGACGCTGGCCCGGTTCATCTCCACCGAGATGGTCCGCCACGGCACGCTCGGCCGCGGCCTGGCCCGGCGCTGCGAGGAGGCGGGCCTCGCGGTCCGGTCGGTGACGACGGTCGCGCCGGTCTTCCGCGACCTGGACACCGCCGACCAGGTCCTCGGCCTGCGCCGCAACCTGGGCAGGGCCGTCGGCGCCGGATACCTCGAACCCGGCGCCGAGGAGTGGTTCGACGACCTGCGCTCCCGCCCCTTCCTGGCCTCGGCCCTGCTGTTCCTGGTGACGGCCGAAGCGGCCTGAGCGGCCACGCCGTCCCGGGCCGGGGACGGCGACCGAGGGAGGGTCAGGTGATGCGGAGCGGGAGGGTGCGGGGGCCGCGGACCTGGCCCGCCGCCCAGGTGACGGCGCCCGGGTCGGCGAGGGTGAAGGCGGGGATGCGCTGGAGCCAGACGTCGAGGGCGGTGCGTAGTTCCATGCGGGCCAGGTGGGAGCCGACGCAGCGGTGGATGCCGAGTCCGAAGGCGGCGTGGCGGTTGACCTCGCGGTCGATGCGGATGTCGGCGGGGTGGTCGAAGTGGGCGGGGTCGCGGTTGGCGGCGGGGAAGGAGAGCAGGACCCAGTCGTCGGCTTTCATGTCGACGCCGTTCCAGTGCATGTCGTTCTTGACGAGGCGGGCCATGGTGACGGGGGCGTAGGCGCGCAGGAACTCCTCCATGGCGGTGGGCAGGAGGGCGGGTTCTGCGACCAGGCGTTCGCGGTCGGCGGGGGTCTTGGCCAGGTGCCACAGGGACGCCCCGATCGCGCTCCAGGTGGTGTCGATGCCCGCGATGAGCAGCAGGGCGATCGTGCCCGCCACGTGCCCGGCCTCCAGCTTGTGGCCGTACAGCTCGGCCTCGACGAGGTAGGTCGTGAGGTCGTCGCGCGGGTGCTGCACGTGGTCGCGGATCTGGTCCAGCAGGTAGTCGAAGAGCCGTCCCATGTTGGCGGTCCGCTGCTCGGGCGGCAGGTTGACGCCTTCCAGGGCGTTCTCGATGAACTCGCGGAAGCGCGGGCCGTCCTCGGGCGGGAAGCCCAGCATGTCGGCGATCACCCGCATCGGGATGTGCTGGGCGTAGTCGCGGGCGGCGTCCACGACGTCCTGGCCCTCCAGGCCGTCGATCAGCTCGTGGCACAGCGCCCGCGTCGACTCCTCCCGCCTGGCGACCGCCGTCTTGGTGAAGGCGGGCAGCAGCAGCTTGCGCGCGTCGTGGTGGAAGGGCGGATCGGACGAGATCGGCGGCGTGCCGCCCACGGGCGCGCTCTCCCGCGGCGGCCGGAAGTTGCTCATGATGATCGAGCGTGAGGAGAACCGCTCGGTGTCGTAGGCGACGGCCGCGACGTCCTCGTAGCGGGTGGGCAGCCAGCCGCCGCCGAACCGGTCGGTGTGCGCGATCGGGCAGCGCCGCCGCAGGTCGTCCTGGATGGGGTACGGGTCGGCGGCCCACTCCGGCTCCAGGTGGGAGAAGTCGGTGGCCCAGTCCGAGACCGGGCCGGTGACGATCTCGCTGCGGGTGCCGATCTCCTCGTCGTCGCCGGGCTCGCCGAAGCCCTTGACGAAGCGCTCGTCCACGCTCATGTCACGCCTCCCCGAGCAGGTCGATCGCCCGCTCCGGGCAGTTGGAGATGGCCAGCCGCGCCGTGCGCTCCTGGCCGGGCGGCACCTCGCCGTCGCGCAGGACCGTTCCGTAACCTTCGTCGTCCTCGCCGAACAGGTCGGGGGCGAGGTCGTAGCAGCGGCCATGTCCCTGGCAGCGCTCGGGGTCGATCTGTACTCTCACGGCGTTCCTTCGTGCGGTGGGGCGGGGGAGAGGGCGGCGACGACGCGGATGAGCAGCCTGGCCCACTCCTCCTCGTCCACCTGGTGGGGGTCGGGGGCGATGAGCGCGCTGCCCATCGCGAGCAGGAGGCAGAAATGGGCGATCGCCTCCGGTGACAGCGCGTGGTCCAGCTCGCCGCCGTCCTGGCCGGCGCGGACCAGGCAGGCCAGCCGGCGGACGCGCTCGCCGACGTAGTCGCGCATGGGCAGGGCCACGTCCTCGTCGCGGCGGGCGGCGGCCAGCGCCTCGACGACGAGGTCGCCGCCGGCGTCCAGGGGGCGGGGGAGGCGGCGGCCGGCGGCGACGAGCAGGTCGGCGACCGGCCGGCCGGGGTCGTCGGCGAACAGGCCGTCCATCAGCCGCCGCCCGTGCGCGCCCAGCGCGGCCACGAGCAGGCCGGCCTTGGAACCGAAGTGGGCGTACAGGGCGCCGTTGCTCACCCCGGCGGCGGCGGCGATGTCGGCGACGCGGGTGCCGTCGTAGCCGCGCCTGGCGAAGACGTCCGCGGCGGCGCGCAGCAGGCGTTCCCGCGTCTCGGCGGCGGTGACGCCGGCGATACGTCCCATGGACGAATTAAAAGATCGTTCATTTCATACGTCAAGAGCGGCCTCCTATCCCGTGATCGGCGCCTTCACCACCAGCACCTCCTCTCCCGCCGCGCCGCTCAGCCGGACCGACAGCTCCCACACCCCGGCCATCGGGAACAACTCGCCCTCGGCCACGTAACGGCCCGGCTGCCGCGGGTCTGCGACGATCTCCGGGGTGGCGTGGCCCATGCCCGGCATCACCGTGGACAGCGCCACCGTGTGCGGGTCGCCGGCGGTCACCCGCACCTCGGCCGTCACGCGGCCCGTCGTCGGCCGCGGGATCAGGACGGTGACGGCGTACCGTTCGCCGGTGCTGGTGAGGGTGAGCGGGACGGGCGCCGAGCCGCGCACGTACAGGAACACCGCCAGGGCCGCGGCCAGCAGGGCGGCGACGGCCAGGATCCGCCTCATCGGACAGCCTCCGCGACCTCGACGGTGAACGGCACGGTCACGATCCGGCCGTCGGCCGCGTACTGCGCCCAGGCCAGGTAGCGGCCCGGCGCCGGGAAGCTGAACGTGAAGCGCAGCCGGGGCGCGGGGGCGCCCATCTCGTGGACGTGGCCGAGGAACGCGCCGTCCTGGCTGCGCACGATCAGGTGCCCCGACATGCCCAGCCACTGCCGCGGCGTGACCCCGAGCCCCACCTCGACGGCCGCCGGACGCCCCGCCACCGGCACGGACGGCCGCATCACCGGCGTGCCCCCCGTCGCGGGCGTCACCGGCGGCGGCGCGGCCACCGCGGGCCCGGCGACCCGGAACTCGCCGTCGAGCAGCTGGCCGCCGGAGTCCTCGCGTTCCAGCTCGGCGTAGGCCAGGAACCGGCCCGGCCGGTCGGCGCGCAGCCGGACCTCCAGCCGTCCGGGCGCGGTGCGCAGCGGGTGCAGGTGCCGGAAGTAGGCGCCGTCCTCGCTGGTGACCACCAGGTGGGCGAGCGCCTCGTGGTGCAGGACGAGGTCGTCCACCGGATGCCCGGTCGAGCCGTCGGTGAGGTCGAGGCGCAGCGTGAACTCCTGGCCGGCCGCCGGTCGGGCCGGGACGGTCGTCACCTGTCCCTGCGCGAAGGGCCGTCCGGGGGCCGGCGTGCCGACCGCCGGGGCGGCGCCGTCCGGCGGCGGGGGCGGCAGCGAGGGCTCGAACACCACGACCATCGCGGCCACCGTCACCGCGGCCGCCGCGCCCCCGGCCAGCAGCATCGCCGGGGTCCGGCGCGACAGCGCCCCGGTGAGCAGGCCGCCCACCAGCAGCAGCCCGGCCACCAGCAGGCCGCCGTAGATCAGGAACTCGCCGGCGGAACCGCGGTCCACCAGGACGCGGAACGGCAGCACGGCGACCTCGCCCCCCGCCGTCAGCCTGAGCTCGTGCGGCCCGGTGCGCTCGACCGTCAGCTTGACGTACCGGGGGGTGGCGGACGGCTGCGCGGTGGCCGTCGCCCGGTGACCGTCCTCGGCCGAGCGCACCTCCAGGCCGATCGGCGGCCCGGTCGCCGGCTCGTAGGCGATCACGCCGATCAGCAGCGGCCCCGGCACCCGCGACGTGCCCTTGATCACGACCGTGAGCTCGGCGCCGGCGATGGTCTGGGCGAAGCGCAGGTCCGCGCCGGCCGTGACGTTGTGGGCCGCGGCCGGGGCGGCGCCCGCGAGCAGGAGTGCGGCGACGAGACACAGGACCCGGAGCGGCCGGATCATGCCCGTCCGGCGTCGGCCGCGGCCGCGGGGAGCGCGTTCGGCAGGAACAGCGCCCCGAGCGCCAGGCCGATCAGCCCGGCCACCACCGGCGCGCCGGTCCACAGCTCGGGCACCGCGGGCAGTCTGCCCACGGCGGCCGAGGCGACGGCGATGTAGAGCGACCAGGTGACGAAGGCCGACAGCCCGGCGAAGGCCCAGTAGGCGCCCCGCCGCGCGCCGGACGGGCGCAGCAGGCGGATCAGCACGTCGCTCGCCAGGCCCGCGGCGACGAACGTGAGCAGCGTCGACGCGTTCTCGAACGCCGTCTGCGCGCCGGGCATCAGGACGGCGATCGTGTACATGACGGTCACCGCGCCGAACGGCAGGTTCCAGCGCCGGGCCACCAGCAGCACCGGGGCCAGCAGGACGACGTTGCTGATGACCATGGAGGTGGCCAGATGCTCGGCGCCCGGCCCGTCCACGCTGGAGAACGCCACGACGACGCGCGCGGACCGGTACTGCAGCGCGTCGCCGTACGACAGGAACAGCGACACCAGCGTGGCCGCGAACGCGAGCCCGGCCAGCGCCGGGAACAGCCGCCCGAGCGAGGGCCGGACGCCGACGTCGGGGGCGTTCCAGGCCGAGCGCAGCGGCGTGGTGATGATGAGCAGCATGGTCACGATCAGCCCCAGGTGCGACGGGCTGAACAGGATGTCGACGCTCGTCTCGATGCCGAGCACGGTGTGCCAGGTCATGTCGGCCAGCCCGAAGAGCGCGAACGCCGGGACGGCGACCAGCCCGGCCAGATAACCCTGGGGAACGGCCGCGACCCCCTGCCGGCCGAGCCGCACGTTGCGGAACACCTGCCAGATGATCCAGCCGGACACCGCCGCGAACCCGGAGTAGAACGCCGCGTGCCACGGCGTGAAGAACGTCTCCAGGTCGCTGCGGTTGGTGTGGGCCCAGGCGTCGATCATCAGCCCGACGCCGAACCAGACTCCCAGCAGCGCCGTGACGAGATCGGCCCGGAGCGGGACCCATCCGCGCGGCTCCCCGGAGTCCGCAAGTAATCGCCGTACGCCCACGTTGGCCTCCGCCACGTCGCGTCTCCCCTCTTCCATGATCGAATACCTCGATCGCATACTTGCAGAAGCCGCGAAGCGGCGGGAAGCCCAAGATCAGCACCGCCGAGCGGCCCGGGCCACCGCCCGTGGCCGCCAGTCTCGCCGACGGCCGCCGCGGATGCGCGGCGGCCGGGGCCTCACGCCGGAGCCGGGCGCTGCCTGGCCACCACCAGGTGCAGGCCGTGGGGGAGCGGCTCGGTGCGGGCGACGTGCAGCCCCGCGGCCCCCAGCAGGCTCTCGACCTCGGTCAGCGTGCGTTCCTGCCCGCCGCTGAACAGCGTGAGCATCTTCATGTCCAGCGCGACCGCCGACGTCGGCGAGCGGTGCGGGTCGTCGTCGAGGACGGCGTCCACGATCCACAGCTCGGCGCGGCCGTCCATCAGGGCCGCCAGCCGCGCCAGCAGCTTGGCGGCCTGCTCGTCGGGGTAGTTGTGCAGGATGTTGCCCAGCAGGTACAGGCCCGCCCGGGGCAGCGGGTCGGTGAACATGTCGCCCTCGGCCACCGTGACGCCCGCCCGCCCGTCCAGGTGACGTCGGGCCTGGGCGGCCACCTCGGGCAGCTCGAACAGCACGCCGCGCAGCCGCGGGTGGGCCGCCAGGATCGTGGCCAGGACGATGCCGGTGCCGCCGCCGATGTCGGCGACCGCGTCCACGCCGGTCACGTCCTGCTCGGCGAGCGCGCGGGCCACGGTGACGCTGCGGGTGGCCATGAACTCGTTGAACAGGGCGCCGGCGGCGGGCCGGGCGCCCAGCCAGGCGTAGGGGGAGTCCACCTGGTGCAGCTCCAGCGCGGCGGGCGCGCCCCTGGTGATCGTCCGGTGCAGCAGGTCGGCCGAGTCGCGCCACAGCTCCTCGCCCCACATCAGCGCGGCGGGGGCCAGCGAGTCGTCGCGGCCGCTGGTGAGCAGGTCGCCCTCGCCGGTGAGCAGGTAGCGGCCGCGGGCGTCCCGCTCGACCAGCCGCAGGTGCTCCAGCGCGCGCAGCAGGCGGCCGAGCAGCAGCTCGTCCGGACGGCCCGCGCCGCCTGCGGAGATCTCGTCGGCCAGCTCGTGCACGGCGCACGGCCCGGCGGCCAGCAGGTCGAAGACCGACAGCCGCAGCGCGGCCCGGACGGCGGCGTACAGGATGAAGTCGTCGATCAGGCGCAGCACCCGCGCCCGCTCCGGCGTCTCGCTCATGGGTTCCCCTTCCCCGACTCCCGGGCCGGCCGGACGATCATGCTCTCGGCCCGCAGCGGCGCGGGCAGGTAACCGAACCTCACCATGGCGTCCACCACCGACTGCAGCCCTTCGGGCTCCAGCGTGGCGGGGAACGTGCCGAGCGTGATCGTCGCCATGGCGTCGCCCAGCGACCGCCCGCCCTGCCGGCTGTAGGCGGTGATGAACGGCTCGGTCATCCACGCCACGTCCACCGCGTGCGCGGCCAGCGCGGCCGGCATGTCGGGCAGGGGGATCTCCTTGAACGCGACGTCGTCCGCCGGCACCCCGGCCGCGGCGAGCACGGTCTCGGCGCTCAGCGTGCCGACCGAGCGCAGCGTGGCCACCGCGACGCTCTTCTTCGCGCCGCCGGTGTGCCGCAGGTCGCGCGGGCTCCTGATCGGGCTGCCGTGCGCCACGAAGAGCTGGAACGCGCCGGGCGCGGCGTGGTAGGCGTCGGCGACCAGCTTCAGCCGTCCGGGCTCGCGCCGCTGGTACGAGACCGCCGTCACGTAGTTGACCAGCCCGAACTCCAGGGCGCCGCCCTTCATCCGGTCGATCGCCGGGCCGCCGCCCTGCACGGTCACCGGCTCGGCCGACAGCCCCTCGGCCGCGAAGTAGCCGCGGTCGCGGGCGAGGTGGACCAGCGCGCTGTCGGGGATCGGGATGACGCCGATCCTGATCCTCTCCGGCGGCGCGCCCGAACCGGCCGCCCGCAAGCCGCCGGGCGCGGCCCCGCCACAGGCCGGGACCAGGGCGGCGAGCAGGGCGGCGAGCAGGAACAGCAGCAGAGGACGTAATCGTCTCACGGTTCTCCCTTCGAGGTCCGCCGCCGGCCCTCGCTCCCGCTGGCGGCCTGAACACAGGTCGGAACCAACGTCCTTGAGTGCACCATCGGGAGGCCCGCCTTGCAACGCCCGGTCAGAACGGGATGGCCGCCGTGTCAGAAGCGCGCCCGCCGTTGACCCCGGTTCCGGCCCGGCACGGGGTGAGCGTCGTCCTGCGCGGTCCGGACTGATGAGAAGATCGAGAGTGCTCCGAATCGCAAAAGCAGTACTCGCGAGGTTGCCGGCGCCGCTGCAGGCGCACGTGCTGAGGCACCGTGAACTGCTGAAGTTCGCGGTGGTCGGCGGGGCGACGTTCGTGGTGGACAACGCGGTGTTCTACGGGCTGAAGCTGACCGTCCTGCAACCGAAGCCGGTGACCGCGAAGATCATCGCGGTGCTCGTGGCGACGATCGTGTCCTACGTGCTCAACCGCGAGTGGTCGTTCCGGCTGAGGGGCGGCCGCGAGCGCCGCCACGAGGCGGGGCTGTTCTTCCTGGTCAGCGGCATCGGCCTGGTGCTCAGCTCGGCGCCGCTGTGGATCTCCCGTTACGTGTTCCGCCTGGAGGCCCCCGACGTGGGCCTGGCGGCCCAGGAGATCGCCGACTTCGTGAGCGCGCAGGTCGTCGGCACGCTGGTCGCCATGGTCTTCCGCTTCTGGGCGCTGCGGAAGTGGGTCTTCCCCGACGAGAAGGCCCACCCCGCCGGCATGCGGCCGGCCGCCGTCCCCCGGTACCACGGACGCCGCACCCTGCCGGTCGCCAAGCGCAAGCCCCGCAGGTCCGGCGTCCGGCAGGGACAGCGGTGAGACGGGACAGCGGTGAGACGGGTCAGCGGTAGGCGGCGGCCTGGAGGGTGTAGAGGTCGGCGTAGAGGCCGTTGAGCGCCATCAGCGCCTGGTGGTCGCCCTGCTCGGTGACCTTGCCGTGGTCGAGGACGTAGATCCGGTCGGCGTAGCGCACGCTGGCCAGGCGGTGGGTGATGAGCAGCACCGTACGGCCTTCGGAGTGGTCGCGGATGCGCTCGAACAGGGCGTGCTCGGCGCGGGCGTCGAGGGCGGCCGTGGGCTCGTCGCAGATGAGCAGGTCGGCGTCGCGGTGGAAGCCCCTGGCGACCGCGACGCGCTGCCACTGGCCGCCGGACAGCTCGCAGCCGTCCTTGAAGCGGCGGTCGAGCAGCGTGCGGTAGCCGTGGGGCAGGCCCGCGACCACCTCGTCGGCCCCGGCGACCGAGGCCGCCGCGACCAGGGCGGGCTCGCCCTTGTCGGTGCCCATGGTGATGTTGTAGCGGGCGGTGAGCGGCCAGCGGGTGTGGTCCTGGGCGATGACGGCCGTGCGCAGGCGCAGGTCGTCGGGGGGCACGTCGGCCAGGTCGACGTCGTCCCAGGAGACGGTGCCGGTGTCGGGCTCGTACAGGCCGGAAAGGATCTTGGCCAGGGTGGTCTTGCCTGAGCCGTTCTCGCCCACGAACGCGATGACCTCGCCGCGCTTGATCTCGACCGTCACGCCGCGCAGCGCGGGCTGGTCGGCGCCCGGGTAGGCGAACGTCACGTCGTCGGCCACGATGCGCTCGAACCCCTCGGGCACGGCCGCCGAGCGGGCGGCGGGCACGCGGCGCTCGGCGTCGGCGCAGAACTGGAGGAAGTCGGTGAAGTACAGGCCGTCCTCGTAGAGGCGGTTGGTGGCGTACAGGAGGTTGGCCAGCGAGGACTGGCCGGTCCTGATGGCCAGCACCGCGGTGCCCGCGACGGCGAGCGGGATCGCCGCCACGGCCAGCAGCACGCCCAGCGCGACGTAGACCAGGGCGGTGCCGAGGCCGCCCAGGGCCTCGCCGACCAGGCCGGCCACGGTCTGGCGCCTGGCCAGGTTGAGCAGCACCTCCTGCTCGGCCCTGGCGACGGCGTCGTACATGCGCAGCAGGAAGCCGCGCATGGTGAACGAGCGCACCTCGGCGGCGGGCTCGCGTTCGGCCAGCAGCTCGGCGATGATCCACTTGCGGCGGCGGGCGGGGATGAGGGAGTACATCGTCGAGTAGCGCATGCGGGCGCCGCGCACGGTGGCCCACGCGTCGGGCAGCACCGCCAGCAGCAGCAGCGGCAGCAGCACCGGGTGGAGCACGCCCAGCACGCCGGCCGCCGCCGCGATGCCGACGGCCGCGGTGACCACGTTGATGGCCGAGCTGACCACCGAGCTCGCCACGCTGACGCCGCGCATGTTGGCGCGTTCGAGGCTGTCGTGGAACTCCGGGTCGTCGTAGGCGACCAGCTCCACCTGGCTGGTCAGGCCGTACAGGCGCTCCTCGGTGTGGCGGGAGATCTGCGGGGTCAGGCGCGACTGCGCCCAGCCCGCGCCGGCCTGCACCACCGTGCGCAGCACGGCGGCCGCGCCGACCAGGACGAGGCTGGGCAGCGCGGCCAGCACGCGGTCGGGGGTCGGGCCCTCGCTGAACAGGGCGCTCAGCACGCCGGTGGTGGCCAGCAGGCCGAAGGCGGTGAAGACGCCGCCGAGGAGGTTGAGCGCGATGGTGGCCACGGTGTCGCGGGGGCCGGCCCGCCAGGACATGCTCATCGCCTGGCGCACGAGCGAGGGCAGGCGTCTGGCGATGGTCAGGAAGCCGACCTCGGCCATCTTGTCGTTGTGGGCGTACCAGTCGGAGACGGTGATCTCGCCGAGTTCCAGAGGCTCATCGGGCATGCGCTGAGTGTGCGGGCGGGCACCGACGGTTTCCGCCGCCTCGCGCGCCGGAGTGAGGAGACGGTGGCCCGTGCGCCACCCGCCTGTCCACGGCCCGCCAGGCAAAGACGCGCGGGCGGCGGCGTGTCCCGGTCGCCCCGGCGGGCGCGGGCGCGATTTCATGTCCCCCGGTCACTCCACGTAACCAGAACGACACAGGGGACGGAATGCGAAGAATCACGGGGTTCGCGGTCGCGTGCGCGGTCGCCATGAGCGTCACCCAGCCCGCCTGGGCGGCCCCGCGGGAGGAGGTCCGCATCACCCGGTATCTCGGGGAGCAGCGGCTGCCGTACCTGATGCAGTTCGACGGCACCACCGTCGGCGGGGTGTCGGGCATCGACCGCGACCCGCGCACCGGTGCCTGGTATCTGATCTCCGACGACCGCTGGCGCTACGGCCCGGCCCGCTTCTACACCGCCCGCCTGGACATCGACCGGGACTCGGGCGCGTTCACCGGCATCAGCCTGACCGGGGTCACCACGCTGACCAGGCGGGACGGCACCCCCTACCCCGGCTACGGCAAGCCCGGCTCGGCCGACCCCGAGTCCATCAGGTACGACCGCTGGTCCGGCCGGCTGTTGTGGGGCGACGAGGGCGACCGCCCCGACGCCGGCCACCCCGGCCTGCCACTGGCCGCCTCCGGCGTGCGCGCCGCCGACCTTCAGGGCCGCCACCAGGGGGACCTGCGCCTGCCGGGCAACCTGCGCCTGACCACCACCGAGCACGGCCCGCGGCGCAACGCCGGTTTCGAGGGCCTGGCCGTCACCGCCCGCCGGATCACGGCGATGACCGAGGGTCCGCGGTACGAGGACGGCGAGCCGCCGACGGCCGAGCACGGCGCGCCCGCCCGGCTCACCGTGTGGGACCGGCGGGGCGTCCCGCGCGGCCAGTTCGTCTACCCGCTCGACGCGCTCCCGGCCGCGCCGGTGCCGCCCACCGGGGAGTCCGACAGCGGGGTCTCGGAGATCCTGCCCATCGACGACCACCGCTACCTGGCCCTGGAACGCTCCTGGATCGAGGGCGTCGACTACAAGGTCAAGCTGTACGAGATCGACATGAGGGGCGCGACCAACGTGCTCGACCGGGACGACCTGAGCGCGGGGTACCGGCCGGTGAGCAAGCGGCTGGTCTACGACCTGGGCGACTTCCGGCCGCCGGTGCAGAACCTGGAGGCCATGGCCTGGGGGCCGCGGCTGGCCAGCGGGGAGTGCACGCTGGTGATCGGCTCGGACGACAACTTCAGCAGGAACGAGGTCAGCCAGTTCACGGCCTTCGCCGCCACGGGCTGCCCCTGACACCCCGCCGCCGGCCCCGCCCCGTGCTCGGGGGTGCGGGCCGGACCGAGGGGGCCGGCCGAGGGTGGCGGATATATACGAATTGGAATATTTTCCCGGGAAAGCATCCTGGCTACGCTCGTCAGCCATGACTCTCCTGAAGCCCGCACGCCGGGCGGCCGCCGCTCTGGCGCTCGCGCTCGCCGCCGGGTTGACCGCGGCCGTCCCCGCGCACGCGCGCGAGGCGGCCCCGCCGTCCGCCGGCACCGTCCTGCGCGGGCTGGACCTCGACCGCGCCACCGTGCTCGACCTGCAACGCGCCATGGACCAGGGCCGTTTCGACGCGGTGACGCTGACCCGCTTCTACCTCGACCGCATCCGCGCGGTGGACCCGCTGCTGCACGCGGTCGTCCAGACCAACCCCGGCGCGCTGGGCGAGGCCGAGCGCAGCGACCGGCGCCGCCGCAGGGGCGCGCACGGGCCGCTGGAAGGCGTCCCGGTCCTGCTCAAGGACAACATCGACACTGCCGCGCCGCTGCGCACCACCGCCGGCTCGCAGGCGCTGCTCGGCGCCCGGCCGGCCGCGGAGGCGTTCCTCGTCCAGCGGCTGCGGGCGGCCGGCGTGGTGATCCTGGGCAAGGCCAATCTGTCGGAATGGGCCAACTTCCGCTCCAGCCCGTCCTCCAGCGGGTGGAGCGCGATCGGCGGGCAGACCAACAACCCCTACGTCCTCGACCGCAACCCCTGCGGGTCGAGCAGCGGCTCGGCGGTCGCCGCCGCCGCCACCCTGGCCGCCGTCACCATCGGCACCGAGACCGACGGCTCGATCGTCTGCCCGGCCGGGATCAACGGCGTGGTCGGCATCAAGCCCACGATCGGGCTGGTCAGCCGGGCCGGCGTGGTGCCGATCTCGGCCCGGCAGGACACCGCGGGGCCGATCACCAGGAACCTCACCGACGCCGCCGCCGTGCTCTCGGCCATCCAGGGGCCGGACCCGCGCGACCCCGCGACCGTCCCGGGCGGTGACCGCGACTACCTCAAGGCCCTGCGTCCCGGCGCGCTGAACGGCGCCCGCGTCGGCGTGTGGCGCTCGGTCGCGGGCGACAACCAGGAGGTGCGCGCCGCCCTGGACGCCGCCGTGGTCACCCTCAGGGCCCGCGGCGCGACGGTGGTGGACGTCGAGCTGGAGGGCATGGACCAGGCCGGCGAGGCCGAGTTCCCGGCGCTGCTGACCGAGTTCAAGCACGACCTGAACGCCTACCTCGCCGCCACCCCCGGACGGCACCCCGCCGACCTGGCCGGGCTGATCGACTTCAACCGCCGGCACGCCCGGACCGAGCTGCGCCACTTCGGCCAGGAGATCTTCGAGCAGGCGCAGGCCACCACCGGCGACCTGGACGACCCCGCCTACCGCGCCCTGCGCGACCAGGCCACCACGCTGGCCCGCCGCGCGATCGACTCGGCGATGGCCGCCGGCCGCCTGGACGCGCTGCTCGCCCCCACCAACCACGCGGCCTGGCTGACCGACCTGACCAAGGGCGACGACTTCACCGGCTTCGTCTCCTCCTCCGCGCCCTCGGCGATCTCCGGCTACCCGGCGGTCACCGTCCCGGCCGGGTACGCCGGGGGCGTCCTGCCGCTCGGCGTCACGTTCTTCGGCGGGCGGTTCTCCGAGCCGTCCCTGATCGCCCTCGGATACGCCTTCGAGCAGGCCACCCAGGTCCGCAGACCGCCGACGTACCTGCGCACCCTGCCCTGAGCGGCCCGGCGGCGGGCTACGGTAGGGGCGACGGTCACGACGGGAAGGAGGCGAGGTGCGCACCAGGCTGCCCGCCGCGCTGCTTCTCGTCCTGTCGTGGCTGCTTCCCGCGACGGGCCATGCCCAGATCGCCGCCCAGGTCGCCGCCCCGGCCGTCACGCAGGCCGTCACGCAGGCCGTCACGCAGGTCACGGCGATCCAGGCGGCGGCCGACCGGCCCGCCGTCGCCCAGCTCGGCTCCACCCCGCCGCCGCCTCCGCTCGCGCAGGTCAGGCAGGCGGGGCACGACCAGGCCGGGCCCGGCGGGCAGGCACTGCCCGCCGCGGCTCCGGCCCGGCTGCTCCACGTCTGGTCGGCCGTCGTCCGGCGGCCCGCCGTCCGTGCCGCCGCCGACCGCGCCCGGGGCGCGGCGGCGGCCCGCGCGCCTCCCTCCACGGTGCTCTGAAGATCCCTCTTCCGCACACCTGAGCCTGTGGAGGCCTCATGTCACGTGCGCCCATGTGGCGCGCGCTGGCGGCGTTCGCCGTCATCGCGACCTCGATCATCCTGTCCCTCACCGCCACGCCACGCCTCGGCCTCGACCTGCGCGGCGGTACCCAGCTCGTCTTCGAGGCCAGAGACTCCCCGACGGTCACGGCCGACTCCTCGGCCACCGACCGCGCCCTCGACGTGCTCCGCCGCCGGGCGGACGCGCTGGGGGTCGTCGATCCCACCCTGGCCCGCTCCGGCGACAAGCGGATCATCGTCGAGCTGCCCGGCGTGCTCGACCCGAGCAAGGCGGCCGAGGTCATCGGCCGCACCGCCCAGCTCGCCTTCCACCCGGTCACCGGCCCCGGCAAGGCCGGCGACGCCACCGCGCTGCCCGACGAGAGCGGCAGCCCGCTCGCGCTCGGCCCGGCGGCGATCAGCGGCGACGGCGTCAGCGACGCCACCGAGCGCAGCGACCCCCAGCGCGGGCCCGGCTGGTCGGTCACGGTCGACTTCCGCGACGCCGACGCCTGGCAGCGGATGACCGGCGCGGCCGCCTGCCAGCCGGCGGGCGACCCGAAGCGGCGCGTCGCCATCGTGCTCGACAAGAAGATCATCTCCTCGCCGCAGCTCGACCCGTCCGTGCCGTGCGGCACGGGCATCCCGGGCGGCAACACCGAGATCACCGGGTCCTTCACCCACGAGGAGGCCCGCGACCTGGCCGTGCTGATCAAGGGCGGCGCGCTGCCCGTGCCGCTCGACCTGGTCGAGCAGCGGACGGTCGGCCCCACGCTGGGCGCCGACGCCATCGAGGCCAGCGTCAAGGCCGCGATCGCCGGGCTGGTGCTGACCGCCCTGTTCATCATCGTGATCTACCGCCTGTCCGGCCTGCTCGCCGCCGTCGCGCTCACCTGCTACGGCCTGATCTCCTACGCCGCGCTGGTCGCGATGGGGGCGACGTTCACCCTGCCCGGCCTGGCCGGGTTCGTGCTGGCCGTCGGCATGGCGGTCGACGCCAACGTGCTCGTCTTCGAACGCGCCAGGGAGGAGTACGGCCTGGCCCCGGCCCGCGGGCTCGCCCCGGCGCTGAACCGGGGGTTCAAGAACGCCTGGAGCGCCATCGCCGACTCCAACGTCACCACGCTCATCGCCGCCGCGCTGCTGTTCGGGCTGGCCTCCGGGCCGGTCAAGGGGTTCGGCGTGACGCTGGCGATCGGCGTGCTGGCCTCGCTGGTGTCGGCCATGCTGATCACCCGCGTGCTCACCCAGGCCGTCATCGGGCGGATCGGGCCGCGCCTGTCGGGCCTGGGCTCGCCGGGCGCGGTCCGGACGTGGCTGGCCCGGCGCAACCCCCAGCTCATGAAGGCCAGGAAGGTGTGGCTGGCGGTCGCGGGCGGCCTGGTCGTCGCGGCGCTGGCCGGGCTGTTCACCCGGGGCCTGGACTTCGGGGTCGAGTTCACCGGCGGCCGGCTCGTGGAGTTCGGCACGTCCAGGGCGGTCGACGCGGACACGGCCCGGCGGCTGGTGAGCGAGGCCGGCTATCCGGGCGCGGTCGTGCAGGCCGCCGCCGACGGCGTCACCGTGCGCGCGGGGCAGCTCGACCCGGCCAAGGTCCAGGCCGCGCTGGAGGGGCAGGGCGGCGAGGTGAGCAAGCGGCGCGACGAGTTCATCGGCCCCACGCTGGGCGAGGAGCTGCGCCGCAACGCCGTCATCGCGCTCGGCGTGGCCGTGGCGGCGCAGCTCCTCTACCTGGCGGTGCGCTTCCGCTGGACGTTCGGCACGGCGACCGTGCTGGCGCTGCTGGTGGACCTGGCCGTGGTGATCGGGCTGTTCGCCTGGCTCGGCAAGCCGGTGGACGGCGTGTTCCTGGCGGCGATGCTGACCGTGGTCGGCTACTCGGTCAACGACAAGGTGGTGGTGTTCGACCGGGTGCGCGAGCTGTGGGCCGCCCGCCGCACCGCGCCGCTGGCCGAGGCGGTGAACACGGCGATCCTGCAGACCGTGCCGCGGACCGTCAACACCGGGCTCGGCGCGCTGTTCGTGCTGGTCGCGCTGGCCGTCTTCGGCGGCGACTCGCTGCGTGACTTCGCCATCGCGCTGGTCACCGGCATCGTCGTGGGCACGCTGACGTCGTCGTTCGTGGCCGGCCCGGCGGCCATCGGCCTGGCCCGTTACGACCGCCGTCCGGCCCCCCAGCCGCCCGCGCCCAAGGCCGCCCGGCGGCCCCGCGAGGGCTCGGGAGCCGTGCTGTGACCGGCGCCGCGGGCCCGCCTCGCCCGGACGGGCCCGCGGCGTCGCGGGTCAGAGCCGGGCGAGCCAGTCCAGGAGGATGGCGTTGACCTCGTCGGGGCGTTCCTGCTGGATCCAGTGGCCGCAGTCGTCCAGGAGACGGGAGGAGACCAGGCCGGGCAGGGTGGCGGGGAAGGCGTCGATCGCGCCGGAGAGCCATTGGGTCGTGGCGTCCTCGGCGCCGCCGACGAACAGCGAGGGCTGGACGATCGGCGCGCCGTCGTGGGGCGCGAGGTCGGCCCAGTCGCGGTCCATGTTGCGGTAGCGGTTGAGCGCGCCGGTCAGGCCGGTGCGCTCGAACTCGGCGGCGTAGAAGTCGAGGTCGGCCTCGCTCAGCCAGCCGGGCAGCGTGCCCTCCGCCGGGAACCGGTCGCGCATCCTGCCGCCCGGGGCCACGAACAGCGGGTGGGGCGCGTCCGGGCCCGGCATGGTCCCGGCGGACAGGGCCGCGTACGTGCCCGCCAGCCAGCCCCGGACGTCCGGCTCGATCTCGGCCTCGGCCCGGCCGGGGGTCTGGAAGTAGCTGACGTAGAACTCGTCCGTCCCGCCCATGCCGGCGAACGTCTCGGACGGACGCGGCCCGCCGCGCGGCGTGTACGGCACGCTGAGCATGGCGACCGCGCGGAAGACGTCCGGCCTGAGCAGGGCGCTGTTGGCCGCGATCGGCGAGCCCCAGTCGTGGCCGACGATCACCGCGGTCCGCTCGCCCAGCGCCCGCACCACCGCCACGCTGTCCTCGACCAGCTCGGTCATCCGGTACGCGGCCACGTCCGCCGGCTTGGACGAGCGGCCGTAGCCGCGCACGTCCACCGCCACCGCCCGGTACCCGGCGGCGGCCAGCGCCGGGAGCTGGTGCCGCCAGGAGTACCAGGACTCGGGGAAGCCGTGCACCAGCAGCACCAGCGGCCCCTGCCCCGCCTCCACGAGATGGACGCGGCCCGCGGGGGAGGGCACCAGGCGGTGGACGCCCTCGGCGACCGGGGTGAGCTGCGACATCGTTCCTCCACGCACATGAGTTATGGCCTGTCACCAGGATCATGCGCGGCCCGTGCCGCCGCCCGCCAACTGCGTTGCCGTTTCGGCAAACCCTGGGCTAAAGGTCGGTGGCGATGATCTTCTCGATGTTCCGCTCGGCCAGCGCCGTGATGGTGACGAACGGGTTCACCGTGGTGTTGCCGGGGATCAGCGAGCCGTCGATGACGTACAGGCCGGGGTAGCCGTTCAGGCGGCCGTGGTTGTCGGTGGCCCTGTTCAGCACCGCGCCGCCGAGCGGGTGGTAGGTGAGATGGTCGCCCCAGATCTTGTACACGCCGAACAGGTCGGTGCGGTAGATCGTCCCCTCCTTGGCGTTGATCTTGTCGAAGATCGTCTTCGCCATGTCGATGGACGTCTGCTTCCAGGCGGTCTGCCAGCTCAGGTCCACCTTGCCGGTCGCGGCGTTCCAGGAGAACTGCGCCCGGTGCGGGGTGTTGGTGATCGACAGGTAGAACGAGGCGTACGTCTCGATCCCGGTCGGCAGCGGCGCCACCTCGGCGAACGCGCCCCCGGCCGTCCAGTTGTCGATGCCCGCGCACGGGATGGCCGACTGCAGCTTGCCGGTCGGGTCCCACAGGTGGTTGGCCCGGCCGCACATGACGTTGCCGTTGTCGCCCCAGCCCTTGCCGACCTCGTCGCTCAGCCCCGGCAGCGCGCCGGTGGCCTTCAGCCTGACCAGCAGCTTGCTCGTGCCGACGCTGCCCGCGGCGAAGAACACCCGGGCGGCCGTGACGGTCTTGGCGGCGGTGACCGAGCCGTCGGTGGCGAGCTGGTCGATCCGGACGGTGTAGCCGCCGCCCGCCGCCGGGGCGACCGAGGTGACCTGGTGCAGCGGCGAGATCGTCACCCTGCCGGTCGCGCGGGCCCGCGCCAGGTAGGTCTTCTGCAGGGACTTCTTGCCGTGGTTGTTGCCGTAGAGGATCTCGCCGGCCAGCGCCGACTGGGTGGCCGTGCCGGCCGCCTCCTGCTTCATGTAGTCCCAGTCGTACACGTCCGGGACGAAGGTGAACGGGAAGCCGGAGCGCTGGGCGTGCTTGCGGCCCACGCGGGCGTACTGGTAGCACGCGGTGGTGTCGAACCAGGCCGGGTCCACCAGGCCGACGCCGAGGCCGGAGTTGGCGCGCGGGTAGTAGACGCCGTACATCTCGTCGGCGTCCACCGACGGGAGCACGGCGGCGAAGTTCTCCCGCTTGGGCGTGACGGCCATGCCGCCGTTGACCAGCGAGCCGCCGCCGACCCCGCGGCCCTGGTAGACCGTGATGCCGGCGAACTCCTCGCCGTCCAGGATGCCGGTGTAGCGGGGGATGTCCCGGTCGATGGGGAAGCCGAGGAAGTAGTTGAGCGGCGCCTTGGTCCTGGTGCGCAGCCAGTACGAGCGATAGTCGGGCTCACGCGTGTTGCAGAAGATCTTGCCGTCCGAGCCGGGGGTGTCCCAGGCCATGCCCATCTCGATCATGTGCACCTCGACGCCCGCCTGGGCCAGGCGCAGGGCGGCCACCGAGCCGCCGTACCCGGTGCCGATCACCAGGACGGGCACGCGGGCGCCGTCGGTGATCGGCCCGGCGGCGGTGACGGCGGCGGCGGTGGTGGCGGCGGCGCGGCCGGGCAGTGCGGCGGCGCCCAGGAGGGAGGCGGTTCCGGCGATGAAGGTGCGGCGGCTGGTGTTCATGTCACGTGCCCTCGCTCGGTCGGTCTGACGCGGACTCGGTCGGTCTGACGGAGGGTGCCGGGCCGCCGGTCAGCATGCAGGCCGTGTCGAGGCCCAGCACGTGGTTGAGCCGGCCGAAGGCCCACCAGGAACCGATGCTCATGCTCAGTTCCACGATCTCGTTCTGGCTGTAGTGCTCGGTCATCCGGGACCAGAACTCCTCGTCGAGCCCGTGGTGGTCCAGGGCGTAGCGCTCGGCGTACTCGGCGGCGAGCCGGGTGCGCGCGTCGAAGGCGTCCGTGGCGCGCCAGTCCGCGACCGCGTCGGCGAAGCCGTCCTCGACCTTGACGCCGTCGCGCTCGGTGCGCCAGTCGAGGCAGAAGACGCAGCCGTTGATCTGCGCGATCCGCAGCCGGGCCGCCTCGAACTCGCGCAGGCCCAGCGTGGTGTGGGCGTAGACGGCCATGGAGAACTTCGAGGCGGCGGTCCCGATGCCGGGGACCAGCTCGCCCCAGACGTAGGCGATCGGGTCCTTGCCGCCGGGCACGTCGACGATCATGGGTTCTTCCTTCCGAGCCGGCCGGACGCGGGGCGCAGCGGGACGTCGAGCGCGTCGTACAGGCCGGGCGGCGCGGCGGCGAGCCAGTCGATGGCGTTCACCAGCCGGCCCGCCGCGGTGGCGTTCCCGCCCGCCGAACGGCTGCCGCCCTCGTCGGTCGCCTCGATCGTGACCTCGATGCGCGGGCGGCCCTCGACGATCACCCGGTGGGCGCCGTCGCCGCCGTCCGGGGGGAGCGGCCAGTCGGGGGCGCAGGCGGGGTGGATGCGGGTGACGTGCTCGATCACGATGCGCGGCTCGCCCTCGACGACGCCCTGCACCTCGAACCGCACCGCGCCCTGGGTGCCGGCCTCGAAGACGCCCATGCCGTCGGTGGTGACCGTGCGGTCGAGCGCACGCCGCTCCACGACCTCGCGGATCTCCTCCAGCGTGACGCCGAGTGCCCGCGCCATCAGCCGTACCTGCCCGCCCCACACCATGGACGGGACGGTCGGCGCGATCATCGGCGGCTCGTAGTCCATGGACTGGCCCATGCCGACCATGTACCGGACCGCGTCCGGGCGGTCGTAGCCGGAGTAGTCGAAGATCTCCTGGCAGCGGATGGCGTCCACGACCGAGCCGAGGCCGCTGAGCAGCAGGGGCAGCAGGTCGTTGCCCCAGCCGGGGTCGATGCCGGAGGCGAACAGCGAGCCGCCGCCCTCCGCGACGGCGGCCAGCACCTGGTCCCGCAGCTCGGGCGGCGCGCCGCGGTGGTCGTAGAGGGAGTACAGGGAGGGCGTGACGACGACGGCGCCGGCCCGCACGGCCCGCAGGACGTCGGCCAGGGCGTCGTCGGGGCGCAGGTCGCCGGAGGCGGCGTACACGACGGCCCTCGGGCGGGCGGCCAGGACGGCGGCGGCGTCGTCCGTGGCGGTGACGCCGAGGTCGCGGCCGAGCCCGGCGAGCTCTCCGGCGTCGCGGCCGGCCTTGTCGGGGGAGTGCACGACGACGGCGGCGAGACTGAGGTCGGGATGGGCCTCCACGGCCCTGATGGCGGCGCGGCCGACGTTGCCGGTACCCCACACCACGGTGGACGTCATGGGCGGAGCGTAGCAAGCGCTTGGTTTGGTGTACAGGGCCCCGCGACCGCCCGCCCGCCCGTCCGGCTCCCGGCAGCCGTCAGCCGGAGCAGCCGCCGGTCAGGCGGCGTCGAGGGCGATGCCGTACAGGTGGTCCACCCGGATCCTGATGACCAGGCGGCGGGCCCTGGCCATCTCCGCCAGGAAGGCGGCCTCGTCCGCCGGGTCGGGGAAGCCGCCGGCCATCTCCAGCAGCTCCCGTCCGGTGGCGTCGCCGGGCGTGAGCGACGGCTCGGAGACCTCCGCCCGTCCTTCGGCGACGGCGTACGACAGGACGTCGTCGCCCTGGAGGTGCACCGCCGCCCGCGGGTCGGCGAGCAGGTGGCGCACCTTGACGCGGCCCGCGGCGGAGGAGATGCGCAGGACGCGTTCGGCGGCGTCCCAGCGCAGGGCCATCGAGGCCAGGTGCGGGTGGCCGTCGCGCTTGAGCGTGGCCAGCACGCCGAAGGGCTGGCGGGCGAGGATCCGCAGGAGCTCGTCCTCGATGAGGGGGCGGGCGCCGGGGCCCTGCCCGGGGCCGTACGCGGGCTCGGTCATGGTGATCGGCTCCGTTCCGTGGTGAGAAGGGGTCAGCGGGCGGCGGGCTGGTCGATCGGCGACGCCTCGGCGGCCGCCGCGGCGCGGGGGCGGCGCAGGACGGCCAGGGCGACCACGACGGCCGCCGCGAGCAGCCCGGCCGAGGTGGCGAAGGCCAGGTGGTAGCCGCCGGTCAGCGCCGCCGCCTCGGCCGCCCCGCCGGCGCGCAGCTCCTGCGTGCGGGCGGCCGCCAGCGTGGTCAGGACGGCCACGCCCAGCGCCATGCCGATCTGCTGGGTGGTGTTGAACACCCCCGAGGCCAGGCCGGCGTCGTCCGCGCGGGCGGCCGACATGCCGAGCGTGGTCAGCGCCGGCAGCGCCAGCCCGCCACCCGCGATCAGCACCATGACCGGCAGCAGGTCGGTGACGTAGTCGGCGTCCACCGGCACCCGCGTGAGCCAGGCCATCGCCGCCAGCAGCAGCACCAGCCCGGCCAGCAGCACGGCCGGCGCGCCGAGGCGGGCGCTCAGCCGCGCCGAGACGAACAGCGACACGCCGCCGATCGCCACGGCCGCCGGGAGCATCGCCAGGCCGGTGGCGAGGGCGCCGTACCCGAGCACCTTCTGCATGTAGAGCGCGACGATGATCTGGAAGGCGAACATCGCCGACAGCGTCAGCATCTGCACGACGTTGGCCCCGATCACGTTGCGGGAGCGCAGCACGCGCAGCGGCATCAGCGGCGTGCGCGCGGTGGCCTGGCGCAGGAAGAAACCGGCGAGCAGGGCCAGCGACACCGCGCCGAACGCCAGCGTGTGCACGGCGAGCCAGCCGTGCTCCTCGACCTTGACCACGGTGTAGATGCCCAGCATCAGGCCCGAGGTGACCAGCAGCGCGCCGGTCACGTCGGCGCCCCGCGCCAGGCCGAGCCCCCGGTCGGCGGGCAGCGCGGGCAGTGCCAGCGCGATCGTGGCCAGCCCGATCGGCAGGTTGATGAAGAAGATCCAGTGCCAGCTCAGCGCGTCGGTGAGGACGCCGCCGAGCACCTGCCCGATCGACGCGCCGGCCGCGCCGGTGAAGCTGAAGACCGCGATCGCCCGGCCCCGCTCGCGCGGCTCGGTGAACAGCGTCACCAGGATGCCGAGCACCACGGCCGAGGCCATCGCGCTGCCGACGCCCTGCAGGAAGCGGGCGGCGATGAGCAGGCCCTCGCTGTTCGCCACGCCGGCCAGCAGGGACGCGCCGGTGAACACCGCGTTCCCGGCCAGGAACATCGTCCGGCGGCCCACGAGGTCGCCGAGCCGTCCGGCCAGCAGCAGCAGCCCGCCGAACGCGAGCAGGTACGCGTTGACGACCCAGCTCAGCCCGGCGGGGGAGAAGCCCAGGTCGCGCTGGATGGCGGGCATGGCCACGGTGACGATGCTGCCGTCGAGGATGGTCATCAAGGCGGACGTCGACAGCACGGCCAGGGCGGTGCGCCGGGAGGTGAGGGACATGGTCGTCTCCTGTTCAAGGAATGCAACAGGAGAGACCGTAGCAGATAGTTTCATTACAGACGATATGCCACGGAACTGTTCAGCTGCGCTCCCTGGCCCGCCGGACCGGCTGCGGGGCCTCGGCCGGGGTCTCCAGGTGGCCGGTGACCAGCCGGTTCAGGGCGCGGACCAGCACCTCCCGCTCGTCGTCGGGGATCGAGCCGAGGGCCGCGGCGTGCACGCCGTCCACGATCTCCTGGCTGCGCCGCGCCACCTGTGCGCCCTTCTCGGTCACGGCGATGATCCGGGCCCGCCGGTCGGTGCTCGACGGCCGCCGCTCGGCCAGCCCGGCCTTCTCCAGGGCGTCGACGGTGACCACCATCGTGGTCTTGTCCATGTCGCCGATCTCGGCGAGCTGGATCTGCGTGCGCTCCTCCTCCAGGGCGTGCACGAGCACGCAGTGCATGCGCGCGGTCAGCCCCAGCTCGGCCAGGGCCGCCGCCATCCGGGTGCGCAGCACGTGACTGGTGTGGTCGAGCAGGAACGACAGGTCGTGCTCGGTACGCGAGGGCGCCATCGAAGTCATGCCGTCGAGGCTACCAACTCATCCCGTAGCGGATTATCCGCTGAAGAACGTCCACGCTGACGGTCTAGCGCAAGTTGATCTCACTATGTATGTTCGGACCGAAGGAAAGTTTCGTCCATGGAGGCATGGTGGGCAAGAAGTTTCACGTTCTGGCGTTACCGATCGCCGTGGCCGCGCTGGCCGCAGTGGCGTCCCCGGCCCAGGCGGCGACGGGGTACGACCGTTGCCAGGAGGGCAACTACTGCCTGTTCTCCGGTCTCGACGGCACCGGCGACATCGTCCAGCTCCAGGCGAGCACGGCCAACCTGGCGGCCCTGGGCATGGGCGACCGCGCCAAGTCCGACTGGAACCGCTCCGACACGCTCATCCATCTCTACTCCGAGGCCGACTACGGCGGCTGCTCGGCCGTCACCGGCCCGCGCGGCAAGGGCAACTTCTACATCACCTTCCGCGACTTCTTCGACTCCGTCCGCTTCGGCGGCCCGAACGGCCCCTCCTGCTCCATCGGCGGTGACGAGCTGAGCATCAAGCGCGCCGCGACCACCGACTCCCACGGCTGACCTTCGAACCCTCCGGGCGGCCCCCCGCCCCCCCCCGGGCCCCCCCCCGCCCCCCCCCCCCCCCGGGGGGGGGGGGGGGGTTTTGCGCCCCCCACACCCCTCCACATTACCCCACAACCCGGTAATAGTGAACTA